>NZ_JBSFTV010000029.1:0-112686 GCF_053591455.1 Streptomyces sp. NPDC003016
CAGGGGGGACCCTGTGGGAGAGTAGGACACCGCCGAACAATCATTGTGGGAAAGCCCCGCACCATTCATGGTGCGGGGCTTTCCTGCATTCCGGGCCCTGCCGCCCGTCGGCGGAGCTTTTCCTTGTTTGGTGTCTTTACAGGCGGCCTGCTGCCTTCAGCGTGAGGTAGGCATCGGCGAGGGCCGGGGCCAGGTCATCGGGGGAGGCGTCAACGACGGTGACGTTGTGGCGGATGAGCTTTTCTGCTGTGCGGCGGCGTTGCTGCTGAGCCTGTGTGCCGGCGGCAGCTTCGTAGACCGCGTCCGCTGTGCCACGACCGGTTGTCATCTGCTCGATGTGAGGATCTGCCACTGAGGCCACCACAACGGTGTGGCGCTGGGTGAGCTGCGGGAGGACGGGGAGGAGGCCTTCCTCGACCGGTCCTGCGTCCAAGCTGGTGAGCAGCACGATTAGAGAGCGCCGGGGGGCGTTGGCCAGCGCCATTGCGCTGAGGCCCCGGGCGTCGGTTTCCACCAGCGCGGACTCCAGGGGAGCCAGGGCACTGACTAGCGCGGGCAGAACGTCACCTGCGGTACGGCCCTGGACTTGAGCGCGAGTACGGCGGTCGTAGGCCAGCAGGTCCACTCGGTCTCCCGCCCGCGAGGCGAGAGCCGCGAGGAGAAGAGCTGCGTCCATCGAAGCGTCCAGGCGCGGTACGTCGCCGACGCGACCGGCCGACGTGCGGCCGGTGTCGAGGACGAGAAGGATGTGGCGGTCGCGTTCCGGGCGCCACGTGCGCACGGCGACGGTGTTCTGCCGGGCGGTGGCGCGCCAGTCGATGGAGCGGGTGTCGTCACCGGGCACGTAGTCGCGAAGGCTGTCGAATTCGGTTCCTTCTCCGCGTGTCAGGACGCTGGTGCGACCATCGAGTTCGCGCAGACGGGCCAGCTTGGAGGGAAGGTGCTTCCGGCTTGCGAAGGGGGGCAGGGCGCGGACCGTCCAAGGGACTCGATGGGTGCCTTGGCGGGCTGCGAGGCCGAGGGGGCCGAACGAGCGGACGGTGATCCGTTCTGCTTGGCGGTCGCCACGGCGGGTGGGCCGGAGAGTGGTGGTGAGACGACGGCGCTCGCCGGCAGGGACCGCCAGTTCGTGACGTGACGCTGTCTGCTCGGTGCCCGTGGGCCAGCTGCTGGGCGGCCAGGCGTCGCGGAGCTGACCGCGTAGGGGACGGCCCGAGGGGTTGGTGACGGTCAGCTGGATCTGAGCACCGTCACCCAGTCGAACTGACGTATCACCACTTCGGGTGAAACGAAGCTTTCGCACTGGCGCGGCCAGGGCGTAGTCGCACAGAATTGCGAGCGTGAGGGGAGCGTTCACGGCGAGGACCCCGGACCAGTTCGGCGCGAGGACGCCGATGGGGATCGAGCCGAGGGCCGCGAGGAGTGCGGTTCGTCCGGTGAGGGCCACAGTCATCGCCTCAGCGGGGGACGGGGACGTGGGCGAGGATCGCGGTGATGACGGAGTCTGCGGTGACTCCTTCCATCTCGGCCTCGGGCCGGAGCTGAATGCGGTGGCGCAAGGTCGGGAGAGCCAAGGCTTTCACATCATCGGGAATGACATAGTCCCGGCCGGTGAGCCAGGCCCAGGCCCGAGCGGTGGAGAGCAGGGCGGTGGCGCCTCGCGGGGAGACGCCGAGAGTGAGCGAGGGGGATTCACGGGTGGCTCGACAGATATCCACGACATAGCCGGTGATCTCCGTGGAGACGGAGGTCTTGGCCACGGCGGCACGGGCCGCCTCCAGGTCGGCGGGGCCGGCTGCCGGGCGTAGGCCCGCAGCGTGCAGGTCACGGGGGTTGAAGCCCTCTGCGTGGCGGGTCAGGACGCCGATCTCGTCCTCGCGGGACGGGAGCGGAACCGTGAGCTTGAGGAGGAAGCGGTCCAGCTGGGCCTCGGGGAGGGGGTAAGTGCCCTCGTACTCGACGGGGTTCTGGGTCGCGGCTACCAGGAAGGGATCGGGCAGAGGACGGGGTGTGCCGTCGACCGTGACCTGTCGCTCCTCCATCGCCTCCAGGAGAGATGCCTGGGTCTTGGGAGGCGTGCGGTTGATTTCGTCCGCGAGCAGGAGGTTGGTGAAGACAGGGCCGGGCTGGAAGGAGAACTCGGCGGTGCGGGCGTCGTAGACCAGGGAGCCCGTGACGTCGCTGGGCATGAGGTCGGGGGTGAACTGGACGCGTTTCGTGTCCAGTTCGAGGGAGGCCGCGAGCGCGCGGACGAGCAGTGTCTTGGCCACTCCGGGGACTCCTTCGAGCAGGACATGGCCTCGGCAGAGGAGGGCTACGACGAGTCCGGTGACAGCGGGATCCTGGCCGACCACGGCCTTTGCGATCTCGGTGCGCAGGGCTTCGAGCGAGGCTCGGGCGCTGTCCGGGTTCTCTGCGGGCTGGGCGCTCATGAAGCGCGTACCTCTCTTTCGAGGGCGTCGAGTTCGTCTGCCAGGCGGATGAGGCCGGCGTCGTCGGGGGGTGCGGTGCCGAAGAGAAGCGCCGGGAGGTCCCGGCCGGTCGTCGGCAGGTGGGCGGAGACGGCTGGGATCAGGACGTCGGAGGCGTGGGCCCGGGAGAGGGGCACGCCGAGGAGGGGGGCCAGCCGGGTGCGGGTGGCCGAGCGCAGGGCCCAGGCCGCGCGGTCGCGGGCGTTGGCTCTGCGGTAGAGGCGGGCGCGGCCCTCGGCGGTTTCGGAGGCCCGGACGGCTACAGGGAGCTGTTCGGTGACGAGGGGACCGAGTCGACGGGCTCGCCAGACGGCGGTGAGCACGGCGGCGAGGGCGAGTTGGAGTGTTGCCCAGAGCCAGCCCGGAGGGACCAGGTCGTAGAAGCTGCTTCTGCCGCCGTCGGTGGCCGAGGCGTCGCCGAGCGAGGGGAGGTACCAGACGAGGTGAGGCCGGGAACCGAGGAGTTGAAGGGTGAGCGAGGCGTTGCCCTGCTTGTCGAGGCGGTCGTTGTAGAGCATGTCCGGCGCGCCCAGCAGGACGGTGTCGCCGCCTGCTGGGGCAGGGACGCGGAGAACGGTGGGGAGGTCGTCGCTGAGGTAGCAGGCGTCGCTGCCGGGAGCCTCGGCGGTGTAGCGGATTCCGCCGGTGTCGGCGTCGCCGGCGCGGAGCGCGGCGGGCAGCGAGCACTGGGGGGAGCGCGCCGACACGGCGGTGCGGGCCGCGGCGCGTACGCCCGGTGCGAGGGTGGAGACGGAAGGGCTGCCCGGGGTGAGGAGGACGGTGCGGGCGCCGGAGCCCTCTACCGCGGTGCGGAGTTGCCTCTGCTGGTGGGGTGTCAGGAGATCGGGGGTCGTCACCAGGAGAGTGGTGTCGGGTGCTGCCGCGCTCGTGGCTTTGTCGAGGGTGGTGACCACGCGGGTGGTGACACCGCGGGCTGTAAGGAGTTCGGCGACGGCGCGGCTGCCGTTGGGGTCCGCGGAGCGGGGATCGAGACTGCCGTGCTGGTCACCGGAGCGTGCGGCGGCGATGGCGATCCCGGCGACCAGGACGACGACCGCTCCCAGGAGGAGACCGCGGGTGCGCGTCCAGAGCTGGCGGGCGGTGAGGGCGGTCGATGTGGAGAGAGGGGGAGCTCCGGTCATTCGGCAGCTCCCTGGGCCGTGGCGTCGAGCAGCGGCTTCGTGCGCCGGAGGTCGGAGTCGAGTTCACTCAGGCGCTGGTACGCCTGCTCGTCGGCGGTGCGGCCGCCGTATGTGACGTCGTCGAACTCGCGGGCGGCGGCGCGCAGCCGGTCGGCGTGGCCGGGCAGGGAACGTCCGGCTTCCGCCGCGGCCTCGTCCGCGGTACGGCCGGGGCGCGGATCGAGGAGGACCCGCTCCTCCAGGGAGCGCACGACGGCTCGCATGCACTCCTGGACGGCCTGGTTCCAGCGGTGCGCGGCGGCGTGTGTCTCTGCGGCGGCGCGGTGCTCCGCCGCGCTGCGCGGGCCTTCCTCGAACAGCGTGCCTCCGGCCGAAGGTGTGCGCTGCGGGGTGCCGAGGCGCAGCCACAGGACGACGGCGAGGAGCACGACGAGCACGACGACGACCACGAGCCCGACCGCGCCCCCGGGCGTGGCTCCAGAAGCGGCGGTGAACAGGTCGTTGACCCATTCCCAGAAGCGGTCGATGGCGCGTTCGAGGAGATTCGGGTCGTTCTCGTGGTACAGCGGCCTGGACAGTTCACGCTCCGCGGCCTCGCGGGCCGGGACGCGTGGAGTGTCCACCGGTACGTCGTCGCTTGCGCGAGCCCGGAGGCGCGCCGCTGTCCTGCCCCCCGCCGTGGACACCGCATCAGCCCCCGGGTGTGGTGTCGGTGGGCTGCTGGGGGCCGTAGCCGGGGACGCCTGCGGCGCGGGCGAGTTCGAGGTCGAGAGCCTCACGGCGGATGCGCTGGTCCACGTAGAGCAGGACGCTCACGCCGGCGGAGATCGGATAGGTGATCGAGGCGGCGATCACTGCGCCGATGCCGGTGATGATCAGGAAGGGCCAGCCGAACTCGGGCGCCTGCCCGGTGAGCAGTCCGCCCAGGCCGTCGTCCGCGGCGTAGGCGATGAGGCCGAACGGTACGGCGATGATCATCGACACGATGAGGGTCAACAGGCCTGTGAGCAGGAGGATGCCGAAGACGCGCCACCAGGCGCCGCTGATCAGCTTGGCGGATCGCGACAGGGACTTCATGATGCCCTGCCGCTCCAGCATCAGCGCCGGGGAGGCGAGGCTGAAGCGGATCATCAGCCACAGAGTGACGACGAAAGCCGCGAGACCGCCCAGCAGCGACAGCACGATGCCCGCTTCGGACCCCAGCAGGACTCCGGGCACGATGCCGACCGCCATGATGCCGACGGCCATGGCGGTGAGCAGCAGGGTCAGGCCGAGCAGCTGCGGCAGCCGGGGCTTGGCCTCGTGCCAGGCGTCGGAGAGCGTTACGGGGCGGCCGAGTACGGAGCGGCTGACCACCATGGTGAGCAGCGCCGTGGTGAAGAGCGTGGCGATGAGGGTGATCACGAACGAGGGGAACGCGCCGACCAAGGTGGCTTGCATCGCGTCGAGGGACTGGCTCAGAGCCTCGGACGGTGTGGCGTCCGGGTCGACCTGGGCCGGCTCGGGAAGCAGGTAGCGCTGGATCAGGACGTCGCAGACCTGCGTGATCACGGCGACGGTGACCGTGATGCCGAGGACGGTGCGCCAGTGGGCGCGCAGTGTCGACACCGCTCCGTCGAGGATCTCGCCGACCCCGAGCGGGCGCAGTGGGATCACTCCCGGCTTGGCGGCGGGGGGCGGGCCTCCCCAGCCGCCTCCCTGGGGCCTGCCACCCCAGTTCGGCGCGGGTTGCTGCGGAGGGGTCGGAGGCCCCTCGGGGGCACTGGGCGCGGACCACTGGCCGGCCGGCGGCTGCGCCTTGGACCACTTCGACGCGGCGTCGCCCTGGTCGGCCGGCTCGGCGGGCCGGGGAACGCCAGGCTGCTGGTCGTCGGAGGGGGCAGATCCGGGCGAGGCCCAGCCCGGAGAGTCGTTCATTGTCGCTCCTTCACGGTGCCCGTCCGCGGTCGCGGCGGCAGGTCGACAGCCATCGTGTCATGGGGACCGGTCGGCGGGCCGGGCCCCGTATCTCCTTTGCACCTTCAATTGTCGGTGCCTCACCGGCAGACTGGGCAGATGGCTGATCAGGACGCGCAATTCCCAGCGGGCGCCAAGCCGCCCGCGCTCCCTTCGCTGCGCTGGGAGGAGCCGCCCGAGGGGCCCGTGCTGGTGCTGCTCGACCAGACGCGGCTGCCCGCCGAGGAGGTCGAGCTGGTCTGTACGGATGTGCCTGCCCTGGTGCAGGCCATCCAGACGCTCGCTGTCCGCGGGGCGCCACTGCTGGGCCTCGCCGGTGCCTACGGCGTGGCCCTGGCCGCCGCGCGGGGGTACGACGTGGACGAGGCCGTGGCGCTGCTGCAGCGGGCGCGGCCCACCGCGGTGAATCTCGGGTACGGCGTGCGGCTCGCGGCGGAGGCCTACCGGGCGGCCGTCGGGAGGGGGGCGGGCACCGAGGCGGCGGCGGCGTCCGCACTGGCCGCGGCACGGGAACTGCACCGGGCCGACGCCGAGGCCAGCGTGCGGATGGCGGAGCACGGGCTGGCTCTGCTGGACGAGCTGCTGCCAGGAGGCGGGCACCGGATCCTGACCCACTGCAACACCGGGGCGCTGGTCTCGGGCGGTGAGGGCACGGCGTTCGCGGTGGCGCTGGCGGCGCACCGGACGGGCAGGCTGCGGCGGCTGTGGGTCGACGAGACCCGCCCGCTGCTGCAGGGAGCCAGGCTCACGACGTACGAGGCGGCCCGCAACGGGATGGCGTACACGCTGCTCACGGACAACGCGGCGGGTTCGCTGTTCGCAGCGGGTGAGGTGGACGCCGTACTGATCGGGGCGGACCGGATCGCCGCCGACGGTTCGGTGGCGAACAAGGTGGGGAGCTATCCGCTCGCGGTGCTGGCCAAGTACCACCACGTACCGTTCATTGTCGTCGCACCTGTGACGACCGTGGATCTCGGCACCCGGGACGGTGCGTCCATCGAGGTGGAGCAGCGGTCGGGGCAGGAGGTGACAGAGTTCACCGTGCCGCTGATTGCGGTGGCCGGTTCCGATGCCGGTGTGGGGGCCGGGATGCCCGTGGCGCCGTTGGGAACACAGGCGTACAACCCGGCCTTCGACGTAACGCCGCCGGAGCTGGTGACCGCGATCGTCACGGAGCAGGGTGCGATTTCCCCGGTCACAGGGGCCGGTCTGGAGGAGCTGTGTGCCAGGTCACGCCAGGTAACGATTAGCTAATGGGATGATGTCGTTTATGAAGGGACGCGTCCTTGTCGTCGACGACGACACCGCACTGGCCGAGATGCTCGGCATTGTGCTGCGTGGTGAAGGATTTGAACCGTCGTTCGTAGCGGATGGCGACAAGGCACTTGCCGCATTCAGGGAGGCCAAACCCGACCTGGTGCTGCTGGATCTCATGCTGCCCGGACGGGACGGCATCGAAGTCTGCCGGCTGATCCGGGCCGAGTCCGGGGTGCCGATCGTGATGCTCACCGCCAAGAGCGACACCGTAGATGTGGTCGTCGGGCTGGAGTCCGGTGCTGACGACTACATCGTCAAGCCGTTCAAGCCCAAGGAGCTCGTCGCCCGTATCAGGGCGCGACTGAGGAGGTCGGAGGAGCCGGCGCCGGAACAGCTGGCGATCGGGGACCTGGTCATTGACGTGGCCGGTCATTCCGTGAAGCGGGAGGGGCAGTCCATCGCCCTGACCCCGCTCGAGTTCGACCTGCTGGTCGCGCTCGCCCGCAAGCCGTGGCAGGTGTTCACCCGCGAGGTGCTGCTGGAGCAGGTGTGGGGATACCGCCATGCCGCGGACACCCGGCTGGTCAATGTCCATGTTCAGCGGCTGCGCTCGAAGGTCGAGAAGGACCCCGAGCGGCCGGAGATCGTCGTGACCGTCCGCGGGGTCGGCTACAAGGCCGGACCGAGCTGACATGACCCGAGGCAGCGCTGCTCCGATGCCCGGGGAGCCGGGAGTCCGTACGGGGCGGGCTGCCGGTCCTCGGCGAGGGATGCCCATGTCCAGGGGGGGCCGTTTTCTGCAGAGCGGACCCGCGCTGCGGCTCTTCGCGCGCTGGGTGCGCCGGCCGTTGCTGCCCTCCCTGCGGCTGTGGCGGCGGAACATCCAGCTGCGCGTGGTCGTCGGTTCGCTGCTGATGTCGCTCGGTGTGGTGCTGCTGCTCGGTTTCGTCGTGATGTGGCAGGTGCGCAACGGCCTGCTCGACGCGAAGCAGGAGGCCGCCCAGAGCCAGGCGGCCGGTGGATTCGATGTGGCGGAGGAGAAGGCCCGTACCGTCGCGGGAACGGGTGCGGGGGCCGGCGACAGCTCGGAGATCCGGGCCGCCGCCCGCAACTCCACCAACTGGCGGACCGAGCTGGTCGAGCAGCTGGCCAGTGGCGGCCGGCAGGCCTTCCACGTGGTGGCGCTGAGCGCCGACTCGGACGACGAGAGTTCCATCAACCGGGGGCCCCGTGCCTCGGGCGGCGTGAACCAGAGTGCGAGCGTGCCGCAGAAGCTGCGGGACGCGATCGACGAAGGGACCGGCAAGGCGTACAAGGCCTTTGTCCGGATCACGTACACGGACGCGCAGGATCCCGAGCCGGGCCTGGTCATCGGCAAGCAGCTGAACGACAACAGCGGCCAGCCCTACCAGCTCTACTACCTCTTCCCGCTGACGCAGGAGGAGGAGTCGCTGAGCCTGGTGAAGACCACGCTCGCCACCGCGGGAGTGTTCGTCGTCGTCCTGTTCGGCGGCATCGCGTGGCTGGTCGTGCGGCAGGTCGTCACGCCCGTGCGCATGGCCGCGGGGGTCGCCGAGCGGCTGTCCGCCGGCCGGCTCCAGGAGCGTATGAAGGTCACGGGCGAAGACGACATCGCCCGGCTCGGCGAGGCCTTCAACAAGATGGCGCAGAATTTGCAGGTCAAGATCCAGCAGCTGGAGGAGCTGTCCCGGTTGCAGCGGCGCTTCGTCTCGGACGTCTCGCACGAGCTGCGCACGCCGCTGACGACCGTACGGATGGCCGCCGATGTCATTCATGAGGCGCGGGCTGATTTTGATCCGGTGACGGCGCGCTCCGCGGAGCTGCTCGCCGGGCAGCTGGACCGGTTCGAGTCGCTGCTCGCCGACCTGCTGGAGATCAGCCGGTTCGACGCGGGCGCGGCGGCTCTGGAGGCCGAGCCGATAGACCTGCGTGAGGTCGTACGCCGGGTCATCGAGGGCGCCGAGCCGCTGGCCGAGCGCAAGGGCAGCCGGATACGGGTGACCGGTGACGAACAGCCCGTCGTCGCCGAGGCCGATGCCCGGCGGGTGGAGCGCGTACTGCGCAATCTCGTGGTCAACGCCGTCGAGCACGGTGAGGGCCGGGACGTCGTGGTCCGGCTGGGCGCCGCGGGCGGGGCGGTCGCCGTGGCGGTCCGTGACTACGGCGTCGGGCTCAAGCCGGGGGAGGCGACGCGGGTCTTCAACCGGTTCTGGCGGGCCGATCCGGCGCGGGCGCGCACCACCGGCGGGACCGGCCTCGGGCTGTCCATCGCCGTCGAGGACGCGCGGCTGCACGGCGGCTGGCTGCAGGCGTGGGGAGAGCCGGGTGGCGGATCGCAGTTCCGGCTGACCCTGCCGCGTACGGCGGACGAGTCGCTGCGCGGTTCGCCGATTCCGCTGGAGCCCGAGGATTCGCGGCGTGGGCGCGAGCGCGCGGAGGCGGACAGCCGGATCGCGGGGAACGGGCCGGGCAGGCCGGACAGCGGCGCGCACCGGCTCTCGACCGTGCCCGCCCAGCCGGGCGCCGAGCGGTCGCCGCTTCCGGCGGCGTCGCGTGCGGCGCCCACGGCGGACCCGACGGCGCTGCCGGGCAGTGGGGCCCGGGTGGTGGCGCGCCCGGCGGGCGACGGCGACAGTTCATCGCAGGCGGAGCGGAAGGACATCACCCGTGGGCACTGAGCGAGGACGCGGCGGCCGGTGGCGGGTGCCCCGTACGCCGGTGCTGCTGGGGTGCGGCGGGCTGCTGCTGGCCGGCTGTGCGTCCATGCCGGACAGCGGTGACGTGGAGGCTGTGGATGCTTCTCCGCGCGGCGACTCGCAGGTGCGGGTGTACGGGATGGCCCCGAGGGACGGGGCGCAGCCCAACGAGATCGTCGAGGGGTTCCTGGAGGCGATGACGGGCGACGACCCGCAGTTCGCCACGGCCCGCAAGTACCTGACGAAGAAGGCGTCCGAGAAGTGGAACCCGAGCCGGGTCACGGTGCTGGCCGACGGACCGGTGCCCCAGGACCAGCGGGCCAGTGACCGAGAGGGCGGGGTCTACACGTACGCGCTGACCGGCACGGAGATCGCCGAGGTGAACGGGCAGCGCGCGTACCGGCCGGTCAATCGCGAGTACCGGGAAACGATCCATCTCAGCAGGCAGGGCGGCCCGGACGGCCAGGAGTGGCGCATCGACGGCCTGCCGCAGGGCCTGGTGCTCGGTGAGTCGGACTTCGAGCGCATCTACAGCTCTGTCAACAAGTACTACTTCGCCTCGGGTACGTCGTCCGAGCGGACCGGGGCCGCCCACCCGTGGCTGGTCGCGGACCCGGTCTATGTGCGCAAGCGCATGGACCCGCAGACCCAGATGGACCCGGTGACGCAGACGGTCGAGGCGCTGCTGAGCGGCCCGACCAACTGGCTGAAGCCGGTGGTGAACTCCAGTTTTCCCACGGGTACGGCGCTGAAGCTGAAGGAGGGCACCAAGTCGCTGGTGTTCGACGACCGCAACGCTCTCAAGGTGCCGCTCAACACGAAGGCGTCCAACGTCGGCCAGAAGCGGTGCAGGGAGATGGCGGCCCAACTGCTGTTCACCGTGCGGAACCTGACGTCGTACCGGGCCGGTCAGGTGGAGCTGCAGCGGTCGGACGGCTCGACGCTGTGCGTGCTCGGCGGTGACCAGGCGCAGGACTTCGCTCCCGAACGTGCTTCGGGGAGCCCCGACTACCAGTACTTCCTCGACACCAAGCACCGTCTCGTACGGATGGTGGCAAACACCGAGAACGCCGACGCCGACGATGAGGCCGATCCCGTGCCGGGCCCCTTCGGCAACGGCGAGCGGCAGCTCGGCGCGGTCGCGGTGGCGCGCGACGAACGGCGTGCGGCGGGGGTCTCGCAGGACGCGCGTTCGCTGTATGTGGCGTCCGTCGTCTCGGACGGCGAGCCGCGGGAGCCGGTGCTGACCAGCAGTGCCAGGGAGAAGACGGACCGCCTCTCGGCGCCGAGCTGGGACGGCCGGGGCGACCTGTGGGTGGCCGACCGGGACCCCCGCCAGCCGCGGCTGCTGCGGCTGGCGGGCGGCGAGGGCGAGCCGGAGGAGGTCAAGGTCGTCGACGGCCTCGACGGGGCTCGTATCGAAGCTCTGAAGGTGTCGGCGGACGGCGTACGGATCGCGCTGCTGGTCTCGCAGGACGGCCGGACGACCTTGAAGCTCGGCCGGGTCGAGCGGCACGGGCCCGCTGACGAGCCGGAAGTGTCCGTCGCCGACCTGCGGCCCATCGCCCCGCAGATGGAGGAGGTGACGGCCGTGTCCTGGGCCGGCCGCAGCCGTCTGGTGGTGGTCGGCCGCGAGTCCGGCGGGGTGCAGCAACTGCGGTATCTGCAGACGGACGGTTCGACGTCGGACGCCCAGTCGGTGCCGGGTGCGAACCGGGTGACGGCGGTCGCCTCGGCGGACGACGACCGGCTGCCGCTGCTGGCGCACTCGCTGGAGGACGGCATTGTGCGGTTGCCGCCCGGTGCCAACTGGAAGACCGTGGTCAGCAAGGGATCGTCCCCGGTCTACCCGGGTTAGCCGGCGCCGGGCCCGCTTCCGCACCGGGTGCGTGTGCGGGTGCAGACGCGGGTTCCTGGCTGCCGGTCCTTCCGGGTCTTCTGGGCCTTCTGGGGCTTCAGGGTTTTCCACAGGGGTGGCTGGCGCGGGCGCGGACCGGCAGTGTGGGTGTCATGCGCGGGTGGTGGCGGGAGATCTCCGGCCTGGTGCTGCCGGTCGCGTGCGGCGGCTGCGGCAGGCCGCGGACGCTGCTGTGCGCTGAGTGCGGGCAAGCGCTGTACGGCGCGGGTGCGCGCCGGGTGCGCCCGTGTCCCGAGCCGCCGGGACTGCCGGTGGTCCACGCCGCCGCTCCCTACGAGGACGCGGTACGGGCCGTGCTGCTCGGGCACAAGGAGCGGGGCGTGCTGGGGCTGGCCGGGCCGCTGGGCGTCGCACTGGCGGGCGCGGTACGGGGTGCGGCGGCCGGTTCACCGGCCGGGGCGGCGGAGCCGCTGCTGCTCGTACCCGTGCCGTCCGCGCCCGGGGCGGTCAGGGCGCGCGGGCACGATCCGGCACGCCGGATCGCGCTGGCGGCTGCGGGTGAGCTGCGGCGCGCCGGGGTGCCGGCCCGGGTGCTCGCGGTCCTCAGACAGCGGCGTGCGGTGTCCGACCAGGCGGGCCTGAGTGCCCGGGAGCGCGGCGCGAACCTGGCGGGGGCCCTGGAAGTGGCCGCCGGGGGCAACCGGCTGCTGGAGGGCGGCCGGGCCGTACTGGTGGACGATCTCATGACAACGGGAGCTTCGCTCGCGGAGGCGGCCCGTGCACTGAGTGCCACCCAGGAACGGCTGGTTTCCGCATCCGGCCAGCTGAGCGCGGCTGTGGTCGCGGCACCGGCGCTCTCCTTCGGAATGAACCGGAACTGAGGGGGAACTCGGATCGTTGCAGGTGGTGACGGAAGAAAAGCACTTGATCGGAGGTACGCACCGGTAGCGGGTGCCGACATGCGTCCGAGCGAGCTATGTTCGGTTGTGAGGAAAGCAGAGCTTGCGCCTCACTGGTTCATGTGGACGGCTGCGCTTCGGGTTTTCTCTTCAGCCCGAAGTCGATGGGGTGGAGACCTTGTCGACTGGGGAGGAGGAGGTGAAAGTCACCAAGTCCGAGGTTCCGGTGAGCACCGGAACCTGGTGCGAAAGGGAGACGCCCCGCCGCTGAAGCGGGGCTATCCGGGAACGGAGTTCTGCGTGGACATCGTCGTCAAGGGCCGCAAGACCGAGGTGCCCGAGAGGTTCCGCAAGCACGTGGCCGAGAAGCTGAAGCTGGACAAGATCCAGAAGCTCGACGGCAAGGTGATCAGCCTGGACGTCGAGGTGTCCAAGGAGCCCAACCCGCGGCAGGCCGACCGTTCCGACCGGGTGGAGATCACGCTTCACTCGCGTGGTCCGGTGATCCGGGCCGAGGCATCGGCCGCTGACCCGTACGCGGCGCTGGACCTCGCCACGGGGAAGCTGGAGGCACGGCTGCGCAAGCAGCACGACAAGCGTCACACGCGCCGTGGCAACGGCAGGCTGTCGGCCGCCGAGGTCGGTACGGTGGTGCCGGACGCCGCAGCCCTCAACGGCAACGGGACGCTCGTCACCGAGGAGGCGGCGCCCGCCATCCCCACCACCAGGATCGGCCCGCTCGAAGTGCAGGGCGAAGGACCGCTGGTGGTCCGCGAGAAGACCCACGTCGCGGCACCGATGACGCTCGACCAGGCGCTCTACGAGATGGAGCTGGTCGGGCACGACTTCTACCTCTTCGTCGACTCCGAGACGAAGGAGCCCAGTGTCGTCTACCGGCGGCACGCCTACGACTACGGTGTCATCCATCTGACGACGGACGCTTTGGCCGAAGCCGAGGTGGGCGGCGCCGGCGGTGCGCTCGGCGGGTGATCCGCCGGGCACGCTGAACCAGCGCGGGCAGCGTGCCGTACCCCTCTGTGGTGGTGCCCCTGGAACGCCTGTGCGCACCCGGGGGCACCATCGTGCGACCGAAGGACCACCGCTGCGTCGTCCGGGCATGAAATCATGGCGTCGCAAGCCAATCGGTGCTCTGCACACTGTGGTTGGGGCAGCTCATGAATTTCGGGCCACGGCCTTCAGGGGGAGGAACGATGGCGGACAGCTTCGGTCCGGTGCACGGCGGGTCCGGCATGGAGGATGCCGACGGATCCGACGGTCTCGACACGGACGCCGGAGGGTCGCGCAAGGAGCCCATCAGGGTGCTGGTCGTGGACGACCACGCCCTGTTCCGCCGGGGGCTGGAGATCGTCCTGGCGCAGGAGGAGGACATCCAGGTCGTCGGCGAGGCCGGTGACGGGGCGGAGGCCGTGGACAAGGCCGCCGATCTGTTGCCCGACATCGTGCTGATGGACGTACGGATGCCCAAGCGCGGTGGCATCGAGGCCTGTACCTCGATCAAGGAAGTGGCTCCCAGCGCGAAGATCATCATGCTGACGATCAGCGACGAGGAGGCGGACCTCTACGACGCGATCAAGGCGGGTGCGACGGGGTATCTCCTCAAGGAGATCTCCACGGACGAGGTGGCCACCGCGATCCGTGCGGTGGCCGACGGCCAGTCCCAGATCAGCCCGTCGATGGCGTCCAAGCTCCTCACGGAGTTCAAGTCGATGATCCAGCGCACCGACGAGCGACGGCTCGTCCCGGCGCCGCGGCTGACCGACCGGGAGCTCGAGGTCCTCAAGCTGGTCGCGACCGGCATGAACAACCGCGACATCGCCAAGGAGTTGTTCATCTCCGAGAACACCGTGAAGAACCATGTCCGGAACATCCTGGAGAAGCTGCAGCTGCACTCCAGGATGGAGGCGGTTGTCTACGCGATGCGGGAGAAAATCCTCGAGATCAGATGAGGCGGGCCAGTTCGGCGGTCAGCGCGGCGCGCAGGTCCGGTGTACCGACGCGCTCCAGCCGTACGTCCGTGCAGCCGACCCACTCCGCCGCCTCGACCAGGGCCCGGGCCATCGGCGCCGCCGCCTTCCGGCTCTCCAGGGAGACCTGGCGCGCCACCAGGGTCCTGCCCTCGCGCGCCGGGTCGACCCGGCCCAGCAGCCGGCCGCCCGCGAGCAGGGGCATCGCGAAGTACCCGTGAATTCGTTTCGGTTTGGGGACGTACGCCTCCAGGCGGTGCGTGAAGCCGAAGATGCGTTCGGTGCGAGGACGGTCCCAGACGAGCGAGTCGAAGGGCGACAGCAGCGTCGTGCGGTGGCGGCCGAGCGGGGTGCTCGCCAGGGCCTCGGGGTCCGCCCAGGCGGGCTTGGTCCAGCCCTCGACCTCGACCGGAACCAGCCCCGACTCGGCGATCACGGCCTCGACCTGCTCGCCCTTGAGGCGGTGGTAGTCCGCGATGTCGGCGCGCGTACCGACGCCGAGCGACTGCCCGGCCAGCCGCACGAGACGGCGAAGGCACTCGGTGTCATCGAGGTCGTCGTGGCGGACGGCGTCCGGGACGGCGCGCTCGGCGAGGTCGTAGACCCGCTTCCAGCCGCGCCGCTCGGTGCACACCACCTCGCCGTACATCAGCGCACGCTCGACGGCCACCTTCGACGCCGACCAGTCCCACCACTCCCCGCCGTTCTTCGCGCCGCCCAACTCGGTCGCGGTGAGCGGGCCTTCGGCGCGCAGCTGCTTGATCACCGCGTCGTACGCGCCGTCCGGCAGGTCGTGGTGCCACTGCGGGCGGTCGCGGTAGGCGCGGCGGCGGAAGGCGAAGTGCGGCCATTCCTCGATGGGCAGGATGCAGGCGGCGTGCGACCAGTACTCGAAGGCATGACCGCCGGTCCAGTAGGCGTCCTCCACGGCCGCCCGGCCCACGGCGCCGAGGCGGGCGTACGCGATCAGTTCGTGGGAGCGGGCCAGCACGGAGATCGTGTCGAGCTGCACCGCACCCAGGTGCCGCAGCACGCCGCGGACCCCGCCCCGCCGGTCCGGCGCGCCCAGGAACCCCTGGGCGCGCAGAGCGATCCTGCGGGCTTCGTCGGCGGACAGGGAGGCTGTGGGCGGCAGCAGACTGGTCATGGCCGCACCCTAAGGGCCGTCACTGACAACAGGGCCCGGACCGTGGGGAAATCAGGTCCTGGCGGGCAGGTACGGGCGGCCCGTGGGCAGTCCGATGTCGGAGGGGAGCAGCGCGCCGATCCAGCCGTCGCGGCGTACGCCCTTGTTCGCGATGCCGGAGCGCTGGATGCCCTCGATGACGAAACCGGCCTTCTCGGCCACCGCGCGCGACGCGTCGTTGCCGACCTCGGCGCGCCACTCCAGGCGTTCCACGTCGGCCGTGGTGAAGGCCCAGTGGGCGAGGGCCCGCACCGCCTCCGTGGCGTAGCCGCGGCCGCGGTGCGGCTCCGCCACCCAGTACCCGACTTCCGCGGTGCCCTCACCCCGCGTGATCGACGACAGCGCCGCCACCAGTTCCCCGCCGTCCTGGGTGAGCGCCGCGAAGGTGTACGCCGTGCCGTAGCGCCAGCCGTCGGGCACGATCCGGCCGGTGAAGCCCTCCGCGTGCTCCCGTTCGTACGGTGAGGGAATCGACGTCCAGCGCTGGATGCCGGGATCCTGGCAGGCCCGGAAGACGGCCTCGGTGTCGGCGGGCTCGAAAGGGCGCAGCAGCAGACGCTCGGTAGTGACAGTGGTGGGCTCCATCGGCCGATTCTCGGCGCGGCGGGCGGGGCGCGCCAGACCTTTTCGGGACGGCCCGGCACCTTCCGGGCCCCCTGTCCGTTCTCTTTGCGGGTGACAGTGGGCCTTCCTGCGAGCGGACCTCCCGGCGTGGCGGGGTCCTCGCTTACGATGGCCGTTGCGGTGGGGACCACCTGCCGTGCCCGCGCCAGAGTCCACATACGACCCAGTGCACAGGCCCGACCGGCAAGGAGACCAGCCTCAGTGTCCGTCTTCAACAAGCTCATGCGTGCAGGCGAAGGCAAGATCCTGCGCAAACTGCACCGCATCGCGGACCAGGTCAACTCCATCGAAGAGGACTTCGTCCACCTCTCCGACGCCGAGTTGCGGGCGCTCACCGATGAGTACAAGCAGCGGTACGCCGACGGCGAGAGCCTGGACGACCTGCTCCCCGAGGCGTTCGCGACCGTTCGCGAGGCGGCGAAGCGCGTTCTCGGCCAGCGCCATTACGACGTCCAGATGATGGGTGGCGCCGCCCTGCATCTCGGTTATGTCGCCGAGATGAAGACCGGTGAGGGCAAGACCCTCGTCGGTACGCTCCCCGCGTATCTGAACGCGCTGTCCGGCAAGGGCGTCCACCTGATCACGGTGAACGACTACCTGGCCGAGCGCGACTCCGAGATGATGGGCCGGGTGCACAAATTCCTCGGCCTCGAGGTGGGCTGCATTCTTGCCAATATGTCGCCCGCGCAGCGCCGTGAGATGTACGCCTGCGACGTCACGTACGGCACGAACAACGAATTCGGCTTCGATTACCTGCGCGACAACATGGCGTGGTCGAAGGACGAGCTCGTCCAGCGCGGTCACAATTTCGCGATCGTCGACGAGGTCGACTCGATCCTGGTCGACGAGGCCCGTACGCCGCTGATCATCTCGGGCCCGGCCGACCAGGCCACCAAGTGGTACGGCGACTTCGCCAAGCTCGTCGTCCGCCTGAAGAAGGGCGAGCCGGGCAACCCGCTCAAGGGCATCGAGGAGACCGGCGACTACGAGGTCGACGAGAAGAAGCGCACGGTCGCCATCCACGAGTCCGGCGTCGCCAAGGTCGAGGACTGGCTGGGCATCGACAACCTGTACGAGTCGGTCAACACGCCGCTCGTCGGGTATCTGAACAACGCCATCAAGGCCAAGGAACTGTTCAAGAAGGACAAGGACTACGTCGTCATCGACGGCGAAGTCATGATCGTCGACGAGCACACCGGCCGTATCCTCGCCGGCCGCCGCTACAACGAGGGCATGCACCAGGCGATCGAGGCGAAGGAAGGGGTGGACATCAAGGACGAGAACCAGACCCTCGCCACGATCACCCTGCAGAACTTCTTCCGCCTCTACGACAAGCTCTCCGGCATGACCGGTACGGCCATGACCGAGGCCGCCGAGTTCCACCAGATCTACAAGCTGGGCGTCGTGCCGATCCCGACGAACCGGCCGATGGTCCGTGCCGACCAGTCCGACCTGATCTACCGCACCGAGGTCGCGAAGTTCGCCGCGGTCGTCGACGACATCGTGGAGAAGCACGAGAAGGGGCAGCCGATCCTGGTCGGCACCACTTCCGTGGAGAAGTCGGAGTACCTCTCGCAGCAGCTCTCCAAGCGCGGTGTCCAGCACGAGGTCCTCAACGCCAAGCAGCACGACCGTGAGGCGTCGATCGTCGCCCAGGCCGGCCGCAAGGGCGCCGTCACCGTCGCCACGAACATGGCGGGACGCGGTACGGACATCAAGCTCGGCGGAAATCCGGACGACCTCGCCGAGGCGGAGCTGCGCCAGCGCGGCCTCGACCCGGAGGAGCACATCGAGGAGTGGGCCGCGGCCCTGCCCGCCGCGCTGGAGAACGCCGAGCTGGCCGTCAAGGCCGAGTTCGAAGAGGTCAAGGCGCTCGGCGGTCTCTACGTGCTGGGCACCGAGCGGCACGAGTCACGCCGTATCGACAACCAGCTGCGCGGCCGCTCCGGCCGTCAGGGCGACCCGGGCGAGTCGCGGTTCTACCTGTCGCTGGGTGACGACCTGATGCGCCTGTTCAAGGCCGCGATGGTCGAGCGCGTGATGGCGATGGCCAACGTGCCGGACGACGTGCCGATCGAGAACAAGATGGTGACGCGGGCCATCGCGTCCGCCCAGTCGCAGGTCGAGCAGCAGAACTTCGAGGCCCGCAAGAACGTCCTGAAGTACGACGAGGTGCTCAACCGGCAGCGCGAGGTCATCTACGGCGAGCGGCGCCGGGTGCTCGAGGGTGAGGATCTGCAGGACCAGATCCGTCACTTCATGGACGACACCATCGACGCGTACATCCAGGCGGAGACCGTCGAGGGCTTCGCCGAGGAGTGGGACCTCGACCGGCTGTGGGGCGCGTTCAAGCAGCTCTACCCGGTGAAGGTCACCGTCGAGGAGCTGGAGGACGCGGCGGGCGACCGGGCGGGCATCACCGCCGAGTTCATCGCCGAGTCCATCAAGGACGACATCTACGAGCAGTACGCCGAGCGTGAGGCGCAGCTCGGCTCCGAGGTCATGCGGGAGCTGGAGCGGCGCGTGGTGCTGTCCGTCCTGGACCGCAAGTGGCGCGAGCACCTCTACGAGATGGACTATCTCCAGGAGGGCATCGGCCTGCGCGCGATGGCCCAGAAGGACCCGCTGGTCGAGTACCAGCGCGAGGGCTTCGACATGTTCAACGCGATGATGGACGGCATCAAGGAGGAGTCCGTCGGCTACCTGTTCAACCTGGAGGTCCAGGTCGAGCAGCAGGTCGAGGAGGTTCCGGTGCAGGCCGTGCCCGACCAGGCGGGGGCCCGGAAGCCGTCGCTCGGCAAGGAGGACGCGGTGCCCGCCGGCGCCGGCCGTCCGGAGATCCGGGCGAAGGGGCTCGACGCCCCGCAGCGGCCCGACCGGCTGCACTTCTCCGCGCCCACGGTGGACGGCGAGGGCGGTGTCGTCGAGGGCGACTTCGACAACGAGGACGAGCCCGCCCGGTCCGCGTCGGACGGCATGACGCGTGCCGAGCGGCGCAAGGCGCAGAAGGGCGGCGGGCGCCGCCGCAAGAAGTAGGCGCGGGCAGGCGGACGGGCGTACAGCCCGTACGGCCTTGCGCGGCATGACGGCCGGGGCCGGACATCGATGCGGTGTCCGGCCCCGGCCGCGTCTGGGCTGTGCCGCGGACCCGGCCGTGTCTGCGCCGCGTTCACGTGGGGGTGCAGGCGGCGGTCGCCGCCGGTGTGCCGCCCAGTTCGACGGCGGCGCACCGCCAGCGCAGGTCGCGGCCCTGTTCCAGGCGGAACGCCATCGCCCGTACCTGCTCGCCGGCCGCGATGCTCGCGAAGGCCTCGACGACGCCGGGACGCGGATGGAAGCCGCCGCAGGTGCGTACGACGGGAAGCGTGCCGCGCGTGCGCAGCGGGGTGGTGGGCGCGAGCCGGACGAGCTGCTCGTACGCCTCGCCGATGGTGTGCCCAAGCATCCAATGGACGGGGCGCCGGCCGCTGAGCACCGCCAGCAGGCGCTCGGCGAACTGTTCGTGCGGGGTGGGGCGGCGGTGGCGGTGCCGGAGTGCCTGGGCCGCGGGTGTGGCGGGTGTGGCGGGCCTGGTGGACGTGACGGGCGTGGTGGTGGACGGGGTGTGGGGGGTGCCGGCTGCGGGGCTGCCGGCCGCTGTCCTGGGGGCCCTCGCCCTGAGGGCGGGAGCGCCGGGTCCGCGCTGGTCGTGGCGTCCGTGCGGCCGGGTCCTGTCCTTGCTCATCTGTGTGCCCCCGTTCTGCCGGCCCGGCTTCGATACCGGGCGGTAACTTCTGTTGGTGTTCTTCTACGGGGACGGGCGGGCGGCGGCAAGAAGCGCTGGGCGCAAGGACGCCGGCCGGACGAATCACCTATCAGGGTGACGGGAAGCAGTGCCGGGGCGGTGACCGCTCCGCACACGCCTCACGGGGTGGACGTCGCGGGAGCCGGGGACCACCACCCCGAAGGGGGACTCCGTACGTATCCTTGAGTCCGTCCCCGACTACGAAAGCGGCCTGCCGATGCGCGTCTACGTCCCCCTGACCCTTTCCGGTCTCGCTGAGGCGCACAAGGCCGGCGAGCTGGGGCCCGGCCCGCTGGCCGCCTACGCCGTGACCCCCGGGCTGCGCGAGTGGTACGTCTCGGACGACATCGAGGAGCTCGAGTACGCCGCGCTCAACCGGGCCGCTGCCGCGTCGCTGCGGCTGGTGGCGGGGGACCCGGGCGCCGCGCGGCGCCGGGTCGTCGTGGCCGTCGACGTACCGGACGGGGACGCGGTCGCCGACCCGGACCGGGGACTGGACGCCGCGGCGATCGGCGAGGTGCGGATCGCCGCCGCGGTGTCGCTGAAGAAGGCCGCGGCGGTGCACGTCGACGCCGACGACGCGGAGGCGGACGTGACGGCGGCGGCCGCGGCGCTGGGAGCGGCGGACCACGGGGACGACGACGCGCAGTTCACGGTGGACGGGGCGGAGGACCACGAACTGCTGTGGTACGGGGTGCAGGAGATCCCCCATCTGATCGGTTGAGCCCCGCCGATCCCGGCCGGGATGTCTGCGTTGTCGTACCCCGTGGGTACCTTCTCGGAATGGGGAAGCACACGACGAAGCACCTCGTCTGGGACTGGAACGGCACGCTGCTCGACGACATCAGTGCGGTCATCGGCGCGACGAACGCGGCGTTCGCGGAGATCGGGATCGAACCGATCACGCTGGAGCGGTACCGCGAGCTGTACTGCGTGCCCATCCCCCGCTTCTACGAGCGGCTGATGGGGCGGCTGCCGACGGACGCGGAGTGGCTGGCCATGGACGAGGCCTTCCACCGGCATTACACCGAGCTGCGCGTGGTGTGCGCGCTCACGCACGGCGTCGAGGAACTGCTGGTGGAGTGGCAGTCGACAGGCCGCAGCCAGTCACTGCTGAGCATGTACGGACATGAGCAGCTGCTCCCGGTGGTGCGGGGGTACGGCATCGAGCGGCACTTCGTGCGGGTCGACGGGCGGACCGGGCCTTCGGGCGGCAGCAAGGCCGCGCACATGGCCCGCCATGTCGCGGCGCTGGGCGGCGTCACGCCGCAGCAGGTGGTCGTGATCGGCGACGCGGTCGACGACGCGGTGGCGGCGGCGCACGTGGGGGCGCGGGCGGTGCTCTATACGGGGGGCTCGCACAGCAGGGCCAGTCTGGAGCCGGCCGGCGTGCCGGTGGTGGACAGCCTGGGGGAGGCGGTGGCGCTGGCGGAGCGGTGGATGGAGTGAGGGGCGCGCCCCCTGCTCGGCCCTGCCCCGCACCGCCACCGCCCCGGTTCGGGCTCGCGCCGCCCCGCTTCGGCGCGTCCCGCCCCGCCGCGCGCTCAGGTCACCGGGCTCTTCGCGCGCAGCACCGTGAGGAACTCACGCATCCAGCTCGGGTGGTCCGGCCACGCGCGGGCCGAGACCAGGGTGCCGTCGACCACCGTCTCGGCGTCCTGGAAGGTCGCCCCGGCGGACTGCATGTCGAGTTCCAGGGCCGGATACGCGGTGACCCGGCGGCCGGCGAGCCCGTCGACGGCCGCCGTCAGGAGCGGGCCGTGGCAGATCTGGGCCACCGGCTTGTCCGAGTCGAAGAACGCCTTGAGGATCTTGCGGAGTTCCGGGTCGTTGCGCAGGTACTCCGGTGCCCGCCCGCCGGGGATCACCACGGCGGCGTACTGGCCGGCTTCCACCTCGGAGAATGCGAGATCGGCGGGCCAGGTGTAGCCGGGCTTCTCCGTGTACGTGTCGAAGCCGGGCTCGAAGTCGTGGACCACGAACTGGAGCTTCTTGCGGGTCGGGGCGGCGATATGGACGTCGTACCCTTCCTCACGCAGGCGTTGGTACGGGTAGAGGACCTCCAGCGACTCCGCTGCGTCGCCGGTGACGATGAGGATCTTGGGTGCCATGGCAGGGTGCTCCCCTCGGGCGGCCTGTGCCGTGCCGTCCGGTTCAACCTGCACCGGCGGGCGGCGTTTGCCAAGGCGCCCCGCCGGATCCGGCGGCCGAGGGACCGCCGGGCGGTGCCTGCCACGAAGTGGCGCGCGCTGCGCTGTCCAGAGTGTCAAACTTGCGGGCCGGTTTTGTACACCGACCGGACATGACGGCGCCCCGGTGCGGGGGGATAGCCTGGTGCCGTGATCAGCGCGATAGCCCTCGGGGCAGTGAGGCCCCCGGCATCCGCCCGGAGCACCACCGTGCCCGGGCGATCGCTGGTCCCCGAAACCCGGACCGGCCGTCAGAAATGGCCAGTAACGTCGTGGGGTATCTCTCATCGCGGCATGGCGTCGACCCGATCGGACACTCCGTGTCGTGGCGTTGTGCCATCTTTCTTCACCTACGTCACGCAATGGCGCGCGACAGGAGCCAGAGGACATGCAGACCAAGCTGGACGAAGCCAAGGCCGAGCTGCTCGTACGGGCGGCCCGGGTAGCTGAGAACAGCCCGGCCGGGGGGCAACCTTCGTCCGGGTCCACGAGCGAAGGCATTCCCGACCGGGACACACTCCTCGCGTACCTCCAGCGCTACTACCTGCACACGGCCCCCGAAGACCTCGCCGACCGCGACCCGGTCGACGTGTTCGGCGCGGCCCTCTCGCACTTCCGGCTGGCGGAGAGCCGTCCGCAGGGCACCGCCAGCGTCCGGGTCCACACCCCGACCGTCGAGGAGAACGGCTGGACCTGCAGCCACTCCGTCGTCGAGGTGGTCACCGACGACATGCCGTTCCTGGTCGACTCGGTCACCAACGAACTGTCCCGCCAGGGCCGCGGCATCCATGTCGTGATCCACCCGCAGGTCACCGTGCGGCGCGATGTCGCCGGCAAGCTGATCGAGGTCCTGCCCACCGACGGAGCGCGCGTCGGCAATCAGGAGCTGCCGCACGACGCGTGCGTGGAGTCCTGGATCCACGTCGAGATCGACCGTGAGACCGACCGCTCCGACCTCAAGCAGATCACCGCCGACCTGCTGCGCGTCCTGTCCGACGTCCGCGAGGCCGTCGAGGACTGGGAGAAGATGCGCGACTCCGCGCTGCGCATCGCCGACGAGCTGCCGAGCGAGCCCACCGCCGACGACCTGCGCGACCAGGAGGTCGACGAGGCCCGCGAGCTGCTGCGCTGGCTGGCCGCCGACCACTTCACCTTCCTCGGCTACCGCGAGTACCAGCTGACCGACGACGACGCGCTCGCCGCCGTCCCCGGCACCGGACTCGGCATCCTCCGCTCCGACCCGCACCACAGCGGTGACGAGGCACACCCGGTGAGCCCGTCCTTCAGCCGGCTGCCCGCCGACGCCCGTGCCAAGGCCCGCGAGCACAAGCTGCTCGTACTGACGAAGGCCAACAGCCGCTCGACCGTGCACCGGCCCAGCTACCTCGACTACGTCGGCGTGAAGAAGTTCGACGCCGACGGCAACGTGGTCGGCGAGCGCCGCTTCCTCGGACTGTTCTCCTCGGCCGCGTACACCGAGTCCGTACGCCGCGTCCCCGTCATCCGCCGCAAGGTCGCCGAGGTCCTGGAGACGGCGGGCTTCTCGCCCAACAGCCACGACGGCCGCGACCTGCTCCAGATCCTGGAGACGTACCCGCGCGACGAGCTCTTCCAGACGCCCGTCGACCAGCTGACGTCGATCGTGACGAGCGTGCTCTACCTCCAGGAGCGGCGCCGGCTGCGCCTGTACCTGCGCAAGGACGAGTACGGGCGCTACTACTCGGCCCTGATCTACCTGCCCCGCGACCGCTACACCACCGCGGTGCGGCTGCGGCTCATCGACATCCTCAAGGAGGAGCTCGGCGGCATCAGCGTCGACTTCACCGCCTGGAACACCGAGTCGATCCTCTCCCGTCTGCACTTCGT
The DNA here is from genome assembly GCF_053591455.1 of Streptomyces sp. NPDC003016. NCBI lineage: Bacteria > Bacillati > Actinomycetota > Actinomycetes > Kitasatosporales > Streptomycetaceae > Streptomyces > Streptomyces sp. NPDC003016. The sequence continues at coordinate 23,935 of NZ_JBSFTV010000029.1, forward strand.
CGTCCGCGTCCCGCCGGGCACCGAGCTGCCCGACCTCACCGACGCCGACACCGAGCGCATCGAGGCCCGCCTGGTCGAGGCCGCCCGCTCCTGGGCCGACGGCTTCTCCGAGGCCCTGAACGCCGAGTGCGGCGAGGAGCGCGCCGCCGAGCTGCTGCGCCGCTACGGGCACGCCTTCCCCGAGGGCTACAAGGCCGACCACTCGCCGCGCGCCGCCGTCGCCGACCTGGTCCACCTGGAGCAGCTGACGCACGGCCGCAACAGCTTCGCGCTGTCCCTGTACGAGCCGGTGGGCGCCGGACCGAACGAGCGCCGCTTCAAGATCTACCGGATCGGCGAGCAGGTCTCCCTGTCCGCGGTCCTGCCGGTGCTCCAGCGGCTCGGCGTCGAGGTCGTCGACGAGCGTCCGTACGAGCTGCGCTGCGCCGACCGCACGCACGCCTGGATCTACGACTTCGGCCTGCGCATGCCCAAGTCGAACGGCAACGGCGACTACCTCGCCGACGACGCGCGCGAGCGCTTCCAGGACACCTTCGCCGCCGTGTGGACCGGGCAGGCCGAGAACGACGGCTTCAACGCCCTCGTCCTGAGCGCCGGCCTGAACTGGCGCCAGGCGATGGTGCTGCGCGCGTACGCGAAGTACCTGCGCCAGGCCGGGTCGACCTTCAGCCAGGACTACATGGAGGACACCCTCCGCAACAACGTCCACACCACCCGGCTGCTGATCTCGCTCTTCGAGGCGCGGATGTCGCCGGAGCGCCAGAGCGCGGGCACCGAGCTGACCGACGGGCTGCTCGAAGAGCTCGACGGCGCGCTCGACCAGGTCGCCTCCCTCGACGAGGACCGGATCCTGCGGTCCTTCCTGACCGTCATCAAGGCGACGCTGCGCACCAGCTTCTTCCAGAAGACCGCGACCGGCGAGCCGCACTCCTACGTGTCGATGAAGTTCGACCCGCAGGCCATCCCGGACCTCCCCGCGCCCCGCCCGGCGTTCGAGATCTGGGTGTACTCGCCGCGCGTCGAGGGCGTCCACCTGCGCTTCGGCAAGGTCGCCCGCGGCGGTCTGCGCTGGTCGGACCGGCGGGAGGACTTCCGTACCGAGGTGCTCGGCCTGGTCAAGGCGCAGATGGTGAAGAACACCGTCATCGTGCCGGTCGGCGCCAAGGGCGGCTTCGTCGCGAAGAACCTCCCCGATCCGTCCGTCGACCGCGACGCGTGGATGGCCGAGGGCATCGCCTCGTACAAGACCTTCATCTCGGCGCTGCTCGACATCACCGACAACATGGTGGCGGGCGAGGTCGTGCCGCCGAAGGACGTCGTGCGCCACGACGAGGACGACACGTACCTCGTCGTCGCCGCCGACAAGGGCACCGCGACCTTCTCCGACATCGCCAACGAGATCGCGGTCGCGTACAACTTCTGGCTCGGTGACGCCTTCGCGTCCGGCGGCTCGGTCGGTTACGACCACAAGGGCATGGGCATCACGGCCCGCGGCGCCTGGGAGTCCGTCAAGCGGCACTTCCGCGAGCTCGGCCACGACACCCAGAACGAGGACTTCACGGTCGTCGGCGTCGGTGACATGTCCGGCGACGTCTTCGGCAACGGCATGCTGCTCTCCGAGCACATCCGCCTCGTCGCGGCCTTCGACCACCGCCACATCTTCATCGACCCGAACCCGGACGCGGCCACCTCGTACGCCGAGCGCCGCCGCTTGTTCGAGCTGCCGCGCTCCTCGTGGGCCGACTACGACACCTCGCTGCTGTCCGCGGGCGGCGGCGTCCACCCGCGCAGCGCCAAGGCGATCCCGGTCAACGCGCACATCCGCGAGGCGCTCGGCATCGAACGGGGCGTCACCAAGATGACCCCGGCCGATCTGATGAAGGCGATCCTCAAGGCGCCGGTCGACCTGCTGTGGAACGGCGGCATCGGTACGTACGTCAAGTCCTCGGCGGAGTCGAACGCCGACGTCGGCGACAAGGCGAACGACGCCATCCGCGTCAACGGCGAGGACCTGCGGGTCAAGGTCGTCGGCGAGGGCGGCAACCTGGGCGCGACCCAGCTCGGCCGCATCGAGTTCGCGCGCAGCGGCGGCCGGATCAACACCGACGCCATCGACAACAGCGCGGGCGTGGACACCTCCGACCACGAGGTGAACATCAAGATCCTGCTGAACGGCCTGGTCGCGGACGGCGACATGACCGTCAAGCAGCGCAACAAGCTGCTCGCCACGATGACCGACGAGGTCGGCACGCTCGTCCTGCGCAACAACTACGCGCAGAACACCGCGCTGGCCAACGCCGTCACCCAGGCGCCCTCCCTGCTCCACGCCCACCAGCGCTTCATGCGCCGGCTGGAGCGCGACGGGCACCTGAACCGCGCCCTGGAGTTCCTGCCCACCGACCGGCAGATCCGCGAACTGCTGAGCGCGGGCCGCGGCCTGAGCCAGCCGGAGCTCGCCGTCCTGATGGCGTACACCAAGATCACGGTGGCGGACGAGCTGATCCACACCGGCCTGCCGGACGACCCGTGCCTGCGGGGCCTGCTGCACGCGTACTTCCCCGAAGCGCTGCGCGAGAAGTTCCCCGAGCAGATCGACGCGCACGCGCTGCGCCGCGAGATCATCACGACGGTGCTGGTCAACGACACCGTCAACGCCGGTGGCTCGACCTTCCTGCACCGCCTGCGGGAGGAGACCGGGGCGTCGGTCGAGGAGATCGTACGGGCGCAGTTCTCGGCCCGCGCGATCTTCGGGCTCAGCGACGTCTGGGACGCCGTCGAGGCGCTCGACAACAAGGTCGCGGCCGACGTCCAGACCCGGATCCGGCTGCACTCGCGCCGTCTCGTCGAGCGCGGTACGCGCTGGCTGCTGGGCAACCGGCCGCAGCCGCTGGAGCTCGCCGAGACCATCGAGTTCTTCAGCGACGGTGTGGCGCGGGTCTGGGACGAGCTGCCGAAGCTGCTGCGCGGCGCGGACCTGGAGTGGTACCAGTCCATCCTGGACGAGCTGACGACGGCGGGCGTTCCCGAGGAGCTCGCGCTGCGGGTGGCCGGGTTCTCGTCGGCCTTCCCGACGCTCGACATCGTCGCGATCGCCGAGCGCACCGGCAAGGCGCCGATGGAGGTCGCCGAGGTGTACTACGACCTCGCCGACCGCCTCTCCATCACCCAGCTGATGGACCGGATCATCGAGCTGCCGCGGGCCGACCGCTGGCAGTCCATGGCCCGCGCCTCCATCCGCGAGGACCTGTACGCGGTGCACGCCGGCCTGACGCAGGACGTGCTCTCCGTGGGCGACGGGGCCTCGACGCCTGAGGAGCGCTTCAAGGCGTGGGAGGAGAAGAACGCGGCGATCCTGGGCCGCGCGCGGACCACGCTGGACGAGATCCGGGGATCGGACGCGTTCGACCTGGCGAACCTGTCGGTGGCCATGCGCACGATGCGGACGATGCTGCGTACGCGCGTCTGACCGGTACGCGGCCTGATCGGTACGCAGTCCGATCGGTACGCAGGGGGCGCCCCGCACCGGTATGTCCGGTGCGGGGCGCCCCCTTTTCCTGTTCCTACCCCTGCCTACCCCTGCCCCGGCAACGCACTGCTCGTCGCGGAGGCCCACAGCCTGCGGCAGGACAGCAGGGCCGCCGCGACGAGCAGGCCGTTGCGTACGACCATGAGCGCGCACCCCAGCGGCGTGCCCGTCACCACGTCGTCGTACAGCACCGGGTAGGCGAGCGTGCTCACGGCGGTCGCGGGCAGCAGCAGTGCCGCGACCGGGCGCTGGGTGGTGGCGCGCGAGGTGAGGCAGACGGCGGCCAGGCCGAGCAGCCAGACCAGGTACTGCGGGCTGATCACCCGGCTGGTGACGGTGAAGAGCAGCACGGCGGCCAGCGCGGCGTCGAAGGGGGTGGCCGGTGTCCAGCGGCGGGCCCTGACGCGCCACAGCAGCAGCCAGCAGAAGGCGGCGGCCGTGGCGAGGAGGGAGGCGTGGGCGAAGGAGGAGACGTACGGTCCGGTGAACTCCATGGCGCCGTACCGGTACTCGACCTTGCCCGGCCAGCCGGCCGGCCGCGCCAGGGACAGCACGGTGCCGGCGACCGATTCGATCTGCACGCCCCTGCTGCCCTGCTGGCGCAGGAAGTCGAAGGTGTGCGAGAAGGTGGACGCGAGGACGGCGAGGAGCGCCGCCGCGCCGGCGGCGGCGGACAGCCAGGCGTGGCGGGTGGTACGTCCGCGGGGGGCGCCCAGCAGGACGAGGACCGGCCAGAGCTTCACCGTCGCACCGAGCCCGGCGAGCACACCGCCGACGCGCGGACGGCGGTGCATGCAGAGGAGGGCCAGTGCGGCGAGGGCGGTGACCTGGACGTCGTACCGGACGAGAGGCAGGTGCAGGAGCAGCGGCAGGGCGCACACCCACATCCAGGCACCGGCCGTGGAGCGGCCGGGGCGCCGGCCCGCGCGCGCGAGGGCGACGGCGAGCAGCGCGTCGGCGGCCAGGGTGAGGACGAGGAACGCCTGGAAGTAGGTGAGCCAGGGCAGGGCGCCCGGCCCGAGGATCACCAGGGCCGCGCCGGGCGGGTACTGCCACATGACGTCGTCCAGGGGGAAGCCGCCCCGGGCGAGCTGCTCGTACCAGCGGTGGTAGATCTGGTGGACCTCGCCGTTGACCGTGCCCACCTGGAAGAAGCCGAGGGGCTGCGCGAGCAGGGCGAGCATGGCGAGGCGGGTGGCGGCCCAGACGGCACCGAGCCTGCGGCCGCAGCGGCGCGCGGCGGCCGCGGGGTTGGGGGAGCCGGGGGCGGTGTTCGCGTCGGTGGCCGCGATCTGCTGCGTCGTCATCAACGCGCACTTTAGCCACCCCGGGCTGTTCCTATGCCTTGGTGCGCGCCGCGTGGGCGGCGGCGACGTCCTTCGCGGACCCGTTCTTCGTGCCTGCCTGCCCGGCCGAGATGCCGGACGGCGGCCCGGTCGTGGGGACCGGGCCGCCGTGGTGGGTGCGGATGTGCGGGTATGTCTACTTCACCGCGCCGGCCATGACGCCGGACACGAACTGCCGCTGGAACGCGAAGAAGACGATCAGCGGGATGATCATCGAGATGAAGGCGCCGGGCGCCAGGATGTCGATGTTGTTGCCGAACTGCCGTACCTGGCGCTGGAGCGCCACCGTGATCGGCGGGCTGGCCGAGTCGGCGAAGATCAGCGCGACCAGCATGTCGTTCCAGACCCAGAGGAACTGGAAGATGCCGAGCGAGGCGATGGCCGGGCCGCCGAGCGGCATCACGACGCGCGTGAACAGCCTGATCTCGCCCGCCCCGTCGAGGCGCGCCGCCTCCAGCAGCTCCTTGGGGATCTCCGCGAAGAAGTTGCGGAGCAGGAAGATCGCGAAGGGCAGGCCGAAGGCGACGTGGAAGAGGACCACGCCCGCCGTGGTCTCGAAGATGCCGATCTTGCCGAAGAGTTCGGACACGGGCACGAGGGCGACCTGGACGGGCACCACCAGCAGGCCGACGACCACCAGGAACCACCAGTCGCGGCCCGGGAAGTCCATCCACGCGAAGGCGTACCCGGCCAGTGAGCCGATCACCACGACCAGGACGGTCGACGGGACGGTGATCATGATCGTACTGAGCAGGGAGTCGATGACGGTGTTGTTGTCGAGGAGGGCGGCGTAGTTGTCGAGGGTGAGGTCGGAGGGTGCGGAGAAGACCTTCCACCAGCCCGTCTCCGCGATGTCGGTGGGGCTGCGCAGCGACGAGAAGAGCAGCCCGATCGTCGGCATCAGCCAGAACAGCGCGACCAGGATCAGGAAGACCCGCACCGCGCCGCCGCCCGCACGCGCCGCGATCCGTGCCGGGAGGGACTGCTTGGGTTTCGTACTCGTGAGGGTCATCGGCGGCTCTCCTTTCGCATCCGGCGGATGTTGAAGAGCATCACCGGGACGACCAGCAGCAGGAGCAGTACGGCGATGGCGCTGCCGACGCCGGGATCCGCGTCCGTGCCGAACGACGAGCGGTAGAGCTGGAGTGCCAGCACGTTCGCGTCGTCCTGGGACGACCCCGGCGCGATGATGAACACCAGGTCGAAGATCTTCAGCACGTTGATCATCAAGGTGACCAGCACCACCGCGAGGACGGGCGCGAGCAGCGGGACCGTGATGCGGCGGAACACCTGCCACTCGTTGGCGCCGTCGACCCGGGCCGCCTCCAGCAGCTCGCGCGGCAGCCCCGCGAGCCCGGCCGCGATCAGCACCATCGCGAAGCCCGCCCACATCCAGACGTAGGAGCCGATGATGGCCGGGGTCACCAGGCTCGGACCGAGCCAGTCGACGCCGTTGTACGGCTCCCGGAAGTTCGAGGCGGGCAGGCGCAGCTCGGCCCCGTCGGCCTTCGCGGAGAGCGTGAAGGTGCCGTCGGCGCCGGCCGTGGCGGAGTCGACGACCTTGCCGTCCTTGACCGCCTCGACCGTGATGCCCTTGAGGCCGAACTCCTTGGGGTCGATGGTGTTGGGCTTGCCGCCGCCGCCCCTCGTGAAGTCCAGCCAGGCGGTGCCGGTGACCTTGCCGGCCGCCGCCCCGGCGGGCGCGGCGAGCTCGGCGTCGCCCGGCATCTTGGCGGGCGGTACGCCGACCAGGGGGAGGAGGACCTGCTCGCCCGCCCTGACCGGCTCCTTGGTGACGAAGGATCCGCCGCCGCCCGCCTTCAGCGGATGGACGGGCAGCGGGCGCGCCTTCGGGAAGCCGGCCGACTCGGAGAACACGTCGTGGACGCTCACCGCGACGGCGTTGGCGACCCCGCGCTCCGGATTCTGTTCGTACACCAGCCGGAAGATGATGCCCGCCGCGAGCATCGAGATCGCCATCGGCATGAAGACCAGCAGCTTGAACGCCGTACCCCAGCGGATGCGTTCGGTGAGTACGGCGAATATCAGGCCCAGCGCGGTCGAGACGGCCGGGGCGACGACCACCCAGACCGCGTTGTTCTTGACGGCGGTCAGGATGGTGTCGTCGGTGAAGATCTCGACGAAGTTGTCGAGGCCGGCGAAGCTGTCGCCCGACTGGTCGAAGAAGGACCGGTAGACCGAGTACCCGATCGGGTAGACCACGAGCGCGCCGAGCAGCACCAACGCGGGCAGCAGGAAACCGGCCGCCATCGCTGTGCGCGTGCCCGTCACGCTCTTGCGTGTGCCGTTGCCGGCGGGGGGCGGCGTGACCTTCGCGGCGCCCCCCGCGGTCGCTGACGTCATCGCGTCAACCCGTCAGCTCTTGTAGGCCTTGGCCGCGTCGGACTCCAGCCGCTGCTGGGTCCCCGCGATGTCCTTCGGATTCTTCAGGAAGTCCTGGAGCGCCTTCCACTCGCCCTTGCCCGGCGTGCCGCCGAACGACTGCGGGGCCTGGTCCGACATGTCGAAGCGGAAGTCGTCGCCCGCCGCGATCAGCGCCTTCGCGATGTCGCGCTGCACGTCATTGGGGTACGCCGCCACGTCCAGGGCCTTGTTGGGCGATACGAACCCGCCCGCCCGGGCCCAGATCTCCGCCGCGTCCGTCGAGGCGAGGAAGGTCAGCAGCGCCTTGGCGCCCTTCGAGTCCTTGAGCGCCACGGCCGCGTCGCCGCCGGTCACCACGGGGGACGCGTCGCCCACCGCGGGGAACGGGAACACCTTGGCATCGGTCCCGATCTCCGCCTTCGTCTGCGCGATGTTGATCGCGACGAAGTCGCCCTCGAAGACCATCGCGGCCTTGGGCTCGTCGGCGAACGTCTGGGTGACGGACGCGGGGAACTCGGTCTGCAGGGCCCCGTCCTGGCCGCCCGCGATGAGCTCCTTCTTGCCGAACAGCTCGGCGAGCGTGGTCAGCGCGTCCTTCACGGACGGGTCCGTCCACTTGATCTCGTGCTGGGCCAGCTGGTCGTACTTCTCGGGGCCCGCCTGGGAGAGGTAGATGTTCTCGAACCAGTCCGTGAGGGTCCAGCCGTCCGCGCCGCCCACCGAGACCGGGGGGACACCGGAGGCGGAGATCGTCTCGGCGGTGGAGAGGAAGTCCTTCCAGGTCTTCGGCTCCTGGGCGCCCGCGTCCTCGAATGCCTGGGCGTTGTACCAGATCAGGGACTTGTTGGCGGCCTTGAAGTACACGCCGTACTGGTTGCCGTCGACAGCGCCGATGTCCTTCCAGCCCTGTGAGTAGTTCTTGTCCAGCTGCGCCTGGGTCGCCGCGTCGACCGGCTTGGCCCACTTGCGCTCGACGGCCTGCTGGAGCGCGCCGACCTGCGGCAGCATCGCCACGTCGGGCGGTGAACCGCCCGCGATCTTCGTGCCGAGGAAGTTGACGATCGGGTCCTGGGCCGGGACGAAGGTGACCTTCGCGCCGGTGCGCTTCTCGAACTCGGTGAGGACCTTGGTGAAGTTCTCCTGTTCGGGGCCCGTCCAGACGGCGGCGACCTGGACCTCTTCGCCGTTCAGTTCGGGCAGTTCGACGGTGGCCGCGGAATCCTTCGTGTTTCCCGCGGAGCCCTCGTTCTTGTCCTTCTCCTTGTCACCACCGCAGGCGGTGAGGGCGAGCGTGCTCGCGGCGATCATCGCCAGGGCAGCCCTCCGAGCCCTGCGTCCCCTGGGTGTGCGAAGAGTTGTGCGCATGCCTGCCCCGTCTCTCCTGTGCGCGTACGGACCGGCGCAGCCTTGAGAGAACCGCTGGCGCCGATGCCGGTCTAGCTGTTCCGTGGGTCAGTCCTACGCCCGGCTGTCGGCCCCGGCAATAGCGCCTTCCGTGTCAACCGGGTGATCGTAATGGGCCTGTGACGTTGGGTCAGGAGTCCCCGGGGGTGCCGAGGGGCGGCAGCGGGGTCGCGTCGACCGTGCGGGCGGCCCGGTCCAGGGCGCTGGCCAGCAGGGCGAGGTCGGTCGGCCCGTTGCCCAGTTCGCGCACCGGGCGGCGGGCCGGCGGATCGCCCATCCGCTCCCACTCCAGGGGAACGACGGTGGGGCGCAGCGTCGCCGTACGCGGAATGCGGCCGGTGACCCGGCCGCCCTGGAACGGGGTCACGGTGCCGTCCGCGCGGTGCAGGCCGCCGCGGCCCGGTGCGGGCTCCTCGGGGGCGGGCGCGGACGGCGGGGCGTCCAGCACCACGCGCAGCCGCGCGCCGCGCGCGAGCTCGGTGTCCGCCGTACGGTCGGGTCTGGCGGACGTGACCACCAGGTGGACGCCCAGCCGCTCGCCGTCCCTGGCCACCGCTTCCAGGGCCCGTACGACGGAACCGGCCGCGGGCCGGCCCGTACTGCCGAGGGCGGGGGCGACCAGCGCGTCGAAGTCGTCGACCAGGACGACGAGGCGGGGGAGGGGTGAGGGCCCGGTGTCGGCGCGGGCCTGGCGCTCCCGGGACGCGGTGGTCCGCAGGCGCAGCGTGCCGCTGGGGGGCGAGTCCAGGTCGCCGTGGAGCTCGGCGGCGCTGGGGCGGCGCTGGCCGACCATGCGGCCCGACACCTCGCGGTGCGCGTGCCACTCGGCGAAGCCGGTGGAGCCGAGCAGCTCGTGGCGGCGTTTGAGCTCCGCGCCCAGGGCCTGGGCGAACTCCCGCATGCGGACGGGGTCGGAGGCGACGAGGTGCGTGGAGACGTGCGGGAGTTCGGTGCAGGCGCGCAGGCCCTCGCCGCGCTCGCCGCCGGCGCCGTCGACCAGGACGAGGCCGAGGCGGTCGGGGCGGGCCGCGGCCGCGAGGGACGCCGCGACGGAGCGCAGCAGCTCGGTGCGGCCGCTGCCCGCCGGGCCCTCGACGAGCAGGTGCGGGCCCTCGGCGGTCAGGTCCACGCAGAGCGGGCCGCGCGGGCCCGCCCCCAGCACCGCCCACGCGCGGGTGGCGCCGGGCGCCTGGCCGTCGTCGGCGGCCGCCGCCCAGCGGGCCATGAGGGAGGCGGGGGTGGCCCTGGCCAGGCCCAGCTCGTCCAGGAGGCGGGAGGACGCGGGGAGGGCGGCCGCGCGGCCGGGCCGGCCGACGGCGGGTCCGTCCGTACGCAGCGGGGCGAGCGCCCGCGCGAAACGCTCCGCCCAGGCGGCGGACACCGCGTCCACCGCGGCGAGCGTGCCGTGTCCCACGGGCTCGCCGCCCGCTGTGCGCAGCAACCGCAGCGCGGTGGCCACGTCGCCGCTGAGCAGGGCGGCGGCGCCGCATTCGCGGAACGCGGGCGAGGCGGCGCAGGCGGCCTCGTAGGTCGCGGTGACCGGGGAGAGGGGCGACGCGGCGGCCGTCTCGACGAGGCAGAGGAGGTGGATGCCGGACGCCGCGCCGGTGGCGGCGAGCCGGGCGGTGGCCTCGCGCAGGCCCACGGACCCGGGATCGCCGTCGACGACGACCACGGTGTACGGCCCGTGGTCCGGGCCCTGCTGCTCCTCGTCGGTCCGGCGCACCAGCTCGGCGATCCGGGCAGTGGCCTGGTCCCGGTCGTGGGCGAGGAGCAGCCGGCAGTCCTGGCCGTGGGCGGGGCGCAGGTGCGGAAGCCAGCCGAGCCAGCCCCACTCGGCGGTCCGCTCCTCCAGCGGCCTCGCCCGGTCCGTGCTGATCAGGACGATTTCGAGGTCGGCGGGGGAGTGCAGCGCGGCGAGCTGTGCCACGACGGACCTGGCCAGCCCGGCCAGCCGGGCCCGGGGCCCGGCGAGCCCCAGGGAGCCGACCTCCCGGAGCCCCACGGTCACCGGCACGGCGGGCAGCGGGCGTCCGCCGCCGGGCGCGGCCCGGTCGGCGGTGCCCAGCCGCAGGACGAGTGCCTCGGGGTGCCCGGGGTCGCGCTCCCACAGCCGGGGGCCGGGGCCGAGCGCGGTCAGCAGCAGCGAGGCGGGGTCGGGCCAGGCGTCGGGCCGGGTGGCGGGGGAGGGGGCCGCGCCGGCGCCCGGGCCGGCCGGCGGCATCCCGAGGGGGGTGGCCTCGGCGGGCGCGTACTCGTCCACGGGCTCCGTCCGGCCCCCGGTGAGCCGCCGGGCCCAGTTCCCTATGCCGCCCCGCCGGCGCGCGGCGCCGGGCTGCGATCCGCCGGGCTGCGGTCCGCCGCCGTGGGTGGCGTCTCCTGCGGGGCGGGCGCTCCACGGGCCGGGCTGCGCCCCGGGGGCTGCGGCTTCCGGTCGCGGGGGCTCCGGGGCCGGTGCTTCCCCGGGGCGCCTCCCCGGGTGCCGAACGTCCGCGTACGCGGAGTGTTCGGGCGTGTGGTGTTCGACATCCTGCGGGGAGCGCTCCGGCGCGTCCCCTCCCGGCACCGCGCCCGTGCGGCCGGAGACCCGGCGGCCGCCGGGGAGGGCGGCGCGGCCCGTGCCGGTCGTGTAGGACGTCGGAGCGCTGGGCGCGGGGCTCGGGTGGTGCTGCTCGGGGGTGGGGCCCTGTGAGGGCGGTGCGCTGCGGTGCGGGGCGTCCGGGGCGCGGGTCACGCGGAGGTGGCCCTCGCCGTCCGGGGTGGTCGGGAGGGACGGGGGGTGGTGGCCGGGGACCAGGCGCAGGGCCGACTCGCCGACGCGCAGCAGCGCGCCCGCGGGGAGCGGGACCGGGCGGTCGGTGAGTTCCTCGCCGTTCAGCACGGTGCCGTTGGTGGAGCCCAGGTCCGCCACCGTGACCCGGCCGTCCTCCGCCAGGGTCACCGCGCAGTGCAGCCGTGACACGTCCGGGTCGTCCAGCGGCACGTCCGCGTCCGCGGAGCGGCCGATACGGATCCGGCCGCTGTGCAGGAGGTGGACGCCTCCGGCGTCCGGGCCCGCCACGATGTGCAGCTGGGCCGGGGGGTCCGGTGTCTGGTCGGGGAGGGCGTCGGCCTCGGGCGCCGGTGCGTAGAGGGACAGCACCGCTCCGTCGACCAGCGGCGGCTCGCCGAGCGCGCAGCGCTGCGTGTCGAGCCGCTCCCGCCCCGCGTAGACCACCACGGCGCCGGTGCTCTCCGGGCCGGAACCGGGGCCGGAGACGGCTGCGGCCAGGCCGGAGGCGACCGCGGCCAGCGCGGTCCCGGCGGGCGCGGTGACGAATACGTCGCAGGCGCGCCCGGTGGCCGGGGCGCCCTGGAGGTCCTGGGCGCCGGCATGCGCGCCGTGCGGGCTCTGGCCGCTGCGCGGCGCGAGGACGGTCAGCCGGATCTGCATCGCGTCAGCGGTCCCTTCTGCGCGAAGTGCCCGGCAGGGGTGGCGCCCTGTGATTCCCCCCACCCGGCACGGACGCGTCGTCCGGTACAGGTCGGCACGTGGCGCGAGGCTCCCGACCCCACAGTCCGTGCTGCAGGCATCCTCGCACCTGCCACTGACAACACGCCCGCCACCCACCTCCAAGTGATCTTGAATGGTCGACTGTGAACGCAAAAGTGCCGGCTTGGGACCGTCAGTGACGCGTGTGGCACACGCGTTCGGCAACCATCCGTGCGGTACGGGCGTCTTCCCTCCGAACACGGCCCGGCCGTGCCCCGTTCGGAGGCGGGCGGGCGGCATTACAGTGGGTCGGAACCACGGGCCCGGACGCCCGGGACGACGGAGAACCACGAGCAGCAGGGAGCACATACGTGCGGCCGGTCGGCAGTAAATACCTGCTCGAGGAGCCGCTCGGGCGCGGCGCCACGGGCACCGTCTGGCGGGCCCGCCAGCGTGAGACCGCGGGCGCCGAGGCAGCCGTGGCCGGTCAGCCCGGTGAGACCGTCGCGATCAAGGTCCTCAAGGAGGAGCTCGCGAACGACGCGGACGTGGTGATGCGCTTCCTGCGCGAGCGGTCCGTGCTGCTGCGTCTCACCCACCCCAACATCGTGCGGACCCGCGACCTCGTCGTCGAGGGCGATCTGCTCGCTCTGGTGATGGATCTCGTCGACGGACCGGACCTGCACCGTTATCTGCGCGAGAACGGTCCGTTCTCGCCGGTCGCGGCTTCTTTGCTCACCGCGCAGATCGCGGACGCCCTGGCCGCCAGCCACGCCGACGGCGTCGTCCACCGCGACCTCAAGCCCGCGAACGTCCTGCTCGACGAGCGCGACGGCCGGATGCACCCGATGCTCACCGACTTCGGCATCGCGCGCCTCGCGGACTCCCCGGGACTGACGAGGACGCATGAATTCGTCGGTACGCCGGCGTACGTCGCCCCGGAGTCGGCCGAGGGCCGTCCGCAGACGTCCGCCGTCGACATCTACGGCGCCGGCATCCTGCTGTACGAGCTGGTCACGGGGCGCCCGCCGTTCGCGGGCGGTACGGCGCTGGAGGTGCTCCACCGGCACCTGAGCGAGGAGCCCCGCCGTCCCACCACCGTCCCCGAACCGCTGTGGACGGTCATAGAGCGCTGCCTGCGCAAGGAACCGGACGAGCGGCCCAGCGCCGAGAACCTCGCCCGCGCCCTGCGCACCGTCGCGGCCGGCGTCGGCGTGCACTCGACGTCCGCGCAGGTCGAGGCGGCCATGGGCGTCGGCGCGCTGCTCGCGCCCGACCCGGCCCCCGCGCCGGTCCCCGACGCTCCCGGCGCCGCCGACCCGACCCAGGTGCTGCCGGGCAACGCCGGGTCGTACGATCCGGCCGCCGCGACCAGCGTCCTGCCGTCGACCGGCGCACCTCGGCCCCAGTACGGCGCCGCCGACCCCACCGCCGTCATGCCGCCGGTACCGCCGCGCCCCGACGGCGCGCCCGGCGCCCCGGGCCCCGAGGACCCGCACCCCTGGCAGAACCAGCTGCGCGCGGCCCGCGACCGCAACGAGCAGACGCAGGTCCAGTACCTCGACCCGAGCCAGGACCCGCTGCGCCGCCGTCCCCAGCGCCAGCCGCAGCAGCCGCCCCATCAGCCCCCTCGGGCTCAGCCCCAGCGGCCCCCGCAGCGTCAGCAGCAACAGCGCCCCCAGCAGCAGCCGCAGCGGTACGCACCGCCGCCCCCGCCGCAGCACCAGCAGCCCCAGGCGCCACCCCCGCAACAGCGGTACGCGCCGCCCCAGCAGCCCGCCCCGCAGGCCCCGCGCCCGCCGCGCGAGCCCCGTGAGCCGCGCCGCCGCAGCGCCAGTCCGATGCGGATTCCGGGACTCGGCTGCCTCAAGGGCTGCCTGTTCACGCTCCTCCTGCTGTTCGTGGCGTCCTGGCTGGTCTGGGAACTGACCCCGCTCCAGGACTGGATCGGCACGACGAAGGGCTTCTTCGCCCAGATCGGCGACGTGATCGACGAGGTCACGAAGTTCTTCAACGACCTCGGCGGCTCCGCCGGCAACTGAATACGCCGAGTCGGTTGAGACGAGTCAGTTGATTTATCGACTTCTGGGGGTGTATTTCGCCCCCAGAAGTGAAGGTTGGTGCCATACGGCGCGCAGGACGCCCCGGTACCCGCGTAGCCTCGGGGCGACCGTCGGCCGCTGAGGGAGCAGTCTTGGCACGGAAAATCGGCAGCCGGTACACGGCCCACCAGATCCTTGGACGGGGCAGTGCCGGAACGGTGTGGCTCGGCGACGGACCCGAGGGTCCCGTCGCCATCAAGCTCCTGCGCGAGGACCTCGCGTCCGACCAGGAGCTCGTCGGGCGCTTCGTCCAGGAGCGCACCGCGCTGCTGGGACTCGACCACCCCAGAGTCGTCGCCGTCCGCGACCTCGTCGTCGACGGCAACGACCTCGCGCTCGTCATGGACCTCGTACGCGGTACGGACCTGCGCACCCGGCTCGACCGCGAGCGCCGCCTGGCGCCCGAGGCGGCCGTCGCCATCGCCGCGGATGTCGCCGACGGGCTCGCCGCCGCGCACGCCGCCGGCGTCGTCCACCGCGACGTGAAGCCCGAGAACATCCTCCTGGACATGGAGGGCCCGCTCGGGCCCGGCGGCGCGCACCCCGCGCTGCTGACCGACTTCGGCGTCGCCAAGCTGATCGACACCCCGCGCCGCACCCGCGCGACGAAGATCATCGGTACGCCCGACTACCTCGCCCCCGAGATCGTCGAGGGCCTGCCGCCCCGCGCCGCCGTCGACATCTACGCCCTGGCGACCGTGCTGTACGAGCTGCTGGCGGGCTTCACCCCCTTCGGCGGCGGCCACCCCGGCGCCGTACTGCGCCGCCACGTCACCGAGACCGTCGTCCCCCTCCCCGGCATCCCCGAGGAGCTGTGGCAGCTCCTCGTCCAGTGCCTGGCGAAGGCTCCCGCGTCCCGTCTGCGCGCCTCCGAGCTCTCCGCCCGCCTCCGCGACCAGCTCCCCCTCCTCGCCGGAATGGCGCCGCTGGACGTGGACGAGCCGGGCTCGGAGAACGAGCAGACGCAGTACGAGGCGTACGACGAACCGTCCCGGCAGCCCCTCACGCCCGCCGCGCCGCGCCGGCGCGGCGCCGTCCCCCTGGTGCCCGGATCGGCCCCGGACTCCAACCGCGACACCCATACGAGCATGCGCGTCCCCGCCCCCGACGAGCTGGCGGGCGGCGCCCGCGGCACGGCCCGCGCCCCCCGGGCCGCGGGCCAGCGCCGCCCCGGCTCCGCCCGCAACAAGCCGGGTGCCGTCCGCAGGCGGCGCTTCCTGCTCGGCGGTGCGGCGGTCCTGGTCGCCGCCGCGATAGGCGTGGGCGGCTGGCTGGCGGCGACGGGCACCGGCCCGGACCCCGCTCCGCAGGACACGAGGCAGTCGTCTCCGTCACAGCCGTAGCACGGGCGGGCGGCCTGCGCTCCCGGGCGAGGGGAACGTACGGCCGCCCAGCCGTTACGCTGGACCCGTGGCAGTCGTCGATGTATCCGAAGAGCTCAAGTCCCTCTCCTCGACCATGGGGTCGATCGAGGCCGTCCTGGACCTCGACAGGATGAGGGCCGATATCGCCGTGCTCGAGGAGCAGGCCGCGGCCCCGTCCCTGTGGGACGACCCGGACGCCGCGCAGAAGATCACGAGCAAGCTCTCCCACCTCCAGGCCGAGCTGCGCAAGACCGAGGCCCTCCGCAGCCGGATCGACGATCTCTCGGTGCTCTTCGAGCTCGCCGAGCTCGAGGACGACGCCGACACCCTCGCGGAGGCGGAGTCCGAGCTGATCGCGGTCCGCAAGGCGCTGGACGAGATGGAGGTGCGTACGCTCCTCTCCGGCAAGTACGACGAGCGCGAGGCCCTGGTCAACATCCGCGCCGAGGCCGGTGGCGTCGACGCCTCCGACTTCGCCGAGCGGCTGATGCGGATGTACCTGCGCTGGGCCGAGCGCCACGGGTACGCCACCGAGGTCTACGAGACGTCGTACGCCGAAGAGGCCGGCATCAAGTCGGCGACCTTCGTCGTCAAGGTGCCGTACGCCTACGGAACGCTCTCCGTGGAGCAGGGCACCCACCGCCTCGTCCGCATCTCCCCCTTCGACAACCAGGGCCGCCGCCAGACCTCCTTCGCGGGCGTCGAGGTGCTGCCGGTCGTCGAGAAGACCGACCACATCGAGATCGACGAGTCCGAGCTGCGGGTCGACGTCTACCGTGCGTCCGGTCCCGGCGGCCAGGGCGTCAACACCACGGACTCCGCGGTCCGTCTGACGCACATTCCGACCGGCATCGTCGTCTCCTGTCAGAACGAGCGCTCCCAGATCCAGAACAAGGCGAGCGCTATGAACGTCCTCCAGGCGAAGCTCCTCGAGCGCCGCCGCCAGGAGGAGCAGGCGCTGATGGACTCGCTCAAGGGCGACGGCGGCAACTCCTGGGGCAACCAGATGCGTTCGTACGTCCTGCACCCTTACCAGATGGTCAAGGACCTGCGTACGGAGTTCGAGGTCGGCAACCCGCAGGCGGTTCTCGACGGCGAGATCGACGGTTTCCTGGAAGCCGGAATTCGCTGGCGCAAGCAGCAGGAGAAGTAAAACTCGCTTTGTCGATACGGCAACTGCCGCCCTTGAGGCGGCAGTTGCCTTTTGTGTCACAGTCGCACTCCTGTATGTCAGGCAACTGCCTCTATTTCGGGCATTGCGCACGCAACGACCTTGACGCCCCCTTTAAAAGTGGCAAAGCTGGCGCGCGGCATGCGTATCTCTGGGGCGTGTGTGACCGGGGGGAATTCACAGACCCCCAGTGTCTCTCGCCCTGTGCGCTGCTCCACTGACGAATTCAGCTACTGGGGGTAGCAACCAGATGACCAAGATGACGCGGATCCGCGTTGCGCGCATAGCGGCCGGTGCGGTGATCGCCGCAGGTGCTTCGCTGACTGCCGCGGGGGCCGCTTCGGCCGTCGGGATCGGTGTCGACGTGGCCGGCCTGAGCGCCGACGCCAGTGTTGACCAGGAGGGCCTCGACATCTCCCTCGCGGCCGACCCGGGCACCCCGGCCGATCCGGGCACTCCGGCGGACCCGGGCACCCCGGCGGACCCGGGCACTCCGGCGGACCCGGGCACCCCGGCCGACCCGGGTACTCCGGCGGACCCGGGTACTCCGGGCGACCCGGATGTCCCGTCCGACCCGGGCACTCCGGGCGACCCGGATGTCCCGTCCGACCCGGGCACTCCCGGTGACCCGGACGTTCCGTCCGACCCGGGCACTCCGGGCGACCCGGATGTCCCGTCCGACCCGGGCACTCCCGGTGACCCGGATGTCCCGTCCGACCCGGGCACTCCCGGTGACCCGGACGTTCCGTCCGACCCGGGTGGCAACGGCGGCAACGGCAATGGCGGTAACGGCAACGGTGGCAACGGGAACGGTGGCAACGGGAACGGGGGCAACGGCAACGGCGGTAACGGGAACGGCGGCAACGGCGGCTCCGTGACCGGCGGCAACGGCGGCAGCACCACCGGCGGCTCCGTGACCGGTGGCAACGGTGGCAGCACCACCGGTGGCAACGGTGGCAGCACCACCGGTGGCTCCGTGACCGGCGGCGAAGAAGCCGGCACCACCGCGACCGGTGGCGGTGACGGCGACGCCGGCACCTGCACCCTCGACCTCGACGGTGCCGAGTGCGAGGACAACACCGACACCGACAGCGCCGGCTCCCAGCCGGTGGCACAGGGCAAGGCCAAGGAGGAGCTCGCCGAGACGGGCGCCGCCGAGACCTCGTTCCTGCTGATCGGCGCCGCGACGATGATCGCCGGCGGCATCGGCTTCCGCATGCTGCCGCGCCTGGTCGGTGGCGGCCGCACCACCGCCTGAACCACCTAGGCGTACGAGAAGGGCCCGGAGCGCACTGCGCGCTCCGGGCCCTTCTCCATTGGTCCGTACCCGGCCCTCAGAGGGGCCGTAGAGGCGATTGCGGGCGGCAGGGGCCCTTCCGGGTGCCCCGGGCCGTACGGTCGGGCTCTACGCGGTCCGGTGCGCCACCAGGGCCATCACCGTCACCAGCAGCACCAAGAGCGCCACCAGTGCCGCGGGGCTCAGCCCGCCCAGCGGGCCGCCCCCCTGCTGCATCCTCGCCCTGTTGGCCCGGCAGACCGGGCAGCGGCCCTGGTTCACCGGGGCCGCGCAGTTCGCGCACACCAGTCGGTCATAGGTCATGCGCTTTCCTCCTCCCGCGCGGCGGATCCGCCTGTACGCGTTCTCTCCGCCCAACGCTCAGGGAAACGCGACCGTTCCCCCTTCCACTGTGCCAGCTCCCACGTGTTCCGGCGCGTCCCGCCGGAACACGGCCGCCACGTTCCGCTCAGGACCGGTCACCGGGGCCGCCGGACCGTGAGCGATCCGTGATAAAACGGCCATCGCCGGACGCCGACTGCGCGCGCCCGCCCGCGTCGCGTATGGTCACGCTCACCTACTCCCGGCGACCGTGGTGCACCCGTGATCCGATTCGACAACGTCTCCAAGACCTACCCGAAGCAGAGCCGCCCCGCCCTCAGGGATGTCTCCCTGGAGATCGAGAAGGGCGAATTCGTCTTCCTCGTGGGCTCTTCCGGCTCCGGCAAGTCAACCTTCCTGCGGCTGCTGCTGCGTGAGGAGCGCGCCAGCCACGGCATGGTGCACGTCCTGGGCAAGGACCTCGCGCGCCTGTCCAACTGGAAGGTGCCGCAGATGCGGCGCCAGCTCGGCACCGTCTTCCAGGACTTCCGCCTTCTCCCCAACAAGACCGTCGGGGAGAACGTCGCGTTCGCTCAGGAAGTCATCGGCAAGTCGCGCGGCGAGATCCGCAAGTCCGTACCCCAGGTCCTCGATCTCGTCGGCCTCGGTGGCAAGGAGAGCCGGATGCCCGGCGAACTCTCCGGCGGTGAGCAGCAGCGCGTGGCGATCGCGCGGGCGTTCGTCAACCGCCCGATGCTGCTGATCGCGGACGAGCCGACGGGCAATCTCGACCCGCAGACCTCCGTCGGCATCATGAAGCTGCTGGACCGCATCAACCGCACCGGCACCACTGTGGTGATGGCGACCCACGACCAGCAGATCGTCGACCAGATGCGCAAGCGCGTCATCGAACTTGAGAAGGGCCGCCTCGTGCGCGACCAGTCTCGCGGCGTCTACGGCTACCAGCACTGAAAGGACGCCATGCGCGCCCAGTTCGTCCTGTCGGAGATCGGCGTCGGTCTCCGCCGGAACCTCACCATGACCTTCGCGGTGGTCATCTCCGTCGCTCTCTCCCTCGCCCTCTTCGGCGGGGCCCTGCTCATGCGCGAGCAGGTGAGCACGATGAAGGGCTACTGGTACGACAAGGTCAACGTCTCGATCTACTTCTGCAACAAGAACGACGCGGAGACCGCCGCCACGTGCGACAAGGGCGCGGTCACCGCAGAGCAGAAGAAGCAGGTCAAGGACGACCTCGGCAAGATGGACATCGTCAAGGACGTCCACTACGAGTCGGCCGACCAGGCGTTCAAGCACTACAAGGAGCAGTTCGGGGACACCTCGCTGGCCGACACCATCACCCCGGACCAGATGCAGGAGTCCTACCGGGTCAAGCTCGACGACCCGGAGAAGTACAAGGTGGTCGCGACCGCGTTCGCGGGCCGGGACGGCGTGCACTCCGTCGAGGACCAGCGCGGCATCCTCGACAACCTCTTCGAGCTGATGAACGGCATGAACGTGGCCGCACTCTGCGTGATGGCCCTGATGCTCGTCATCGCGCTGATGCTGATCGTCAACACCGTGCGCGTGTCCGCCTTCAGCCGGCGGCGCGAGACGGGCATCATGCGGCTCGTCGGCGCGTCCAGCTTCTACATCCAGATGCCGTTCATCATGGAGGCCGCGTTCGCGGGCCTGATCGGCGGCGTGCTCGCCTGCGGGATGCTGCTCGTCGGCCGGTACTTCCTGATCGACCACGGCCTGGCGCTGTCCGAAAAGCTCAACCTCGTCAACTTCATCGGCTGGGACGCGGTGCTGGCCAAGCTGCCGCTGGTGCTCGCGATCGCGCTGCTGATGCCCGCGCTCGCCGGGTTCGTGGCGCTGCGCAAGTACCTCAAGGTGTGACATGAGCCCCGGGCGCCGTGCGGTCAACCGACCGTACGGCGCCTTTCGTTTGTCCTAGACTCGGCGCCATGCCAGGTCCGGAAGTCACCCTCCGTCCCCGTGGAATTCGCCGCGGGGCTGCCCTGACACTGGTTTTCGCGGCCGTACTCGCCACTGCCGCAGCCACCGACTGCTGGCAGCGCGACGACGCGAAGTCCCCTTCCCTCCCCGCCCGTTCGGTCGCGGCGACCGCCGACCGCGACGAGGTGGCCGCCGCCGCGGCCCGGGCAATGGCCGACGGCAAGTCCGGCAAGGAGGCGGCCGAAGAGGTCGTCAGCCGCAGCGGGGACCGGTGGGGCACGGTGTACGACCCGGCGGAGTACGAGGAGTTCACGCAGGCACTCGACGGCGAGTACACGGGCGTCGGGCTGTCGGTCGAGCGCGCGCACGGCGGCCGTATCGAGGTGGCCGGGGTGCAGTCCGGCGGCCCCGCCGGGCGGGCCGGAGTCAGGCAGGGCGACCGGCTCCGTACGATCGACGGCCGTCCGGTGGCGAACCGCCCCGTCGCCGAAGTCGTCGGGCTCCTGCGCGGCGACGGCCCGGCGCGGGCGGGCAGTTCCGTCGTCCTCGGCCTGGAGCGCGGTGCGCGCGAGTGGAGCGAGACGCTGCGCCGCGCGCGTCTCACCACCGAGGCCGTCACCGTCGAGCCGCTCGCGGACGGCGGTGCCACGCTGATCAAGGTGGCGTCCTTCACCAAGGGCTCGGGCGAGCGGGTGCGGGACGCGGTCCGCGCCGCGCCCGAGGGCCACGGCGTCCTCCTCGATCTGCGCGGCAACGGCGGCGGGCTCGTCGCCGAGGCCGTCACCGCCGCGTCCGCCTTCCTCGACGGCGGCCTGGTCGCGACGTACGACATGCGCGGCGAGCAGCGCGTGCTCTACGCGGAGCCGGGCGGGGACACCGCCCGACCCGTCGTGGCGCTCGTCGACGGCGGCACCATGAGCGCGGCGGAGCTCGTCACGGGCGCGCTCCAGGACCGTGGCCGCGCGGTGACCGTGGGTTCGCGCACGTTCGGAAAGGGCTCGGTCCAGATGCCGAGCCGGCTGCCCGACGGGTCCGTGGCGGAGCTCACCGTCGGCCATTACCGGACCCCGGCGGGCCACAGCGTCGACGGCCGGGGCATCAACCCGGACCTCGTGGTGAGCGAGCGGGCCGAGGAGCGGGCCCGGACAGTATTGAGTGGCCTCGGGGGAGGATCGTAGTGCGAAAATGGCCGCACTATGGCTAAGGAAAAAGGGCGCAAGATGATCGCGCAGAACAAGAAGGCGCGACACGACTACCTCATCATCGACACCTACGAGGCCGGCATGGTCCTGACCGGCACCGAGGTGAAGTCCCTGCGGCAGGGGCGCGCCTCGCTGGTGGACGGCTTCGTGCAGCTCGACGGGGGCGAGGCGTGGCTGCACAACGTGCACGTACCGGAGTACACGCAGGGGACCTGGACCAACCACTCCGCGCGCCGCAAGCGCAAGCTGCTGCTGAACCGGGCGGAGATCGACAAGCTCGCGAGCAAGTCGCAGGAGACGGGTCACACGATCGTGCCCCTGGCGATGTACTTCAAGGACGGCCGGGCCAAGATCGAGATCGCGCTGGCCAAGGGCAAGAAGGAGTACGACAAGCGGCAGACGCTGCGCGAGAAGCAGGACCTGCGCGAGACGAACCGGGCGATCTCGGCGGTGAAGCGCAGGGAGCGCGGGCGGCTCTGAGGTCCCGCCGGTACGGGCCGGCCGGCCGGGAGGAATGGGCTGGCACGGTCGTGCGTTGTTCACGTACGATGGCACCTGTGCCCCTCGGGGCGCGGTACCACCTTGATAAAAAAACATGGGGATGATCGGTTTCGACAGCGGATGTCGAGGCAGGGGAAGCGAGTCGAGGAAGCGGCAATGATCTCGTTAACCATATGTCGCAACCAATAATCGCCGATTCCAAGCGCGATTCCTTCGCCCTCGCTGCCTAAGTAGCGACTTAGCGAAGTGTCAGCCCGGGGGTGTTCCCGACCCGGATCCTGGCATCATCAAGGGAACTAAACCACTCGGTCCGGTCACGGGATCGGGTGGGAAATCAAACAGTGACTGAGCCCGTCGGAGACTTGTCCGTGTGATCTCCGGGGCCGAGAAAAGCGCAGCGGACTGCACTCGGAGAAGCCCTGTCTCCGCACCGTTGGACGCGGGTTCGATTCCCGCCATCTCCACAATTCCCATGTGAGGCGAAGGCCCCGCCGTCCTTGTGACGGCGGGGCCTTCGTCGTGCTCGGGGCGCGGAACGCTACCTCCTCCTACCGGGGGCGGCGCAGTGCGGCGCAGAGGACCGCGGCCAGGGCCGCGGCCGTGACCGGCGTCAGGTAGGCCGAGGCCGGGGACAGGTGCTCCGCGAGCCGGCCGCCGGTGGCCGAGCCCGCCGCTATGCCGCCCAGGATCGCGGTGACGGCCAGGGTCATGCCCTCGTTCAACTGGCTGTCGGGGAGGACGCGTTGGACCAGGGACATACCGGTGACCATCGTCGGGGCGGTGGCCGCGCCCGCCAGTAGCAGGGTGCCCGCGACGGTGACCAGCGAGCCGGTGGAGGCCGCGAGCAGCGGCAGGGACATCAGGGCCGTCATCGCCACGACGCAGACGAGCAGGCGGCGGTGCGGGTCGGCTGCCGGGCGCGCGGACCCGTACAGCAGACCCGCCACGCACGATCCGGCCGCCTGGAGAGCGAGGACCGGACCCGCGGCCGCGCCGTGGCCCAGGCCGTCGGCGAAGGCGAGAGTGACGATCTCCATGGAGCCGAAGACCACGCCGGTGGCGAAGAAGACGGCCAGCAGGGCGGGGACGCCGGGCAGACGCAGAGGCGAGCGGACGGTCCTGGCGCGGGGGGCGACGGGCGGTTCCGTGGCGCGCTGGGCGGCGAAGATCAGGACACCGGTCATCAGGAGGACCGCGCCGGTCAGGGTGCCGGCCTCGGGGAAGAGCGCCGAGCAGAGGAAGGCGGCGGCGACCGGGCCGAGCATGAAGCACAGCTCGTCGGCGGCCTGTTCGAAGGAGTTCGCGGTGTGCCGGGCCGCCGGGTCGTCGCGGTGCAGGTGGGCCCAGCGGGCGCGGGACATGCCGCCCGTGTTGGGGGTGGTGGCGGTCGCGGCGTACGCGGCGAAGAGCGTCCAGTCGGGTGCGTCGTAACGGACGCAGAGCAGCAGGGCGAGCGAGCCGAGCACGGCGACGGCGGTGGCGGGCACCGCGACGCGGGCCTGGCCGTACCGGTCGACGAGCCGGGCCGTCCAGGGCGCGACGAGTGCGGTGACGCCGAGGCCGACGGCGGTGACCGCGCCCGCCAGGGCGTACGAGCCGCGCGAACCGGCGATCATCATGACCGCGCTCACGCTGAACATGCCCATCGGGAGGCGGGCGAGGAGATTGCCCGCGGTGAAGGCGCGGGCGCCGGGGGTGGCGAGGAGACGGCGGTAGGGGGAGAGGCGGCCGGGTCCGCGGCGGCGCGGTGCGTACGGGCAGTGACCGGGGCGGGGCGCGGCGATCAGTACGTCGCCGGACACGGCCAGGAGAGGGGAAGGGGATTCATGGAGGGGCATGGGCCGATCTTCACGGCGGGCGGCTCCGGCGGTCCAACACCTTCCGGGCGCCGATTCACGCACCTGCGTTGTAAGTTCGCGGCGTGCCCCATGACATCGAACCCCGTCTGCTGCGCGCCTTCGAGGCGGTCGCCGAGGACCTGCACTTCACCCGCGCGGCGGCCAGACTCTACGTGGCCCAGCAGGCGCTGAGCCGTGACATCCGGCGCCTGGAGCGGGAGGTGGGCTCCCAGCTGTTCGTACGGTCCACCCGCCGTGTGTCGCTGACGGCGGACGGCGAGCGGCTCCTGCCCTACGTACGACGTGTGCTGGCGGCGTACGACGAACTGGGCGGGGTCCGGGCGCGCGACGAGCGGCCGCTGGTCGTCGATGTCGGCGCGCCGGTCGGCACCGCCCACCACGTGCTGGAGGAGGCCCGGGCGGCCGCGCCCGACGTCGAGTTCGTCGCGCGCTTCCACAGCGGTCTGACGGGCGCGGCGGCCGCGATCCTCGGCGGCAGGCTGGACGTCTCGTCGGGACGGGTCGCCGGGCTCGACCCGGCGGTGCTCGACCAGCTGGAACACCGGCCGGTGCGCTTCGAGCGGATGGCCGTACTGCTCCGCGAGGACCATCCGCTGGCCGCGCTGGACGAGGTGCCGCTGGACGCGCTCGCGGGGGAGACCCTCTACGCGGGGGCGGGCAATCCGGCCACCGCGGAGTGGACCGATCTGGCGGTACGGCTCTTCGCCGGGCGGGGCATCGAGGTGGCGGCGCCGTTCCCGGAGATCGAGGGCGCCGAGGAGTTCGTCCGGTTCGTCCGCAGGCGGCGCTGGTCAGTGCTGGCGAGCACCGAATTCATTGCGGTGCCCGGCATGGAGCTGCGGCCGATCGTGGAGCCCGTACCGCTGTCGCCCATCTCACTCGTGTGGCGAAAGGGGCTGCGGCACAAGGGTTTCGACGTGCTCGGAAGAACAATCGACGGGCTCGTGGAACGTCACGGCTGGCTGGACCTGCCCGCCGACGGGTGGCTTCCCGGGGCCGACCTGTCCCTGATGCTCGACGACAGGTGACACGACAGCCCGCCTGCCATGGCGTGCGCGCCCCGATCCGTTTCGGGGAGGGAAGCGCTCACAGGAGCGATGACAGCCGGGTGAGAGCAAGGTTGCGCGCCGGTCACCTCAGGGCACGGGCCTGAAATCCGCGGTGCCTAACGTCGCCTCCACGACCCGATCACTCGTGGAGGCACGTCATGGCAGGCCGGTGGATCGAACAGTGGGACCCCGAGGACGACACCTTCTGGAAGCGGACGGGTGAGCGGATCGCCCGCCGCAACCTGCTGTTCTCCGTCATCTCCGAGCACATCGGGTTCTCCATCTGGACCCTGTGGTCCGTCATGGTGCTCTTCATGGGGCCGGAGTACGGCATCGACCCGGCCGGCAAGTTCTTCCTGATCGGCACGGCCACCCTCGTCGGGGCGGTCGCCCGCATTCCCTACACCTTCGCCGTGGCCCGCTTCGGCGGCCGCAACTGGACCGTCTTCAGCGCGCTGATGCTCCTGCTGCCCACGGGCGCGGCGTACGCCGTGATGGAGCCGGGCACCTCGTACACCACCTTCATGGTGGTCGCGGCCCTCACCGGCGTCGGCGGCGGCAACTTCGCCTCCTCCATGACCAACATCAACTCCTTCTTCCCGCTCCGCAAGAAGGGCTGGGCGCTCGGCCTCAACGCGGGCGGCGGCAACATCGGCGTCCCCGTCGTGCAACTGGCCGGCCTGCTGGTCATCGCCGTGGCCGGGGCGGGCCACCCCCGTGTCCTGCTCGGCGCGTACATCCCGCTGATCGTCCTCGCGGCCGTGGGGGCCGCGCTGCGGATGGACAACCTGGCGCCCGTACGCAACGACACCGGGGCGGCGAAGGCGGCCGTCCGCGACCCGCACACCTGGATCATGGCTTTCCTCTACGTCGGGACGTTCGGCTCCTTCATCGGCTACAGCTTCGCGTTCGGCCTGGTCCTCCAGACCCAGTTCGGCCGTACGCCGCTCCAGGCGGCCTCGCTCACCTTCATCGGCCCGCTGCTCGGCTCCCTGATCCGGCCCCTCGGCGGCTCCCTCGCCGACCGCTTCGGCGGCGCCCGCATCACGCTGTGGAACTTCGCCGCGATGGCGGCCGCGACAACCGTCGTCGTCTACGCCTCCACGACCGCGTCGCTCCCCGTCTTCCTCACCGGCTTCACCGCGCTCTTCGTCCTCACCGGCCTCGGCAACGGCTCGACGTACAAGATGATCCCCGCGATCTTCCAGGCGAAGGCGCTGGCGAAGGGCATGGAGGGCGAGGCGGCCGCGGCGTACGGACGGCGGCTCTCGGGGGCCGCCATGGGCCTGATCGGCGCGGTCGGCGCGCTCGGCGGACTGGCGATCAACCTCGCCTTCCGCCAGTCCTTCCAGACGGCGGGAACGGGCACGGCGGCCTTCGCCGCCTTCCTCGCCTTCTACGCCGTGTGCTTCACGGTCACCTGGGCGGTATACCTTCGACGTCCGGTCGCCGCACCGGCGAAGCCGCAGCTCACCTACGCCGAGGTGTGAGCCGCGCGGCTCCGTTAACGGCCGGGAAATACGAAGGAACCGAGCCTGTCACGTGGTGTTGACAGGCTCGGCCCTCCGCACCACCAGCACAGGAGCCGGGTAGTGATGTCCGTGAAGAACACCACGCACGAACCAGAGCACGGCCCGCTCGCGGGCTTCACCGTCGGCGTCACCGCCGCCCGGCGCGCCGACGAGCTGGGCACGCTGCTGACGCGGCGGGGCGCGGCGGTCCTGCACGCCCCCGCCCTGCGGATCGTGCCGCTCGCCGACGACAGCGAACTCCTCACCCTCACCGAACAGCTCGTCGACCACGCGCCCGACGTGGTGATCGCCACCACGGCCATCGGCTTCCGCGGCTGGGTGGAGGCGGCGGACGGCTGGGGCCTGGGCGAGGCCCTCCTGTCCCGTCTCCAGGGCGTCGAACTCCTCGCCCGCGGCCCCAAGGTGAAGGGCGCCATCCGCGCCGCCGGCCTCACCGAGGAGTGGTCGCCCACCTCCGAGTCCATGGCCGAGGTCCTCGACCGCCTCCTCGCCGAAGGCGTGGAGGGCCGCCGCATCGCGATCCAGCTGCACGGCGAACCGCTGCCCGGCTTCGTCGAGGCGCTGCGGGCCGGGGGCGCGGAAGTCGTCGGCGTACCGGTCTACCGCTGGATGCCGCCCGAGGACATCACGCCGCTCGACCGCCTGATCGACGCCACGGTGGGCCACGGCGTGGACGCGCTGGCCTTCACCAGCGCCCCCGCCGTCGCTTCCCTCCTCTCCCGGGCCGAGGAACGCGGCATGCTCCCCGGCCTCCTGGCGGCCCTCGGCCACGACGTGCTGTCGGCCTGCGTGGGCCCGGTGACAGCCCTCCCCCTCCAGGCGCACGGCATCGACACGGTGCAGCCCGAGCGCTTCCGCCTCGGCCCCCTGGTCCAGCTGCTCTGCCGCGAACTCCCGAACCGCACCCGCACCCTGCCGGTCGCGGGCCGCAGCGTCGAGATCCGCGGCCACGCCGTCGTGGTCGACGGCGAGCTGCGCCCCGTGCCGCCCGCGGGCATGTCCCTGCTGCGGGCGCTGGTCCGCCGCCCGGGCTGGGTCGTCTCCCGGGCGGACCTCCTCCGGGCGCTGCCGGGTTCCGGCCGCGACGAACACGCCGTGGAAACGGCGATGGCCCGCCTGCGCACCTCCCTCGGCGCACCCAACCTCATCCAGACGGTGGTCAAGCGCGGCTACCGCCTGGCGCTGGACCCGGCGGCGGACACGAAGTACGCGGACGCGTAACGCCTGCCGCATAAGGGGCGCCCTCGCCCCCCCGCGTCGCCTCCGCGGTGGCGGGAGGGGGCGTGCCGGGGTGCTCCCCGCAGGGTGTCGAACGCGACCACCCCGAAGAAATCCCCGTACCCGGACGTCCGGCGCCCGAGGAGACGCCCCGACGCGCCACCGACCCCTCGCCCCACCCCCGGCGCCCCGCCGCTCCCTCCCCCTCCCGGCCGCGCCTACCGTACGGACATGAGCCCCGCCCCCCGCCCCCTCGCCGACGGCACCGTCCTGCGCCCCGCCACCCCCGACGACGCCCGCCCCCTCGCCGAGGCCCTGGCCCGCAGCCGCGCGTCCATGCGTCCCTGGGAGCCGGACCGCCCGGACGCCTTCTACACCCCCGAGGGCCAGGCCGACCGGCTGTCCGCGCAGCTGGCGGAGGGGCGCACCGTGCCGTGGATCCTCACCGGGGGCGCGGCCGTCATCGGCGGCCTCACCCTCTCCACCATCGTCCTCGGCCCCTTCCGCAGCGCCAACCTCGGCTACTGGACCGACGTCACCCGCACCGGCCGCGGCCTCGCCACCGCCGCCGTCGCCGAAGTGTGCCGCGCGGCCCGCGACGACCTCGGCCTGCACCGCGTCGAGGCCGGCACCGTCCTCACCAACGCCGCATCGCAACGCGTCCTGGCCAAGAACGGCTTCGAGGAGATCGGCATCGCCCCCCACTACCTGCACATCGACGGCGAGTGGCGCGACCACCGGCTCTTCCAGCGCATCCTGCACCGGTAGGAGGGGTTCCGGCCGACCGCGGCCCCGGGCACTCTGGGGGGAGCCCACCGGTGACCCCGAGGCGGTGACAGACGCATGGCGACGAACACGGACACCTGCGGATCGCGGTTCGTTTCCGGCCGGGTCTGCCTGGACCTGGTGGCGACAGGCCCGGACCCCACCGAGCGGCTGAACCACCCGCGGTGCCTCCGGGAGTGGCTGGTGGGCACACGGCTCGTACCCCACGACGCGCCCCTGGAGGCCGTGGACGACGAGTGGCTCCACGGCTTCACCGAAGTACGCGCCCACATCACCGCATTGACCCGCGCGGAGCTGGAGGGCCGCCCCGCCCCCCACGCCCTCGACCGCATCAACACGCTGGCCGCCGCCCCGCCCCCCGCCGTCAGGGCCGTCCGCACCCCGGACGGCGCCTGGGCCAGGGCGCTCGCCGGCGACGCCCCCGAACGCGCGGCCCTGCTCGCCGCCGTCGCCCGCGACGCGGTGGACCTGCTGACCGACCCCGTGGCCCGCGCCCGCCTGCGCGAGTGCGAGGGCGACAGCTGCCGCCGCCTGTACCTGGACACGTCCAGGGGCCGCCGCAGGCGCTGGTGCTCCAGCGCGGTGTGCGGAAACCGGGAACGGGTCGCCCGGCACCGGCGCCGAGCCCTGGCGGCGGCGCGCGCCGAAAGTTTCCCCGGATCACGTTGAGTCGATCGCCGCACGCCTGCGTAGTGAGGGGGGAGAGAGCCACACAGGGTCTCGACCGGGAGGTTCGGGTGCGCGAGGATGCGGCCGTGGCCGATAGCCGTCAGCACAGGGCTCGACATCGCAGCGACCGTCCACGCGCCCAACGGCCGGGCCCCGAAGAGGAGTTGATGCGAGCGCTCTACCACGAGCACGCCGGGCCGCTGCTCGCCTACGTACTGCGCCTCGTCGCCGGCGACCGCCAGCGCGCCGAGGACGTCGTGCAGGAGACGCTCATCCGCGCCTGGAAGAACGCCGGCCGGCTCAACCGGGCCACCGGCTCCGTCCGCCCCTGGCTGGTGACGGTCGCGCGCCGCATCGTCATCGACAACCACCGCAGCCGGCAGGCCCGGCCGCAGGAGGTCGATCCGTCGCCGCTGGAGGTCATGCCCGCGGAGGACGAGATCGACAAGGCGCTGTGGCTGATGACGCTCTCCGACGCGCTCGACGATCTGACCCCCGCCCACCGGGAAGCGCTGGTCGAGACGTACTTCAGAGGGCGTACGGTCAACGAGGCGGCGGAAGTGCTGGGCATACCCAGCGGGACCGTCAGGTCCCGGGTCTTCTACGCACTGCGTTCGATGAAGCTCGCGCTGGAGGAACGAGGGGTGACGGTATGACGACGTACGACCGGCACTCCGGGCACGACGCCGTCGGTGCGTACGTGCTCGGCATCCTGGACGACGCGGACGCCACCGCCTTCGAGGCCCACCTGGCCGGCTGCGACCACTGCGCCGCCCGGCTCGACGACTTCGCGGGCCTGGAGCCGATGATGGCGGCCCTGGCCGAATCCCCGGGCCCGCCGCCGCGGTTGACCGGTCCCAGCCCCCAGCTCCTCGGCCGGCTGACCGACGAGGTCGGGGCGGGCCGCGCGCGGAGCCGCCGCCGCGGGCTCTACCTGGTCGCGGCCGCCGCGGTACTGGCCGTCGGCGGCCCCGCGGTCACCCTCCTGGCCACCTCGGACGGCGACGGCACGGGCGGCAAGGACGGCAGGGGAGGCCCGTCCGGCAACGTCGCGGGAGGGGTCCACCCCACCAGCCCGGCCGAGGACGCCTTCTTCCACCACATGGAGGAGAAGGTCACCGCGACCGACGCCACGACCAAGGTCAGCGCGGCCGTCGGCCTGGAGAAGAAGGGCTGGGGCACCCACACCGTCCTGGAGCTCAAGAACGTCAAGGGCCCGCTGAAGTGCAGCCTGATCGCCGTCTCGAAGGACGGCGCGGAAGAAACGGTGACGACCTGGGCCGTCCCCGCGTGGGGCTACGGCATCCCGGGCAGCACCCACAAGGCGGCGAAGAACCCGCTGTACGTCCACGGCGGCGCGGCGATGAACCGCAGCGAGATCGACCACTTCGAGGTCCGGACCTTCGACGGAAAGCGCCTGGTCGAGGTCGAAGCCTGACAGACCAGCGCAATTCCCCGCTCCTGGCAGGTGCGGTCGCGGCCCCCCGTCGCGTACGGTTGACGGCTGCCCGCAGCACGTCAGAAGGGGGCCTCGGTGGCCGCGCAGGATGCCGCTGTCGATTCCGTGAATTCCGTGTCCGACTCCTCTGTCCAGGAGTCGGCGCGGACACGTGAGATCGGTGTGGAACAGGATCATCTGGATCAGGTGTACCGCCGTCTGGAGGAGAAGATCCACGAGGCGGAATTCCTCATGAACGACGCCGCCCAGCGCGGCCAGGTCGGCACGCCCGGCGCGCTCGCCGAGCGCGACGCGCAGGTCTTCCGCGCCGGAATCCACCTCAACCGGCTCAACAACGAGTTCGAGGACTTCCTCTTCGGACGCATCGACCTGCTCCTGGGCAGGGACGGCGAGAAGGGCCCGGACGGCGCGTACACCTCGGTGGAGCCGGCCGAGGACGCGGTACGCCCCGACCTCACCGCGGAGATCGCCGAGACCCTGCACATCGGGCGCATCGGCGTACTCGACTCCGACTACTCCCCGCTGGTCATCGACTGGCGCGCCCCGGCCGCCGCGCCGTTCTACCGCTCCACGCCCAAGGAGCCGGGCCGCGTCGTACGCCGCCGGGTCATCCGCTCCAAGGGCCGCAAGGTGCTCGGCGTCGAGGACGACCTGATGCGCCCGGAGCTGACCGCCACCCTCGACGGCGCCCCGCTGCCCGTCATCGGCGACGGCGCCCTGATGGCGGCGCTCGGGCAGGCCCGCAGCCACACCATGCGCGACATCGTGTCGTCCATCCAGGCCGAGCAGGACATGGTCATCCGCGCCCCCGCCGCCTCCGTCACGGAGGTCTCCGGCGGTCCCGGCACCGGCAAGACCGCCGTGGCCCTGCACCGCGCCGCGTACCTGCTCTACCAGGACCGGCGGCGGTACGCGGGCGGCATCCTCGTCGTGTCCCCCACGCCCCTGCTCGTCGCGTACACCGAGGGCGTCCTGCCCTCCCTCGGCGAGGAGGGCCAGGTCGCGATCCGCGCGGTGGGCTCGCTGGTCGACGGCGCGGAGGCGTCGACGTACGACGAACCGAACATCGCCCGCATCAAGGGCTCCTCCCGCATGCTCAAGGTGCTGCGCCACGCCGCGCGCGGCGCCCTGGACGCGCCGCCCGCCCCGGCGGCCCCCGCCGAGGACGGCCAGCTGTCCTTCGGCGAGGAGGAGGAGAACGCACCCGGCGAGACCGAGACCCCCACCCGCCTGCGCGTGGTCGCCTTCGGCCAGCGCGTGGAGCTGGACGCCGAAGACCTCAAGCGCATCCGCCACAACGTCCTCAGCGGCACCGCCCCCGTCAACCTGCTGCGCCCCCGCGCCCGCAAGCTCCTCCTGGACGCCCTGTGGTCCAAGTCCAGCGGCCGCGGCAGAGCCGCGTCCTCCTTCGGGGGCGACCAGGAGCTGATCGCCGAGCTCCGCTCCGGCTTCGACGAGGACATCTCCACCGAGACCGACTTCATCGAGTTCCTCGACGCCTGGTGGCCCGAGCTCACCCCCCGCCGGGTGCTCGCCGCCATGGCCGACGACAAGCGCCTGGGCCGCTGGGCCCGCCGCGTGCTGAACCCGCGCGAGACCCGCCAGCTGGCCCGCTCCCTGCGCCGCCTGGACGCGGACGGCAACGGCCCGCTGTCCGTGCACGACGTGGCGCTCCTCGACGAGCTCCAGACGCTGCTCGGCGCCCCGGCCCGTCCCAGGCGCAAGCGCGAGTACGACCCTCTGGACCAGCTCAGCGGCTTGGAGGAGCTGATGCCGCGGCGCGAGGAGACGCAGTGGGAGCGGGCCGAGCGGCTCGCGCAGGAGCGCACGGAGTACGCGCACGTCATCGTCGACGAGGCCCAGGACCTCACGCCCATGCAGTGGCGGATGGTCGGCCGCCGCGGCCGGCACGCCACCTGGACGATCGTCGGCGACGCGGCGCAGTCCTCCTGGACCGACCCGGACGAGGCGGCCGCGGCCCGCGACGAGGCCCTCGGCGCCCGCCCGCGCCGCCGCTTCACGCTCACCGTGAACTACCGCAACCCGGCGGAGATCGCCGCCCTCGCGGCCAAGGTCCTTCAGCGCGCCATGCCCGGCATGGAGTCGCCCGCCGCGGTCCGCTCCACGGGTGTGGAGCCGCGTTTTGTGACAACGGACAATGAGCACAGTGCCGTCGTACGGGACAACGACCTCGCCCGGACCACCCGGGAGGAGGCGCAGCGCCTCCTGGACCGCGTGGACGGCACCGTCGGCGTCGTCGTCGCGATGCACCGGCGCGCGCAGGCCCGCACGTGGCTCGCGCCGCTCGGCGAGCGCGTGGTGGCGCTCGGCAGCCTGGAGGCGAAGGGGCTGGAGTACGACGCGACGGTCGTCGTGGCGCCGGCCGAGATCGCGGAGGAGTCCCCGGCGGGCCTGCGGGTGCTGTACGTGGCGCTGACGCGTGCGACACAGCAGCTCACGGTCGTGTCCGGGGAGCGCGACAAGCCCGGTCCGGACGGGGTCCCCGCACTGCTGGGGGACTGAGCCGAAGTCAACACGCGGCAGGGGAGTCACTTGCCGGGGTGGTTTGTTAGCCTGGGGGTGGCACCGGCTCGATCCAAGCCCCCGGGCCCAACCTTAGTCGCTACGAGCGACCACTTGCCGCGAGGCGAGCATGGCGGGCCGGTGTCACTGAATACGTAGATACATACAAAGAAGAGGTCCGTGGTGCCCCCGGGTACCACGGGCCTCTTCTGTTTCACCTGCGGTTCTCGTATGGTGGAAAACACTTTCCGAAAACAAAATGACCGCATTACCTGCTACCCGCAGGTAGGTGCGACCATCGGAAGGCGTTGCCGGGGCATCAGCCGCGGCCGCGTAGCAATGAAGCTAGGGAAAGCAGAGGAAGTCGGCCATGGCAACGGCGCCCAGCGTCTCGTACTCGATGACGGTCCGGCTGGAGGTCCCCGCGAGCGGGACCGCGGTCAGCCAGCTCACCACGGCCGTGGAGTCCTCCGGCGGGTCGGTGACCGGTCTCGACGTGACCGCCTCCGGCCACGAGAAGCTGCGGATCGACGTCACGATCGCGGCCACCTCGACCGCGCATGCCGACGAGATCGTCGAGGGGCTGCGCGAGATCGAGGGCGTGGTGCTGGGCAAGGTCTCCGACCGTACGTTCCTGATGCACCTCGGCGGCAAGATCGAGATGGCGTCCAAGCACCCCATCCGCAACCGTGACGACCTCTCGATGATCTACACCCCGGGCGTCGCGCGCGTCTGCATGGCGATCGCCGAGAACCCCGAGGACGCCCGCCGCCTCACCATCAAGCGCAACTCCGTCGCCGTGGTGACGGACGGCTCCGCGGTGCTCGGCCTCGGCAACATCGGCCCGATGGCCGCGCTGCCGGTCATGGAGGGCAAGGCCGCCCTCTTCAAGCGCTTCGCGGGCATCGACGCCTGGCCGATCTGCCTGGACACCCAGGACACCGACGAGATCGTCGCGATCGTCAAGGCCATCGCCCCCGGCTTCGCGGGCATCAACCTCGAGGACATCTCCGCGCCCCGCTGCTTCGAGATCGAGGCGCGGCTGCGCGAGGCCCTCGACATCCCCGTGTTCCACGACGACCAGCACGGCACGGCCATCGTGGTGCTCGCCTCGCTGACCAACGCGCTGCGCGTGGTCGGCAAGTCGATCGGCGACGTACGGGTCGTCATGTCCGGCGCGGGCGCGGCCGGTACGGCGATCCTCAAGCTCCTGATCGCCGCGGGCGTCAAGCACGCGGTCGTCGCGGACATCCACGGCGTGGTGCACGCGGCCCGCGAGGACCTCGTCGACGCCGCCCCGGAGTCGGCGCTGCGCTGGATCGCCGACAACACCAACCCGGAGGGCGTCACCGGCACCCTCAAGGAGGCCGTGACCGGCGCGGACGTCTTCATCGGCGTCTCGGCCCCCAACGTCCTGAACGGCGACGACGTCGCGGCGATGGCGGACGGCGCGATCGTGTTCGCGCTCGCGAATCCCGACCCGGAGGTCGAGCCGGCGATCGCCCGTCAGACGGCCGCCGTCGTGGCCACGGGACGCTCGGACTTCCCGAACCAGATCAACAACGTGCTGGTCTTCCCCGGCGTCTTCCGCGGCCTCCTGGACGCCCACTCGCGGACCGTCAACACGGAGATGATGCTGGCCGCGGCCGCCGCCCTCGCGGACGTCGTCACCGAGGACGAGCTCAACGCGAACTACATCATCCCGTCCGTCTTCAACGACAAGGTCGCGGGCGCGGTCGCGGGCGCCGTCCGTACGGCCGCGAAGGCCGCGGGATCCGCTGTGACGGGTTCCACGTCCGTCTGACCCCTCCGGGCCCCCGGGCCCTTCCCGGTGGGATCCGCCCGGCGCGTCGCGGGTCGCGGGCTCCGAGGGACCCCTCTAGGGTGGCGGGCAATGAGCCCGCAGGGTCCCGCGGAGCCTGCGGTCCGCTTCCGGCAGCGGACGGAGCGTCACCAAGACGAGGCCGTGGCGCTTTTCGTGTGACTCCGGAGGGTGCCGGATTGGCTTTCCCGCCGCTGGTGGGGGCAGGATGCGTATTTGGGCGCGAGGGTCTGACGACAGACCCGGGTCCGGGGACTGTCCGAGGGCCCTGGCAGCATCGGCTTCGATCTCACGCCTTACAGGCAAGAAGAACACGGGAGTAACAACATGAACCGCAGTGAGCTGGTGGCCGCCCTGGCCGACCGCGCCGACGTGACCCGCAAGGACGCCGACGCCGTGCTGGCCGCTCTTGCCGAGACCGTCGGTGAGATCGTCGCCAAGGGCGACGAGAAGGTCACCATCCCCGGCTTCCTGACCTTCGAGCGCACCCACCGTGCCGCTCGCACCGCTCGTAACCCGCAGACCGGCGACCCGATCCAGATCCCGGCCGGCTACAGCGTGAAGGTCTCCGCGGGCTCCAAGCTCAAGGAAGCCGCCAAGGGCAAGTAAGACCCAAGGCAGACCCGAAGGGGGCGGTCGTCCGGAACATGCCGGGCGGCCGCCCCCTTCGGCGTACCCGCGCAGGTGTGCTTGTGCACAGGAGCGCCGCTGAGGCCCTTCCGGCGGCCCCGGCGGAGGGGAGGGCCCTCCGGGGCCCGGCGGGGCGCCGTGTCCCCGCAGAAGCCCGGCCGTGGTCCTCGGCCGCCGGCGCCGGCGTCGGCCGGGGCGCCGCCCGGGGTGCGGAACGGGGCCGGGGTACCCGGAGACGAGGTATTTCCGACACATTCCGGACGCGTTCCCGGTCCGGGGGTTTACGCCCCGGGAAAGTGGTGAGGAACGGCTTCGCCGACACCGTGACCCCGTGACCCAGGAGCAGACCGTGCGCGCATCGAACCCGGCCCGGCCGAGCCGTTCCCTCCTTCTGGTGGGCGCCGCGCTGCTGACGGCGACGCTCGCCGCCAGCATCGGGTCGGCCCCGGGCCCGGCCGGCGCGGACGGCCGGGCGTCGAAGGGCGCCTCGGTCTCCGCCGGACAGGACTGAGCACGGCCGAAGGGGCGGCCACCCGGATCATCCGGGTGGCCGCCCCTTCGGCATGGCGCAAACTCTCGGCAAAACCTGAGGCGGAACCTCAGACGAGCGCGCCGCCCGGCAGCTCGACCTTCGCGCCGAGCTCGACCAGCTTGTCCATGAAGTTCTCGTAGCCGCGGTTGATCAGGTCGATGCCGTGGACCCGGGACGTGCCCTGGGCCGCGAGGGCCGCGATCAGGTACGAGAAGCCGCCGCGCAGGTCGGGGATGACCAGATCCGCTCCCTGGAGCTTCGTCGGGCCGCTGACGACCGCCGAGTGCAGGAAGTTGCGCTGGCCGAAGCGGCAGTCCGAGCCGCCCAGGCACTCGCGGTAGAGCTGGATGTGCGCGCCCATCTGGTTCAGCGCGGAGGTGAAGCCCAGGCGCGACTCGTACACCGTCTCGTGGACGATGGACAGGCCGGACGCCTGCGTCAGGGCGACGACCAGCGGCTGCTGCCAGTCGGTCTGGAAACCGGGGTGTACGTCGGTCTCCAGGGCGATCGCGTTGAGCGGGCCGCCCGGGTGCCAGAAGCGGATGCCCTCGTCGTCGATCTCGAAGGCCCCGCCGACCCGGCGGTAGGTGTTGAGGAAGGTCATCATCGAGCGCTGCTGGGCGCCGCGCACGTAGATGTTGCCCTCGGTGGCGAGCGCCGCCGACGCCCAGGAGGCCGCCTCCAGGCGGTCCGGGAGCGCGCGGTGGTTGTAGCCGCCGAGCGAGTCGACACCGGTGATCCGGATGGTCCGGTCGGTGTCCATGGAGATGATCGCGCCCATTTTCTGCAGGACGCAGATGAGGTCCTCGATCTCCGGCTCCACGGCGGCGTTCGACAGCTCGGTGACGCCCTCGGCCAGCACGGCCGTCAGCAGCACCTGCTCCGTCGAGCCGACCGACGGGTACGGCAGCCGGATCTTGCAGCCGCGCAGCCGCTGCGGGGCCTCCAGGTACTGGCCGTCGGCGCGCTTCTCGATCGTCGCGCCGAACTGGCGGAGCACCTCGAAGTGGAAGTCGATCGGCCGGCCGCCGATGTCGCAGCCGCCCAGGCCCGGGATGAAGGCGTGGCCGAGCCGGTGCAGCAGCGGGCCGCAGAACAGGATCGGGATGCGCGAGGATCCCGCGTGCGCGTCGATGTCGGCGACGTTGGCGGACTCGACGTGGGACGGGTCGAGGATCAGCTCGCCCGGTTCCTCGCCGGGGCGGACCGTCACGCCGTGCAGTTGGAGCAGTCCGCGTACAACGCGCACGTCACGGATGTCGGGCACGTTGCGCAGTCGGCTCGGACCGCTGCCGAGGAGCGCGGCGACCATCGCCTTCGGCACCAGGTTCTTCGCGCCGCGGACGCGGATCTCGCCCTCGAGCGGGGTGCCGCCGTGGACGAGCAGTACATCTTCAGTGCCGGTCATGGATCTCGCGTTCCGGAGTTGTCGGACAGGTGGCCAGAGAAAAGAGTAAGGGGCGACTACCCCTGTCCCATAAGGCCAAGCGGGCTTCGCGGGTGTCATGAATCAGACACAACACGCTCCGCACAGCGGTCTCTCCGGAGGGTGACGTTCCGCCGGTGCGCGCCCCCACTGCCGCAGTACGCCCTGAGCTGCGCACGCGTGCGCAGTGCCGTCCGCTCCCCCGGAGGGCCGATGTGCGGGATCATGTCTGCCATGACAGAGGTGTCCTCTCTCACAGGGCGGCTGCTGGTGGCCAGTCCGGCCCTGGCGGACCCGAATTTCGACCGCGCGGTGGTGCTCCTGCTCGACCACGACGAGGAGGGCTCGCTCGGTGTGGTCCTCAACCGCCCGACGCCGGTGGGCGTCGGCGACATCCTGCTGCCCTGGGCGCCCCTGGCGGGCGATCCGGGCGTCGTCTTCCAGGGCGGCCCGGTCTCCCTCGACTCCGCGCTCGGCGTCGCGGTGGTCCCCGGCGACGAGGGTCTTTCCCCCGGCTCCCGGCTGCGCTCGAGCGGGGGAGACCCCGTCGGCTGGCGGCGGGTGCACGGCGCGATCGGCCTGGTCGACCTGGAGGCCCCGCCGGAACTCCTCGCGGCGGCGCTCGGCTCGCTGCGCATCTTCGCCGGGTACTCGGGGTGGGGCCCCGGGCAGCTGGAGGAGGAGCTGAAGACCGGGGCCTGGTACGTCGTGGAGTCGGAGCCCGGCGACGTGTCGTCGCCGGAGCCGGAGGGCCTGTGGCGGGCCGTGCTGCGCAGACAGCGCAGCAGGCTCGCGATGATGGCGACGTACCCGGACGACCCCTCGCTCAACTGACCCGGCGCCGGGGTGGCGGCGCCGGGACGCGCGCCGCATCCGGTGGACGGCCGAAGCTCCCGGGAATCCGCGCGCGTGGGTACCCTTGGACGCCATGAGCACTCTTGAGCCCGAGCCCGAGCGCGGGGCAGGTACGGGGACCCTCGTCGAGCCGACGCCGCAGACCTCGCGCGGCGACGGAGACCACGAGCGGTACGCCCACTACGTCCAGAAGGACAAGATCATGGCGAGCGCACTCGACGGTACGCCCGTCGTGGCGCTCTGCGGCAAGGTCTGGGTCCCGGGCCGTGACCCGAAGAAGTATCCGGTCTGCCCCATGTGCAAGGAGATCTTCGAGGATCTCGGCGCGGGCGGCGGCAAGGACAAGGGCGGCAAGGACAACAGCGGAAAGAAGTAGGACGCGGCAGCGGTAAGCAGGAACAGGGGGACGGCCCCCGCGGTGCGCATCGGCGCGCCGCGGGGGCCGTCCGCGTTGCACGGAGTGCTCGCGCCGGTCACAAGGTGGTGGAGACGGCGCCCAGGTGGTTCAGACCTCTTGTCGGCCCTGTGGGGCTCCCTTTAGCCTCCTGCCTGTTGTGCAGTGCGAAACCGACGTTGCGCATGTTGCAATGCCGACTCACAGGAGTCCCGGATGAAGCTCTCTGCCCGAATCGCCGTGCCGGCAGCCGCACTCGTGCTGGCCGGTCTGACCGCCACCGCCTGCGCCCCGCAGACCTCCGACAACAGCGCGGAGAAGGACGAGAAGAGCGGCACCCTGCGTGTCTGGCTCTTCCAGGAGGTCGGCAACGCGCCCAAGCAGAAGGTCGTCGACCGCGCCGTCGACGCCTTCCGCGCACGGCACGAGGAGGCCGAGGTCGAGGTCGAGTACATACCGGTCGAGACCCGTGCCCAGAAGATCAAGGCCGCCTTCAACGACCCTGAGAGCGCCCCCGACCTCATCGAG
This sequence comes from Streptomyces sp. NPDC003016, assembly GCF_053591455.1. NCBI lineage: Bacteria > Bacillati > Actinomycetota > Actinomycetes > Kitasatosporales > Streptomycetaceae > Streptomyces > Streptomyces sp. NPDC003016. The sequence goes on from NZ_JBSFTV010000029.1 coordinate 63,246, forward strand.
TACGGCAACACCGACACCGCCGGCTACGTCAAGGACGGCGGACTCGCCGACATCACCGAGGAGTTCGGCGCCTGGGCCGAGGCCAAGGACGCCGACCCGGCCGCCAGGCAGTCGGTGACGGTCGACGGAAAGGTCTACGGCGCCCCGCTCTTCGTCGGCGTACGCGCCCTGTACTACCGCACCGACGTCTTCGAGGAGCTGGGACTGGAGCCGCCGGAGTCGCAGGCCGAACTCGTCACCGCCGCACAGGAGATCCGCAGAGCGAAACCGGCCATGTACGGGCTCGCGGTCGGCGGCGCGTACACGTACGGCGCGATGCCCTTCATCTGGGCCAACGGCGGCGAACTCGCCGAGGAGAGCGGCGGAACGTACACCTCCGCCATCGACAGCCCCGCGGCCCGCAAGGGCATCAAGGCGTACACCTCCCTCTTCGGCCCCGACAACTGCCCGGCCGCCAAGTGCGCCGAGATGGGCGGCAACGACACCGTCACCGCCTTCGCGTCCGGCAAGGCCGGCATGGCGATCGGCGGCGACTTCAGCCACGCCGCCGTCGAGGCGGGCACGGTGAAGGGCAAGTACGCGGTGGTGCCGCTGCCCGGTGTGAAGGCGGGCGAGATCGCTCCGGCGTTCGCGGGCGGAAACAACCTCGGCGTACTGAAGAGCAGTTCGCACCGCACGCTCGCCGTCGACCTGATGAAGCAGCTGGCCGGGAAGAAGACGCAGGGCGAGCTCTTCGACGCGATGGGCTTCCTGCCGACGTACACCGACGTACGCGAGACGGCGGCCGAGAAGGAGCCGTTCGTCGAGCCCTTCATCGAGACGCTCGCGGCGGGTGCCAAAGCGGCCCCGGCCTCGCCGGGCTGGGCGCAGATCGACTCCTCGCTCGTCCTGCCGACGATGTTCCAGGAGGTCGTCAGCGGCCGCAAGGACGTGGCGGCGGCCTCCGGCGACGCGGCGAGGAAGATGAACGACGCGTTCGGCGCGGCGCGTTGAGCGGTATGAACGCGATCGCACGACGCGGCAGCGGCTGGACGCCGTGGCTCTACCTCGCCCCGGCCCTCGTCGTCCTCGGCGGCCTGCTCGTCTACCCGGTCTACCAGCTCGGCCTGATCTCCTTCCTGGAGTACACCCAGGCGCAGGTCAGCGGCGGTGAGCCGACCACCTTCAAGGGCCTGGGGAACTACACCGCGCTCTTCGGCGACCCGCAGTTCTGGCAGGTGCTCCTGGCGACCGTCGTCTTCGCGGCCGCCTGCGTCCTCGCCACGCTCTCCCTCGGCTGCGCGCTGGCCGTGCTGCTGACGCGCGTACGGGCCGTACCGCGCCTCGCGCTGATGATGGCCGCGCTCGGCGCGTGGGCGACCCCGGCGATCACCGGGTCCACCGTCTGGGTGTTCCTCTTCGACCCGGACTTCGGCCCCGTCAACAAGGTGCTGGGGCTCGGCGACCACTCGTGGACGTACGGGCGCTACAGCGCCTTCGCGCTCGTCCTCCTCGAAGTGGTCTGGTGCTCGTTCCCGTTCGTGATGGTGACCGTCTACGCGGGCATCCGGGCGGTCCCGGCAGAGGTGCTGGAGGCGGCGTCCCTCGACGGGGCCTCGCAGTGGCGGACCTGGCGGTCGGTCACGGCGCCGATGCTGCGGCCGATCCTGGTGGTCGTCACCATCCAGTCGGTCATCTGGGACTTCAAGGTCTTCACCCAGATCTACGTCATGACGAACGGCGGCGGCATCGCCGGCCAGAACCTCGTCCTCAACGTCTACGCCTACCAGAAGGCCTTCGCGTCCTCGCAGTACAGCCTGGGCGCGGCGATCGGCGTCGTGATGCTGCTGATCCTGCTCGCGGTCACCCTCGTGTACCTGCGCCTGCTGCGACGCCAGGGAGAGGAACTATGAGTCCTGTACGCCGCCCCTGGCGCCTCGCCGCCGAGGCGTCCGCGCTGCTGATCGCACTGGCCGTCGCCTTCCCCCTCTACTGGATGGTGCTTTCCGCCTTCAAACCGGCGGGCGAGATCCAGTCGACGGAGGCCAGACCCTGGACGCTCTCTCCCTCACTCGACTCCTTCCGGCGCGTCTTCGAACAGCAGGAATTCGGCCGCTATTTCCTCAACAGCCTGCTGGTCGCATCGGTGGTCGTGATCGCCTCCGCCCTGATCGCCTTTCTCGCGGCGACAGCGGTCACCCGCTTCCGCTTCACCTTCCGCACCACCCTCCTGATCATGTTCCTGGTCGCCCAGATGGTGCCGGTCGAGGCACTGACGATCCCTCTCTTCTTCCTGATGAGGGACTTCGGACAGCTCAATACGCTCGGCTCGCTGATCCTGCCGCACATCGCCTTCTCGCTGCCCTTCGCGGTGTGGATGCTCCGCGGATTCGTGAAGGCCGTTCCCGAGGCGCTGGAAGAGGCGGCGTACATCGACGGCGCGAGCCGTTCCCGTTTCCTGTGGCAGATCCTTTTCCCGCTGGTTTTCCCCGGGCTCGTCGCGACCAGCGTCTTCTCCTTCATCTCGACCTGGAACGACTTCCTCTTCGCCAAGTCCTTCATCATCAGCGACACCTCGCAGTCGACACTTCCGATGGCACTGCTGGTTTTCTTCAAACCGGAGGAGAACGACTGGGGAGGGATCATGGCAGCCTCGACGGTGATGACCGTCCCGGTGCTCGTCTTCTTCGTACTCGTACAGCGACGCCTGGTCTCGGGACTGGGCGGAGCGGTTAAGGACTGACGCCATGCTCGATCTGGTACCGGCTCCCGGAGCCGCCGCCTGGGCGCCCCCCGCCCAGGGCCACTACCCCCTCGGCCACGACACCGCGCTGTTCGCCCACCCCGGCACCGAGGGCGTCGCCCACTGGCTGCGCGCCACGGTCGGCGCCGCCACCGGGCTGCCGCTGGCGGACGGCACCGACGCCGGCCGCGACGGCAACCGCGTCGAGCTGCGGATCGACCCCGACACCGAACGGGAACTCGGCCCCGAGGGCTACCGCCTGGTCGTCGACGGCTACCTCGTCCTCATCGAGGGCGGCGGCCCGGCAGGCGTCTTCTGGGGCGCCCAGACGCTGCGCCAGCTGCTCGGCCCGGACGCCTTCCGGCGCGCGCCCGTCGACCCGGCGCGTCAGTGGTCCGTACCGATGGTGGCCATCGAGGACAGGCCGCGCTTCACCTGGCGCGGCCTGATGCTCGACGTGTCACGCCACTTCATGCCCAGGGACGGCGTACTGCGCTACCTGGACCTGCTCGCCGCGCACAAGCTCAACGTCTTCCACTTCCACCTCACCGACGACCAGGGCTGGCGCATCGAGATCGAGCGCCACCCGAAACTGACGGAGACCGGCGCGTGGCGGCCGCGCACCGCATACGGCCACCGGGCTTCCGGCCTGTGGACGCAGACACCACACGGCGGTTACTACACGCAGGACGACATCCGCGAGATCGTCGCGTACGCGGCGCAGCGGCACATCACCGTCGTCCCCGAGATCGACATTCCGGGCCATTCGCAGGCGGCCATCGCCGCATACCCGGAACTGGGCAATACAGACGTCACCACTGCACCCCTCACCGTCTGGGACACCTGGGGCATCAACCCGAACGTACTCGCCCCCACCGACAACACCCTCCGCTTCTACGAGGGCGTGTTCGAGGAAGTCCTCGGACTCTTCCCCTCCACCTTCATCCACATCGGCGGCGACGAGGTGATGAAGGACCAGTGGAGGCAGTCCCCGGCCGCCCGGGCCCGCATCGAGGAACTCGGCCTGGCCGACGAGGACGAACTCCAGTCCTGGTTCGTCCGCCACTTCGACACCTGGCTCTCCGCTCGCGGCCGCCGCCTCATCGGCTGGGACGAGATCCTCGAAGGCGGCCTCGCGCCGGGAGCCGCCGTCTCCTCCTGGCGCGGCTGCGCGGGCGGCATCGCAGCCGCGAAGGCCGGCCACGACGTCGTCATGTGCCCCGAGCAGCAGGTGTACCTGGACCACCGCCAGCACGACGGCCCGGACGAGCCGATGCCCATCGGCTACGTACGCACCCTGGAGGACGTCTACCGCTTCGAGCCCGTTCCCCCCGGCCTCACCCCCGAAGAGGAACGGCACATCCTGGGCACCCAGGCCAACCTCTGGACCGAGGTGATGGAGAACCAGAGCCGCGTCGACTACCAGGCGTTCCCTCGCCTGGCCGCGTTCGCCGAGGTCGCCTGGGCGGACCTGCCGGCGCCCGCCGAGCGCGACTTCGCCGGTTTCGAGGTGCGAATGACCGCGCACTACCGGCGGCTTGACGCACTGGGGGTCGATTACCGGCCACCGGGCGGCCCGTTGCCCTGGCAGAAGCGCCCGGCCCCCGACGGCGACCACGCCTCTCTCGGACGCCCGATCGAGGGGGCGCCCCCAAACGTGTGAGCCCCGAGGCAAGAAGAGTGCCGCGCCGTGCCGGGCCTGGGACCGTTGGGGGCCCGGCTCGGCATACGTCGTAAGTCGCACGAGAGTCGCTGAAGAGTGGCAATTCGCACTCACCGCCAATGGAGTACGAAAGCGGGCGAATGCCCTGGTCGGGGACGAGGGGTTCCTAGTGGACCCTCGCGTCGGACGGTTCGCAGGATGTGCCAGAGTTGCCTCGTCCGGGCTGTGAGCACGTACGGTACGGCGCAACAGGCGGGACAGCCGGGACACCGGGAAGGGGCAGCTGGGTTGACCACGCACGCACCGCGGACGGCGCAGTCCGTGACGCTCCCGGCCTCGCTCGACGAGGCCGTGGCGGCACTCACCGCCATGCCTGCCGCCGTGCCCGTCGCGGGCGGTACGGACCTGATGGCATCCGTGAACTCCGGGCAGCTGCGGCCCGCGGCCCTGGTCGGGCTCGGCCGGATCAGCGAGATCAAGGGCTGGCAGTACCAGGACGGGAACGCGCTGCTCGGCGCCGGTCTCACGCACGCCCGGATGGGACGGCCCGACTTCGCGGCCCTCATCCCGGCGCTCGCCGCGGCCGCGCGCGCCGCGGGACCGCCCCAGATCCGCAACGCGGGAACGCTCGGCGGCAACATCGTCACCGCCGCGCCCACCGGCGACACCCTGCCCGTACTGGCCGCGGTGGAAGCGACGCTGGTGATCGCGGGGCCGGGCGGCGCACGCCGCGAGACCCCCGTCTCCCACCTCCTCGCCGGCCGCGACATGCTGGGCGCGGGCGAGTTGATCGGGTTCGTGCGCGTACCGCTGCTGCACGCCCCGCAGGTCTTCGTCAAGGCCACCGGCCGGACCGGCCCCGGCCGCGCGACCGCGTCCGTCGCCCTGGTCCTCGACCCGGCGCGGCGCGAGGTGCGGTGCGCGGTGGGAGCCATCGCGCCGATGCCGCTGCGGCCCCTGGAGGCGGAGGCATGGATCGCCTCGCTGATCGAGTGGGACGCGGACCGCAAGCTGGCGCCGGAGGCGTGCGCCGCGTTCGGCGAGTACGTGGCCGCCGCCTGCATCCCGGACCCGGCGGACGGGAGCGAGGCAGTACTGCCACCCGCCGTACTGCACCTGCGGCGCACCGTCGCCGCGCTGGCCCGACGAGCGCTGGGGAGGGCACTGTCGTGAGCGAGAACGAGAACCCCGGGGGGGCTCCGCACCCCGGCACCTGGCAGCCGACCCCGCAGGGCGGCGAGTACGACGCCGACGCCACGGCGTTCGTGCAGCTGCCCGAGGGCATGGCGGACTTCGGCGACCCGCTGGCGGCGCCCGGACACGACTACGTGCCGCCTCACATCACCCCGCAGGCCCCGGGGGAGAACGGCACATGGGCCGTACCGTCAGCACCGGGCGAGATGCGGTGGCCGGAGCCCGAGGGCACGGGCGCGCCCGCGCACGACCCGGGGGCCACGGGCCAGTGGAACTTCGACACGGCCCCGGCGCCCACGCCCCCGGTCGCGTCCGAACTCACGGGCCAGTGGACGGTCCCGGTGGCCGACGGCGACCTCCCGGACGAGTCGGGCGAGTCGGGCGAGTTCACGATGTCGGCACTGGCGTCCCAGTGGGACGGCGCGCACCCTTCGGCCACCCTGCCGGGCGGGGCGCCGGCCCCCTGGGCGACCACGGCCGACGCCGGTCCGTGGACGGCCCCCGAGCCGACGCGCGACTTCGAGCCCCACCCGCCGCAGGAGGACGCGCCCGCCCCCGCGTCGCATGCCGCGGTGCCGGGAGGGGACGCGCCGGGGCGCTCCCCGCAGGGCGTCGAACACAACCACCCCGAACACACCGGCGTACCCGAACGTCCGGCGCCCGAGGAGACGTCCCGGCGCGGCACCGACCCCGAGACCCCCGGCACCGCACCCGAACCCGCGGCCCCCCCGGAAGACGCCCACAGCGAGCCCGCCCACAGCGAGCACCCCCACGCCTCCTACGTCCTGCACGTGAACGGCGCCGACCGCCCCGTCACCGACGCCTGGATCGGCGAGTCCCTCCTGTACGTCCTGCGCGAGCGCCTCGGCCTCGCCGGTGCCAAGGACGGCTGCTCCCAGGGCGAGTGCGGCGCCTGCGCCGTCCAGGTCGACGGCCGCCTCGTCGCCTCCTGCCTCGTCCCCGCCGCCACCACCGCCGGCAGCGAGGTCCGTACGGTCGAGGGCCTGGCCGCCGACGGCCGGCCGTCCGACGTCCAGCGGGCCCTCGCCAACTGCGGCGCGGTCCAGTGCGGTTTCTGCGTACCCGGCATGGCCATGACCGTCCACGACCTGCTCGAAGGCAACCACGCCCCCACGGAGCTGGAGACCCGCCAGGCGCTCTGCGGCAACCTCTGCCGCTGCTCCGGCTACCGGGGCGTGCTCGAAGCCGTGCGCGAGGTCGTCGCCGAGCGCGAGGCGACCGCCGCGGCCGAGGAAGCCCGCATCCCGCACCAGGCGCCCCCCGGCGCGGGCGGCGTCCAGCAGCCCCACCCGCACGAGCACCCGCACGACGGAGGCATGGCGTGAGCAACGACGCGGCCACCGCGACCGGCGCACCGGCGGTCGACGGCACCCGGACCGAGCCGCCCACCCACGGCATCGGCGCTTCCCTTCCCCCGGCCGACGCGCGCGCGAAGACGGAGGGCACGTTCCCGTACGCGGCCGACCTGTGGGCCGAGGGACTGCTCTGGGCGGCGGTCCTGCGCTCCCCGCACGCCCACGCCCGGATCGTCTCGGTCGACACCTCCGCCGCATCCGAAATGCCCGGTGTACGGGCGGTGGTCACCCACGCGGACGTGCCGGGCGACTCCGCGCACGGCCGCAGCGTCGCCGACCGCCCCGTCTTCGCCTCCGACCTGGTCCGCCACCACGGCGAGGCGATCGCCGCGGTGGCCGCCGACCACCCCGACACGGCCCGCCTGGCCGCCGCCGCCATCGCGGTCGAGTACGAGATCCTCGAACCGGTCACCGACCCGGAACAGGCCTTCGCGGCCGACCCCCTCCACCCCGACGGCAACCTCATCCGCCACATCCCCCTCAGCTTCGGCGACCCGGAGGTCACGGGCGAGGTGATCGTGGAGGGCCTGTACCGCATCGGCCGCCAGGACCCGGCGCCCATCGGGGCCGAGGCCGGCCTGGCCGTCCCGCGCCCCGACGGCGGCGTGGAGATCTACACGGCGTCCACCGACCCGCACACCGACCGCGACCGCGCCGCCGCCTGCTTCGGCCTGGAGCAGGAGCGCGTGAAGGTCGTCGTCACGGGCGTCCCGGGCGCCACCGGCGACCGCGAGGACGGCAGCTTCCAGATCCCGCTGGGCCTCCTCGCGCTCAGGACCGGCTGCCCGGTCAAGCTGGCCGCCACCCGTGAGGAGTCCTTCCTCGGCCACGCCCACCGCCACCCGACGCTCCTGCGCTACCGCCACCACGCGGACGCCGAGGGCCGCCTGGTGAAGGTCGAGGCGCAGATCCTCCTGGACGCGGGCGCGTACGCCGACGCCTCCTCCGAATCCCTCGCGGCGGCGGTGTCCTTCGCCTGCGGCCCGTACGTCGTGCCGCACGCCTTCATCGAGGGCTGGGCGGTCCGTACGAACAACCCCCCGTCCGGCCACGTCCGCGGCGAAGGCGCCCTCCAGGTGTGCGCGGCGTACGAGGGCCAGATGGACAAGCTCGCGGCGAAGCTGGGCATCGACCCGGCGGAACTGCGCCTGCGCAACGTCCTGGCCACCGGCGACCTGCTGCCCACCGGCCAGACGGTGACCTGCCCGGCCCCCGTGGCCGAACTCCTCAGATCCGTACGCGACTACCCCCTCCCCGCCCTCCCCAAGGACACCCCCCGGGACGAGTGGCTGCTGCCGGGCGGCCCGGAGGGCGCAGGCGATCCCGCCGCCGTGCGCCGCGGGGTCGGCTACGCGGTCGGCATGGTGCACATGCTGGGCGCGGAGGGCACCGACGAGGTCTCCACCGCCACGGTGAAGGTCCACGACGGCGTGGCCACGGTCATCTGCGCGGCGGTCGAGACCGGCCAGGGCTTCACCACGCTCGCGCGCCAGATCGTCCAGGAGGTCCTGGGCGTCGAAGAGGTCCACGTGGCGTCGGTCGACACGGACCAGCCCCCGGCGGGCCCCGCGACGCACGGCCGCCACACGTGGGTGTCGGGCGGGGCGGTGGAACGCGCGGCGAAGATGGTCCGCACCCAACTCCTCCAGCCGCTGGCCCACAAATTCGGCATGTCGACGGAGCTCCTGCAGATCGCCGACGGCAAGATCACCTCGTACGACGGGGTCCTCTCCACCACGGTGATGGAGGCGATGGAGGGCAAGGAGCTCTGGGCCACGGCCCAGTGCCGCCCCCACCCCACCGAACCGCTCGACGACACGGGCCAGGGTGACGCCTTCGTGGGGCTGGCCTTCTGCGCGATCCGCGCGATCGTGGACGTGGACATCGAGCTGGGCTCGATCCGGGTGGTGGAGATGGCGGTGGCCCAGGACGTGGGCCGCGTCCTCAACCCGGCCCAGCTGGCCACCCGCATCGAGGCGGGCGTCACGCAGGGCGTGGGCGCGGCCCTGACGGAGAACCTCCGCACCCCGCGGGGCCTGATCCGTCACCCCGACCTCACCCACTACGCGCTCCCGACGTCCCTGGACACCCCGGACATCCGCATCGTGAAGCTGGTGGAGGAGCGCGACGTGGTCGCCCCCTTCGGCGCGAAGCCGGTCAGCGCGGTCCCGGTGGTCACGTCCCCGGCGGCGGTCGCCTCGGCGGTCCGGGCGGCCACCGGCCGCCCGGTCAACCGCCTGCCGATCCGCCCCCAGGCGGCGGTCGTCGTACCCGGTCCGTAGCCGGGCGGACCGGGTGAGCCACGCGATTCCCGGTGGCGCCCGAACGCCCTGCCACTAGGGTCGGTCCATGGACGAAGCACGCGGTCCCGCCGGCATCCTGGTCACCGGTGCCATGGCCGCGGGCAGGTCGACCGTCGCGCAGGCGCTCGCCGAGCGCCTGCCGCGCGCCGCCCACGTGCGCGGCGACGCCTTCCGCCGGATGATCGTCTCCGGGCGCGAGGAGACGCTGCCCGAGGCGGGCGAAGAGGCCCTGGCCCAGCTCCGGCTGCGCTACCGCCGGTCGGCCTCCGTCGCCGACGCGTACGCGCGCAGCGGCTGGACCGCGGTCGTGCAGGACGTGGTGGGCGAGCAGCTGGCGGCGTACGTCCGGCTCGTACGCACCCGCCCCCTGCACGTCGTGGTGCTCGTCCCCCGGCCGGGAAGCGGTGGCCGCCCGTGAGGCGGGGCGGGCGAAGACCGGTTACAGGGCGGGCTGGACCGTGGAGGGCCTGGACCGGGTGCTGCGCGAGGAGACGGAGCGGATCGGACTGTGGCTGGACACCGCCCGGCAGACCCCGGAGGCGACGGTCGGGGAGATCCTCGCGCGACTGCACGAGAGCGAGGTGGCGCCGTGAGCGCCGTCGCGCCCGGGGGCGGCGCGCGAACGGGTGCGCGCGGCCCTTGCCCGCGGGCAGTGGTCCGGGCCACCATCGACCGCGACCGCCGCACGGCCGGCGGCTGACGAACGACACCGGCGACCCGAGAGCGTGAGGGCTTCCATGAGCGACGTGCGTACGGCGACGGGTGCGGGCAGCGGCGCGGGCACCGGCACGGGTATGACCCGGCGGCGGTTCGGCGTGCTGGCCGGTGCCGGTGTCGCCGCGCTGGCGGTGCCCGGGAGCGCGCAGGCCGCCCAGGCGACGCGCCGCGCCTATCTCGGTACGTACACCACCCAGCCCGGCGGCGGCACCGGCATCGGGCTCGTCTCCTACCGGCCGCGCGGTGGGCAACTGACCTCCACCGGGGTGCTCGCAGGCGTGCAGAATCCCTCCTTCCTCACGCTCTCGCCCGACCGCCGCACCCTCTACGCCGTCGACGAGCGCGCCGAGGGCGCCGTCACCGCCGTGCGCGTCGGGGCCGGGGCGCCCGAGGTGCTGGGGCGCGCCCGCGCCACCGGCGGCGCCGACCCCTGCCACCTCTCCGTGCATCCCGGCGGGCGGTTCCTGCTGACCGCGAACTACACCGGCGGGAGCGTGTCCGTACACCCCGTCGGGCGCGACGGCGTGCTCGGGGAAGCCACCGACGTCGTACAGCACACCGGGTCCGGACCCGATCCCGAGCGGCAGGAGGGCCCGCACGCGCACATGGTGGTCACCGATCCCGCCGGGCGGTACGTCGTCGCGGTCGACCTGGGCACGGACTCCGTCCACACCTACCGGCTCGACCCGCGCACCGGCCGGCTGGAGGAGCGCGGACGCGCCGCGACGAGGCCGGGCGCCGGGCCGCGGCACCTCGCCTTCCACCCCCGAGGCCGGCACGCGTACGTCGTCAACGAGCTGGACAGCACGCTCGTCGTGTGCGGCTACGACCCGCTCGGCGGAACCCTGACCCCCGGCACCCCGCAGCCGACGCTCCCGCCCGGCACCGAGCTCACCGGGCGCAACTACCCGGCGGGGGTGCTGGTCTCCCCCGACGGGCGGTTCGTCTACGTCTCCAACCGGGGGCACGACAGCATCGCCGCCTTCGCCGTCGAGTGCGGCGGCGCGGCGCTGCGGCCGCTGTCCCTCACGCCGTCCGGAGGCGCGTACCCCCGGCACATCGCGCTCGACCCGTCCGGCACGCTGCTGTTCGCCGCCAACCAGAAGTCCGGCACGGTCGCCGCCTTCCGCGTGGACCGGGCGACGGGGCGGCTCGCGCCGGCGGGCGCGGCGCTGGCGGCGCCGGTTCCGGTGTGCGTACTGCCGGTGTAGTGCGGGGCCCGGACGTGGAGGCCGTGATCGGAATCGAACCGACGTTACTTGCTTTGCAGGCAAGTCCCTGAGCCACTCGGGTACACGGCCGTGTGCTGACGTCATGACCGTAGGGCGGCGGAGGAGGAGCCTTCAAGGGATCGGCCCGGGACGCAACGCGACTGCCATGCTCCGTTCACGAACCGCCGCCGGTCGTACGACCGAAGGCCGAGCGCCCGCCCGTCCAGCGACAGGGTTCATTCAGCACTGAGCCTCTTACTCTGGGCGGATGACCGCCCTGGAGCCGCGCGACGCCGAGGTCGCGCCCGAAGCCGACGCGACACCCGGTATACCCGGCACCCCCAGCATGTCCGGCATGCCTGGTGTACCGGCAGACGAAAGCGGCATACTCGCCACCGCGCACCGCGCGCTCAGCCTCGGCGTCATCGCCGTCGTCCTGCTCATCGCCTTCGAGGCGACCGCCGTCGGCACGGCCATGCCCGTCGCGGCCCGCGAGCTGAACGGCGTCTCCCTCTACGCCTTCGCCTTCTCCTCCTACTTCACGACCAGCCTCTTCGCCATGGTCCTGTCCGGCCAGTGGGCCGACCGGAACGGCCCCCTCGCTCCGCTCGCCACCGGCATCAGCGCCTTCGGGGCCGGCCTGCTGCTGTCCGGCACGGCCGACGCGATGTGGCTGTTCATCCTCGGCCGGGCCGTCCAGGGCCTCGGCGGCGGACTCGTGATCGTCGCCCTGTACGTCGTCGTCGGCCGCGCCTACCCGGCGCGCCTCCAGCCCGCGATCCTGGCCGCGTTCGCCGCGAGCTGGGTCGTGCCCTCCGTCGTGGGCCCGCTCGTGTCCGGGACGGTCACCGAACACCTCGGCTGGCGCTGGGTCTTCGTCGGCATCCCCGTCCTGGTCGTCTTCCCGCTCGCCATCGCCCTGCCCGCGATCCGCCGCACGGCGGCCGGCCCCGCCGACGCGGGGGCCCCCGTTCCGGCCTTCGACCGCCGCCGGATCCGGCTCGCGCTCGGCATCTCGCTGGGCGCGGGGCTGCTCCAGTACGCCGGACAGGCTGCGTCTGTTCAAGGCGCGCGGTGGCTCTCGCTGCTCCCGGCGGCGGTGGGCGGCGCGCTGCTCGTGCCGGCCGTCCTGGGGCTGCTGCCGCGCGGCACCTACCGGGCGGCGCGCGGGCTGCCCTCGGTGGTGCTGCTGCGCGGGGTCGCGGCCGGGTCGTTCATCGCGGCGGAGTCCTTCGTACCGCTGATGCTGGTCACCCAGCGCGGGCTGTCCCCGACGGCGGCCGGGCTCTCGCTCGCGGTCGGCGGTGCGACGTGGGCGCTCGGTTCGTACGTACAGTCGCGGCCGCGCGTGGAGCCGTACCGGGAGCGGATGGTGTCCGGGGGCATGGTCCTGGTCGCCGCGGCGATCGCGACCGCGCCCAGCGTGCTGATCACCGCCGTCCCGGTGTGGGTGGTCGCGGTCGCCTGGGGCGTCGGCTGCTTCGGCATGGGCACGGTCATCGCCTCGACCAGCGTGCTCCTGCTCAAGCTCTCGGCCCCCAAGGATGCGGGCGCCAACTCCGCCGCCCTCCAGATATCGGACGGCCTCTCCAACGTCATGCTCCTCGCGGTCGGCGGCGCGGTCTTCGCGGCCCTGGGCGGCGGCGCGGTCGGCCACACGGTGGATTCCGCCGCCTCCGCCTCCCACCCGGCGGCCTTCGCGGCGGTGTTCCTGCCGATGGCGGGGGTGGCGCTGGTGGGGGCGTGGGTGGCGACCAGGCTGCGCACCCAGCAGCCGTAGCACCGCGTGGTACTACGCGGTACCATATGCCTCATGGCTGGTCTGAATCTGCGGTTCACCGAGGAAGAGCTGGACGCCCTGCGCGAGCGTGCCGAGGCGGAAGGCCGGAGTATGCAGTCGTTCGCCCACGATGCGGTGATCACTGCCATAAACGAACACTCTCGGCTCTTCAACGAGGCAGCCGACCATGTGCTGAACGTCAGCGCGGAGCTGAACCGACGGCTCGCCTGATGCAGTACCTGACGTTGCCCGAGCTCCTGAACCTCGCGGGGCGTCTGGGAGCCAGCGAAGTGCGCGACTACGGGCTGCTCGATTCGGCCCTGGCCCGCCCGCAGGCGAGCGTGTTCGGCCAGGACGCGTACCCCGACGTATGGCAGAAGGCCGCAGCGCTCATGGAGTCGTCGGCGCGCAACCACGCCCTCATTGACGGCAACAAGCGGATTGCCTGGTACGCCGCCTGGGTCTTCCTGCAGATGAACGGGCACAAGCTGCGCGCGGGGTTCGATGTGGATGCGGCGGAGCAGTTCGTCCTGGACGTGTGCCAGGGAGAGCTGGACATGCCGCAGATCGCCAAGGAACTTCCGCGCTTCGCGGAGTGAAGCACCGCCGCCGTCGCGGACGGGGTGCGCGCCCTGGTGTGAGGTGGGTCCCAACAGGGAGCGGCCCGGGGCGTTCAGCCGGATCGCAACCGCGCCGCCGGTAAGGTGGCCCGGTTGTCGTACGTGCCCCATGTGACCCCGAGAGCCCACCCGTCGCCCGCCGCCACCCTGCCCGACGCGCTGGGCGCGGCCCCTAGGATTCCGCCGGAGACCGTGACTACTACCGCCTCCCACCACCTCTCACCCGCCTTCCCCGGCCGCGCCCCCTGGGGCACCGCCAACAAGCTGCGCGCCTGGCAGCAGGGGGCGCTGGAGAAGTACATCCAGGACCAGCCGCGCGACTTCCTCGCGGTCGCCACCCCCGGCGCGGGCAAGACGACCTTCGCGCTGACGCTCGCCTCGTGGCTGCTGCACCACCACGTCGTACAGCAGATCACCGTCGTCGCGCCGACCGAGCACCTCAAGAAGCAGTGGGCGGAGGCCGCCGCCCGGATAGGCATCAAGCTCGACCCCGACTACAGCGCCGGTCCGCTCAGCAAGGAGTACCACGGGGTCGCCGTCACCTATGCCGGTGTCGGCGTGCGCCCCATGCTCCACCGCAACCGCTGCGAGCAGCGCAAGACACTGGTGATCCTCGACGAGATCCACCACGCCGGTGACTCGAAGTCCTGGGGCGAGGCGTGCCAGGAGGCGTTCGACCCGGCGACCCGGCGTCTCGCCCTGACCGGCACGCCCTTCCGCTCCGACACCAACCCCATCCCCTTCGTCGCGTACGAAGAGGGAAACGACGGCATCCGGCGCTCCTCCGCCGACTACACCTACGGCTACGGCAACGCCCTGGCCGACGGTGTCGTGCGGCCCGTCATCTTCCTCTCCTACAGCGGCAACATGCGCTGGCGCACCAAGGCCGGTGACGAGATCGCCGCCCGGCTCGGCGAGCCGATGACCAGGGACGCCATCGGGCAGGCATGGCGCACGGCGCTCGCGCCGACGGGGGAGTGGATCCCGAACGTCCTCGCGGCCGCCGACAAGCGGCTGACCGAAGTACGCAAGGGCATCCCGGACGCCGGCGGGCTCGTCATCGCCACCGACCAGGACAGTGCCCGCGAGTACGCCAAGATCCTGAAGAGGATCACCGGCGACCGGCCGACCGTCGTCCTGTCCGACGAGAAGGCCGCCTCGAAGAAGATCGACCAGTTCAGCGCGGACGACTCCCGCTGGATGGTCGCGGTCCGCATGGTGTCGGAAGGCGTCGACGTACCGCGCCTGGCGGTCGGCGTGTACGCGACGACGATCTCCACGCCGCTCTTCTTCGCCCAGGCCGTCGGGCGCTTCGTACGATCGCGCAGGCGCGGCGAGACCGCGTCCGTGTTCGTTCCCACGATTCCGATGCTCCTCGAGTTCGCCAACGAGATGGAGGTCGAGCGGGACCACGTCCTCGACAAGCCCAAGAAGGGCGGCGAGGACGAGAACCCGTTCGCCGAGGAGGACAAGCTCCTCGCCGACGCCGAGAAGCCGGAGGACGAGGAGACCGAGGAGCAGCTGCCCTTCGAGGCCCTGGAGTCCGACGCCGTCTTCGACCGGGTGCTGTACGACGGCGCGGAGTTCGGCATGCAGGCCCACCCCGGGAGCGAGGAGGAGCAGGACTACCTCGGCATCCCCGGGCTGCTGGAGCCCGACCAGGTGCAGCTCCTCCTCCAGAAGCGCCAGACCCGGCAGATCGCGCACAGCCGCCAGAAGCCGGCCGCGGAGGCCGACCTGCTGGAGAAGCCGGCCGAGGCGCGTCCCGTGGTAACGCACAAACAGCTGCTGGAGCTGCGCAAGTCGCTCAACACGATGGTCGGCGCGTACGTCCACCAGAGCGGCAAGCCGCACGGCGTCATCCACACCGAGCTGCGCAGGGTCTGCGGTGGTCCGCCGAGCGCCGAGGCCACGGCCGGGCAGCTCCAGGACCGGATCAAGAAGGTCCAGGAGTGGGCCACCCGCATGCGGTGACGCCTGCCGGGACGCCTCGTGGGGCGTCTGCCGGGAAGTGACGCGCGGGGCCCGGAGACGCTTCTCCGGGCCCCGTCCGTTCCGAGGGGCGGGACTCTTCGGCCCGGGGAGAACGCAGATTCGGGTCGAATGCGGATCAACTCATCTTCCGCGCCCGGATTCTGGACGAGGTCTTCCGCTGAGCGGAGTCGATCGCTACCTTTCCCGCAACGCATACGCCCCGTGGCAGAGCCGCCGCGGAGCGCAGCCGGTGCCATGGCCTGCCGGCGGCCTCTGCGCGCGACGCCGACGGGACCGGCGGCGCACCCGTCGAAGAGCCGTCGCACTCACCACAGAGGAGTGGGCGTCGTGACCGCGGAAACTTCCCAGACGCTCGACCGGGGACTACGTGTCCTCAAACTGCTTGCCGACACCGATCACGGTCTGACCGTCACCGAGCTCTCCAACAAACTCGGTGTGAACCGCACGGTCGTCTACCGCCTGCTCGCCACCCTCGAGCAGCACGCGCTGATACGCCGCGACCTGGGCGGCCGCGCCCGCGTCGGCCTCGGCGTGCTCCGCCTGGGCCGGCAGGTCCATCCGCTCGTACGGGAAGCCGCGCTGCCCGCGCTGCGTTCCCTCGCCGAGGACATAGGGGCCACGGCGCACCTGACGCTGGTCGACGGCGCCGAGGCCCTCGCGGTCGCGGTCGTCGAGCCGACGTGGACCGACTACCACGTGGCGTACCGCACGGGGTTCCGTCACCCCCTCGACCGGGGGGCGGCCGGCCGGGCCATCCTCGCCGCCCGCCAGGGCGCCCTGGAGGACGGCGGCTTCACCCTCACCCACGGCGAACTGGAGGCCGGTGCCAGTGGCGCGGCGGCGCCCCTGGTCGGCATCACCGGACTGGAGGGCAGTGTCGGCGTCGTCATGCTCGCCGACTCCGTTCCCGAGCGGGTGGGACCGCGCGTGGTCGACGCCGCCCGTGAGGTCGCCGACGCGCTGAGGTGAGGGGGCGCGGGGTGTGAGGGGTGGACAGGGTGCGAGGGGTGCACGGGGGAGAGGGGCGCGCGCCCATTAGATTGGGGACGTGCTCTCACGTCTCTCCCGCCCCCGTGTCCTCGCCCTTTGCGGGGCCCCCGCGCTCGCGCTCTTCGCCGTGGCCGCCTTCGCGCCGCTGCCCTACGTCCTCGCGCAGCCCGGCAGCACCGCGAACGTGCTCGGTGAGGACAAGGGCGAACCGGTGATCACCATCACCGGCGCGCCGGTGCGCGAGACCACCGGAGAGCTGCTGATGACGACGATCGTGGCGACGGGGCCGTCCGTCGACATCGACCTGGGGCAGGTCGTCGACGCGTGGTTCAGGACCGACCGGGCCGTCATGCCCAAGGAGGCGGTCTACCCGACCGGCGACACCGACGCCGAGATCGAGAAGCACAACGCCGCGGAGATGGAGCAGTCGCAGGAGACCGCCGTCGACGCGGCGCTCGGCTACCTCGGCAAGAGCCCCGACCAGGTGAAGGTGGACCTCAACCTCGCCGACATCGGCGGCCCCAGCGCCGGGCTGCTCTTCTCCCTCGGCATCGTCGACAAGCTGGACGGCGACGGCTCGGGCGGCGGCCTCACCGGCGGCCGCACCATCGCCGGTACGGGCACGATCACCTCCGACGGCGACGTGGGCCCGGTCGGCGGCGTACCGCTCAAGACGCAGGCGGCCCGGCGCGACGGGGCGACGGTCTTCCTCGTACCGGAGGAGGAGTGCGCGCAGGCCCGGGCCGAGAAGCCCGAGGGGCTGCGCCTGGTGCCCGTCACGACGCTGAAGGACGCGGTGCGGGCGCTGGTGGCGCTGGAGAAGAGGAGCGGGAAGGTTCCGAGCTGCTAGCGGGCGGCCGTACGGGCTGTACGGGCCCTGTGGGCTGTACGTCGTCCATCGTCCGCCAGGACGGGAAGACCGCCGGGCTCAGTGTCGCCAGGAAGTACGCCCCGCCGAACACCAGCAGCGCCGTCACGAGCCCCGCCTCCTCGACCAGCAGCCCCGCCGCGAGGCCGCCCAGCGGCATGGTCAGCTCGCAGCCGGCCGTGGTCACGCCCCCGACGCGGCTGCGCAGCTCCTGGGGGACGCGTTCGTACGTCACCGTCGTCAGGATCGGGTTGAGCATCCCGGCGGCCAGACCGCCCGCCGCCATCGTCACGGCCAGCGCCGCCGTCCCGTCCACCAGCGCGGCGACGGCGAAGCGCGGCAGCCCGCAGAGCAGGAACGCGACGGTGAAGACCACCCGGCGCGGGAAGCGCTCGCCGACCGCCCCGTAGAGCAGCGCGCCGAGCAGCGCCGCCCCGCCGAAGGTCGCGGCGAGCATGCCCAGGACGGCCGCGCCGCCCGGATCGCCCTTGACGTGGACGGGCAGGAGGACCGAACTCCAGCCCTGGTCCAGGCCGTTGGTGAGCATCACCATCAGGACCACGGCCAGCAGGAGGCGGTGGCGCAGGAGGAAGACGTACCCCTCGCGCAGTTCCGTGCGGTACGTCGTGAACGACACCGGCGCCGCCTTCTGCGGCTCGGCCGCCCGTAGGCCCCGCACCCCCGCCGCGACCAGCAGCGCCGACACCGCGAACGTCGCCGCGTCGAGCAGCAGCACCGCCTCGGCGCCGAGCAGCGCGATCAGTACGCCCGCGAGCGCGGCCCCGATCATGCGGGCCCCGCGCGAGACGCCCTCGAAGAGGCCGGCGGCGCGAGTGAGGGTGGTGCCGGCGTGGGCGGCGAGGTCGGGGAGGAGGACGTAACGGGCCGTCGTGCCGGGCGTGTGGGCGAGGCCGCCGACCGCCATCAGCGCGCACAGCATCCAGAACTCCAGCGCGCCGGCGTAGTGCAGCAGCGGAATCGCGCCGACGGCGAGGCCGCACACCAGGTCGGAGGCGACGGAGACCCGGCGGCGGCCGATCCGGTCGATGAAGGGGCCGCCGACGAGCGCGGCGACGACGACCGGCAGCGTCGCGCAGAAGGCGACGACGCCGGCCCGGGCGGCGCTGCCCGTGGTGTCGAGCACGAACCACGGGACGCCGATCATGGTGAGCGAAGTGCCCGCCGTGGAGACGGTGTTGGCGGCCAGGACGGCCGCGAACGGTCTCTTCCGCCCCTGCGCCTTCACGCGGTACGGGCGGGCCGGGCGGCGGGCTGCTGGGCGAGGCGCAGGCCCAGCTCGACCATGGTCCAGCCGAGGCGGGCGCGCAGGGGGCGACGCGGCGCGGGGCGGGGGGCGCGGGTGTACTCGGCGGCCCGGGTGCGCAGTTCGGCGGCGCGCTGGTGGTGGAGCCGGAGGTGTATGTCGGGGTGCATGGCGGGCGGTTCCCTTCGGTCCGTGGGGCCGGTCTGCGGGGTCGGTCCGTGGGGTCAGTCCGTGGGGCGGCGGGGGAAGGAGTGCGTGTGCAGGCGGACCTGGGCGGAGCCTTCGTCGGACAGTCCGTAGTAGCTGTTGATGAGCGCGTGGATCTTCTCGTTCAGCTCCTTCAGCTGCTCAGGGGTGAGCTGGAGCGTGAAGTCGCTCAGGTCCGAGGTGCCGGCCCACTCCTCGGGCCATTCGCGCGCGGTGCCGAGCCAGGTGCTGACCTCCTGGGTGTGGATGTTGGCGATCTCGTGCATGAAGAGGTCGGCGGCCCCGCGCACGGCGGGGTCGGGGCTGTCGTGCAACTCCCTGCTGAAGGTGGTCCCTTCCTGCGCCGCCCTCCACCACCGCTCGCGTCCCTTGCCGCGCTCCGGGTCGTCCTCGACGAAGCCGTGGGCGGCGAGCTGGCGCAGGTGGTAGCTGGTGGCGCCGCTGGACTCGCCCAGCCGCTGGGCGAGTTGGGAGGCGGTGGCGGGCCCGTCGTGGCGCAGGGACTTCAACAGCTGGATGCGCAGGGGGTGGGCGAGCCCGCGCAGCGAACGGGCGTCCAGCACACGGGTGTCGGGCTCCGGGGGTGCGGGGGTGCCGGGCTGCTCGGGCTCTTGGGGCATGCCTTCACCCTAGGCTTGCAAAGAAGCCTTTGCAAGCACTCCGTTGCAATATCCTCTTTGCATTGATTCCTTTGCGCCTGCCCTCCCCGCGCCTATCCCTCCCTGATGAAGCCCTCCTTCACCAGCCAGTCCTTCGCCACCTCGTGCGGGTCCTCCCCGTCCACGTCCACCTTCGCGTTCAGCTCCCGCGCCACCTCGGTGTTCAGCCGCGCGCTCAGCGGGTTCAGCAGCCCCGCGATCGCCGGATACTTCTCGTACGTCGCCGAGTGCAGCGCGGGAGCGGCGTTGTAGTTGGGGAAGAAGTGCTTGTCGTCCGTGACGGTGTCCAGGTCCATGGCCTCGATCCGGCCGTCGGTCGTGAACGCCTCGCCGAGCAGGCACGACCCCGACTCGGAGACCTGGGTGTAGATGATCCCGGCGTCCATCTTCCTGACGTTCCCGGCCGGGATGTCCATGCCGTACGCCCTCCTCAGCCCCGGCAGCCCGTCCTCGCGCGACGCGAACTCGTTCTCCACGCAGAGCGTCACCGCCGAGGGATCGCGCCGCGACAGCTCCGCGACGTCCGACATGGTCCTGAGCCTGTACTTCGCGTTGTTCCGTTTGCTGATCACCAGCGTGTACGTGTTGTTGAGCGCGGACGGCGGCAGCCAGGTGACCCCGTTCCCCACGTCCGCGTCCCGCACCGCCCGCCACTGCTCCAGCGGGTCGACGACCGGCTCCTGGTTGCCCAGGTAGGTGATCCAGGCGGTGCCGGTGTACTCGTAGATGGCGTCCGCGTCGCCCTTGACGATCGCCTCGCGGCCGCTGACCGACCCCGGCAGGTTCGTCCGGTCCAGGACCTCGGCGCCCGCCGCCTTGAAGACCAGGCCGATCATGTGGCCCAGGACGATGTTCTCGCTGAAGTTCTTCGAGGTGACCGTCAGCGAAGCGCCCTTGAGCGGCTGTCCCCGGCCGACCGAACCCGGCGCCACGTCGTCGGCCATCGGAGAGCCGCTCTTGAGGCCGCAGCCGGACAGCCCGGCCGCCGCCAGCAGCATCGCCAGCGCCGCGCCCAGTGCCGTGCGTACGACGGACGAGGACCGCGTCACCCCTGTCACCCCTCCTCCAGCCCGCGCGGGGTCATCGCCAGCTCCACCAGGGACGCCAGCCAGTCCACCAGCAGGGCCAGCACCACCGTCAGTACCGAGCCGAGGACCAGCACCGCCGTCCGCTGGGTCTGGATGCCCGAGGTGATCAGGTCGCCGAGGCCGCCGCCCCCGCCGAAGGTGGCCAGCGTGGCCGTACCGACGTTGATGACGAGCGCGGTGCGCACGCCCGCCAGGATCAGCGGTACGGCGAGCGGCAGTTCGACCCTGGCGAGGGTGCCCGCCGCCGACATGCCGATGCCCCGCGAGGCCTCCACCAGCTGGGGGTCGATCGCCCGCAGGCCGGCCACCGTGTTGGAGAGCACCGGCAGCACGGCGTAGACCACCATGCCGACGATCGCGGTGGTGGGGCCGATGCCCAGCCAGATCACCAGCAGCGCCAGCAGGCCGATGACGGGCGTCGCCTGCCCGACGTTGGCGACCGCCGTCACCAGCGGGGCGCCCCGGCTGAGGCGGCGCCGGGTCAGGGCGATGCCCAGGGGGACCGCGATGACCAGCACCCAGAACGTGGAGACCGCGGTGAGCTTGACGTGCTGCCACAGCCGCAGCTTCACATTGCCGCCCGCGAGGGAGTTCTCGGCGATCGTGTCGAGGCGTGCGTGGGAGATCCACAGGTACGTCGCCAGCAGCACGAGGGCCAGCACGACCGGCATGACCACCAGCTTCCGCCGGACGAACCGCCGCTTCGGGACACCGGGCGCCGGCGCCCGCCCGTCCTCTTTCCCCTGCCCCTCCTCCGTGAACAGGTCCTGGTCCACGCCCTCCTGGGAGGGACCGCTGGAGGCGTCGCTCATCCGCCCGCACCGCCCTCCAGCTCCGCCTCGGTCCGGTGGTGGCGCAGCTCCTCCAGGTCGTGCCGGTGCTCGACGGCCGCCAGCCGGTCGGCCTCCAGCATCTCGTGCACCGAGTTCAGCAGCGTCTCCATGTCGACGACCCCGATGTACTCGCCGCGCCGCCCCGTCACCGCCACCCGCCCGGCCGAGTCGATGAGCACCGCCTCCAGCGCGTCGTGCAGCGTGGCGTCCCGCGTCACGGTGTCGTGCACGAGGTGCCCGGCCCGCGCCAGCGACCCCTTGGCGCGCATCAGGTCGCCGCGCCGCAGCCACTTGTAGGGGCGGCCCCGCCGGTCGAGCATCAGCAGCTCGTTGTGCAGGCCGCTGCGCAGCCGGTTGAAGATCGTCTGGAGCGGGTCGTCCACGCTCACCGTCGGGAAGTCGGCGATCTCCACCTCCCGTACACGGGTGAGGTTGAGCCGCTTCAGGGCCGCCCCCGCCCCGACGAAGCCCGACACGAAGTCGTCCGCCGGATGGGTGAGGATCGCCTCCGGGGTGTCGAACTGCGCGATGTGCGAACGCTCCCGCAGGACCGCGATCCGGTCCCCGAGCTTGATCGCCTCGTCGAAGTCGTGCGTCACGAAGACGATCGTCTTGTGCAGGTCGCGCTGGAGGCGGATCAGTTCGTCCTGGAGGTGGTCGCGGGTGATCGGGTCGACGGCGCCGAACGGCTCGTCCATCAGCAGCACCGGCGGATCGGCGGCGAGCGCCCGCGCCACCCCCACGCGCTGCTGCTGGCCGCCCGACAGCTGCCGCGGGTAGCGCCCGTGGAACTCGCGCGGGTCGAGCCCCACCAGGTCGAGCATCTCCTCGACCCGGTCCTTCACCTTCGCCTTCGACCAGCCGGTCATCCTCGGTACGAGTGCGATGTTCTCGGCGGCCGTCATGTGCGGGAAGAGCCCGGAGGACTGGATCGCGTACCCGATCCTGCGGCGCAGCTTCACCGGGTCCATGTCGGTGACGTCCTCGTCGTTGATCCTGATCCGCCCGGAGCTCGGCTCGATCAGCCGGTTGATCATCCTCAGCGTGGTCGACTTGCCGCAGCCGGAGGGGCCCACGAGGATCACCGTCTCGCCGGCCCTGATCTCCATCGAGACGTTGTCCACCGCCGGGCCCGGGTTGCCCGGGTAGCGCTTGGAGAGGTTCTCCAGCTCGATGCTGGCACCGGAAGCCGCTGCCCCCTTCGCCGCCTCAGGCACGGATCCCCCTCGGGATGGTCAGTCGGCCGAGCAGGACGTACGCCGCGTCGAAGAGCAGGGCGAGGACGACGATGCCGAGCGTTCCCGCGAGCACCTGGTTGATCGCGTTGGCGCTGCCCAGCGAGGCGATGCCGCGGAAGATCTCGTTGCCCAGGCCGGGGCCCGAGGCGTACGCGGCGATGGCGGCGATGCCCATCAGCATCTGCGTGGAGACCCGGATGCCGGTCAGGATGGGGGGCCAGGCGAGCGGCAGTTCCACCCTCAGCATCCGGGCGGCCCGGGACATCCCGATGCCCTTGGCCGCGTCGACGACGGTGGGGTCCACCCCGCGCAGGCCCACGATCGCGTTGCGGACGATCGGCAGCAGCCCGTACAGCACCAGCGCGATCACGGTGGGCGGCACGCCGAGCCCCACCACCGGGACCAGCAGGCCGATCAGTGCGAGGGAGGGGATCGTGAGGACGGTGGCCGTGGAGGTGACGGCCAGGTTCCCGGCCCAGGGGCTGCGGTAGGTGAGCACGCCGACGGTGATCCCCAGCAGGGTGGCGATCACCATGCACTGGAAGACCGCGCTGACGTGCTGCAGGGCGTCGGTGAGCAACTGCTGGTGCCGGGTGCCCAGGTACTCCCAGAAGCTCACGCGCGCTCCCTCGTCCGCCCTTGTCGGCCCTCTTCAGCCGGCTCTCGTCGATCGGTCCTCGTCAGCCGGGCCCGTCGGCCGCGGCCTGCTCCACCAGCGGGATGATCCGCAGGGGCACGGGATTTTCCATGACAATCGCCGTGGAGGCCCGCACGATGCCATCAAAGCCCACAACCCGGTCGATCACACGTTGGAGATCGGCGTTCGAACGGGCGACGAGGCGGCAGAGCATGTCGCCGTGCCCCGTCGTCGTGTGCAGCTCCAGCACCTCCGGTACGGACGCCAGGTGCGCCCGTACGTCGGCGCCCTGGCCCTGTTTGATCTCCAGCGTCGCGAACGCCGTCACCGGATAGCCGAGCGCGGCCGGATCGACGTCCGGACCGAATCCGCGGATGACTCCATTGGACTGAAGGCGGTCCATCCGCGCCTGTACGGTCCCGCGCGCCACCCCCAGGCGGCGCGACGCCTCCAGCACCCCGATCCGCGGCTCGCGCGCCAGCAGCACGATGAGCCGGCCGTCGAGTTCGTCGATACCGTCTGTGGACATGGGCCGCCCTGCTTCCCGACACCTCGTGCTGAGCCTGGTCATCCTGTACAGATCGCCCGGCCATTCTGGCGATCCGGTGGGCACATTGCCCAGCGTTTCAGCGAACTATTGCGCAGCTTGCGATACGGAGAGAGCCTGCCGCCATGACTGAGACCACGCAGCACACCACTCCCGGCACCGCGCGCGAGGCCGACCCCTTCCCGGTCAGGGGAATGGACGCGGTCGTCTTCGCCGTCGGCAACGCCAAGCAGGCCGCGCACTACTACTCGACCGCCTTCGGCATGAAGCTCGTCGCCTACTCCGGACCGGAGAACGGCAGCCGCGAGACCGCGAGTTACGTCCTGACGAACGGCGCCGCCCGCTTCGTCCTCACCTCCGTCATCAAGCCCTCCACCGACCGGGGCCGCTTCCTCGCCGACCACGTCGCCGAGCACGGCGACGGCGTCGTCGACCTCGCCATCGAGGTCCCGGACGCCCGCGCCGCGTACGCCTACGCCGTGGAGCACGGGGCGCGCGGCATCGAGGAGCCGCACGAGGTCAAGGACGAGCACGGCGTCGTCGTACTGGCCGCGATCGCGACGTACGGCAAGACCCGGCACACCCTCGTCGAGCGATCGGGCTACGACGGCCCGTACCTGCCCGGCTTCGTCACCGCCGACCCGGTCGTCGAGCCGCCGGCCAAGCGCACCTTCCAGGCCATCGACCACTGCGTCGGCAACGTCGAGCTCGGCAGGATGAACGAGTGGGTGGCCTTCTACAACAAGGTCATGGGCTTCACCAACATGAAGGAGTTCGTGGGCGACGACATCGCGACCGAGTACTCGGCGCTGATGTCGAAGGTGGTCGCGGACGGCACCCTGAAGGTGAAGTTCCCGATCAACGAGCCCGCGATCGCGAAGAAGAAGTCGCAGATCGACGAGTACCTGGAGTTCTACGGCGGCGCCGGCGTCCAGCACATCGCGCTCGCCACGAACGACATCGTCGCCACCGTGCGCTCGATGCGGGCGAACGGCGTCCAGTTCCTGGACACCCCCGACTCGTACTACGACACGCTCGGCGAGTGGGCGGGCGAGACGCGCGTCCCCGTCGAGACGCTGCGCGAGCTGAAGATCCTCGTCGACCGCGACGAGGACGGCTACCTGCTCCAGATCTTCACCAAGCCGGTCCAGGACCGGCCGACCGTCTTCTTCGAGATGATCGAGCGGCACGGCTCGATGGGCTTCGGCAAGGGCAACTTCAAGGCCCTCTTCGAAGCGATCGAGCGGGAGCAGGAGAAGCGCGGAAACCTCTGAGCCCTCGCGCCCTTCGCGCCCCTCGCGGCCCCACGCGCCCCTGACCCGTGGGGCCGTGGGCCGCTATCGTGAGTCATGGCCATGACTAGTGTGAGTGCGAGCACGAGTGACGAGCGCATCGACCTGGCTGTCCCGTCGAAGCGGTGGCACTGGAAGAAGCCCCTCGGGCACACCACGGTCCTCCAGTCCTTCGCCTTCGACGACTCCCGGCAGCGGCTGTACGTCCTCCAGATGATGCAGGGCGGCATCAGACTCTCCGGCGAGCCGAGGACCTACACCGGCACGGAGAGACGGCAGCGCGGCGACATGTGCCTCAACCAGCTCGACCTCAAGGGCGCGCGGCTCGGCCGCATGTACCTGCTGGGGCACGGGCACGGCGTCGGCATGGGCGTCGAGCGGGACGCGGCCGGGGCGACCTGGATCTGGACGGAGACGGACGCGCGGGTCGCGGACTCCATGGCGTTCGGGCGCGGCATCACGCGGTTCCGGTTCGTGGACCGGCAGGTACGGCGGGGCTCGACGGAATCGACCCGCTACCCGGTCGAGGGGTCCACCGCGAACCAGCCGTCCGTGGACATGAGCCGCAAGCGGATCGCCGTCCGCCATCGCATCGGAGGCAAGGTGCGCTACCGCGTCTTCTCGCTGGCCCACGCCGTCGCCGGTGACTTCTCGAAGCCTCTGCACGACTTCGCGCAGGCCGCCGCGCACCCCGAACCCGACGTCGACTTCCAGGGCTTCGCGCTGTACGGCAACTACCTGTACCAGCTGGCCGGCGAACCGTACGGGCCGGCCAATCCGCCCTCCGGGCACGGCAACACGTACGTCTCCTGCATCGACATCCGCACCGGCGAGCCGGTCCAGCGGACCCGCACCGAGGCCGGCTACTCCCTCGACCACCGCGAACCGGAAGGCCTCGCGGTACGGCGCACCGGCAGGCCGCGGCTGTGCATGGGGTTCGCCTCGGGGGAGCCGGGGGCGCGCAGGTACTCCATCTACTACAAGCAGCACGCCTGAGCTGCCGTCGGGGGCCATGCGTCCGGCGGGGGCGCCGTGATGTTCCCGGGGCGGAGGGCCGGTGCCGTGCCGGGGCGTCTCCTCGGGCGCCGGACGCTCGGGTACCTGGGTCTGTCCGGGGTGCTCGCGTGCGGCGCCCTGGCGGAGAGCGCCCCGGCGCGTCCCCTCCCGGCACCGTGGCGTGTGAGGCGGTGCTCAGCGTGCCCGGGCAGGGGCCGGCTCGCCATGCGTCCGGCGGGGGGCGCCTCGCGGGGGCTCGCCCAGGGCGTTCAGCGCCTCGCGCGCCCGCGCGGCCGGCAGCGGCGAGAACGACGGGTTGATGCGCAGCGCCTCCTCCAGGTGGCGCCTGGCCGCACCGGACTTGCCCAGCTTCCGCTCGATCATCCCCAGGTGGTAGAAGAACTGCGCGTTGCGGGGGCCCCGGTCCGTGGCCGTGAGGGCGTACGTCAGGGCCTGCCCGGTGTTCTTCTTGCCGCCCGCGCGGAACAGGGACCACGCCAGGGCGTCCGCGACGTACGCGTTCGGGTGCCGCCTCCACTCCGCCCGCAGCCGGCGGACCGCTGCCGACGGGGCGCCGTGGTCCGCGTCGAGCTGCCCGAGCAGCAGCTCGTCGCCGCCGCCCCCACGCTGCTCCGTCAGCGCCACCCGGGCCCGTACCAGCGCGTACTGCTCCTTCGCCTCGTCCTCGCGGCCCAGGGACTCCAGCAGCTCGCCGTACTCCAGAGCGATGCCCGGGAGCGGCGTCTGCGCCAGTGCCACCAGGTAGTCGCCCTCCGCGTCGGCCGGGCGCGCCAGCGCCGCCATGACCCGGGCGCGGCCCGCCCTGGCCCGCGCGTAACCGGAGTCCGTGCGCAGGGCCGCCTCGTAGTGGCGCAGAGCCTCGTCCGGCTCGCCGCGCTCCCACGCCAGCTCGCCCATGCCGTACAGCCCGGTCACCTTCTGGGCCGTGGAGTCCGCGAGCGCCGTCGCGTCGGACAGCGCCACCGCCGCGTCCTCCCGCCAGCCCCGGTCGCGGTACACCTCCGCGGCGAGCCGTTGTGCCTGCGGGCCCGGGTGCAGCGCCTGGAGCTTTTTCACTGCATCGGCGGCCGCCTTCTGGTCACCCAGGTGCCGGTACGCGCCGATCAGGGCCGGGTACGCCGTCCATCGTTTCGGCGAGCGCCCGCGGACCTCCTCGCCCCACTTCTTCGCGGCGCGGTGGTCGCCGCGTGCGTGGGCCAGCGCCGCGAGACCGGCCACGGCGTCCGGATTCGCTTTCGGCCGTACGGACAGCGAGTGACGCAGCGCCATCTCCGCGCGCGGAAAGTCCGCCGGGTCGGCCGTCCAGCGGCCCCGCTCCAGGTACGCGGAGCCGAGCACCGCCCAGGAGCGGCCGTCCTCGGGGTGCCCGCGCAGCCACGACCTGCGGTCCCCGATGAGCGCGGTCAGGTCGGCCGGCGCGGCCGGCACCCCGGCGCCCACGGCCCCGACGGCGGCCGCCGCCCGCCCGACGGGACCCGGCACCGGCGGGGCCTCGTCCAGCGCCCCCGACGCGAACACCCCCGCGACGCCCGCGACCAGCGCCGCCGTACTCACCAGCACGGCGGCCGGCGGCCGCCACCGCTTCACCCGCTGTTCCGTCTTCATGGCGATCACTGTGCGCCGGTATGAAGAGCACATCCGGACCCGCCAAGTGGCTCGCAGACGGGTTCACACCGATGGCCCCGAGTGCCACGCTGGGACCATGGACGATCTTCTCCAGCAGCTGCGTGCGGGTCTCCCGGCCGATGCCGTGGTCACCGACACGGACATCACGGCTTCGTACGCCCACGACATGGCTGGTTTCTGCGCCGCCGGGACCCCGGCCGTCGTCGTCCTGCCACGCACCGTCGAGCAGGTCCAGCACGTCATGCGCACGGCGACCGCGCTGCGCGTCCCCGTCGTGCCGCAGGGCGCGCGGACCGGGCTGTCCGGCGCCGCCAACGCGAGTGACGGCTGCATCGTGCTGTCCCTGGTGAAGATGGACCGGATCCTGGAGATCAGCGCCGTGGACCGGATCGCCGTCGTCGAACCGGGTGTGATCAACGCGGTGCTGTCACGCGCCGTGGCCGAGAAGGGGCTCTCCTACCCGCCGGACCCGTCGAGTTGGGAGATGTGCACCATCGGCGGCAACATCGGCACGGCGTCGGGCGGGCTGTGCTGTGTGAAGTACGGCGTGACGGCCGAGTACGTCCTGGGCCTGGACGTCGTACTCGCCGACGGCCGCCTCCTGACCACCGGGCGGCGCACGGCCAAGGGCGTCGCGGGCTACGACCTGACCCGGCTCTTCGTCGGCTCCGAGGGCACCCTCGGTGTCGTCGTCAAGGCGGTCCTGGCGCTCAAGCCCGCCCCGCCGCGGCAGCTCGTCCTCGCCGCCGAGTTCCCGTCGGCCGCCGCCGCCTGCGACGCGGTCTGCGCGATCATGGCGCGGGGCCATGCCCCCTCGCTGCTCGAACTCATGGACCGTACGACCCTGCGCGCCGTCAACAAGATGGCCGCCATGGGCCTCCCCGAGTCCACCGAGGCGCTCCTGCTCGCCGCCTTCGACACCCCCGACCCCGCCCCCGACCTCGCCGCCGTCGGCGCGCTGTGCACCGCGGCCGGCGCCACGGAAGTCGTCCCCGCCGAGGACGCCGCCGAGTCCGAACTGCTGCTGCAGGCGCGGCGGATGTCCCTCACCGCGCTGGAGGCGGTCAAGCCCGCGACGATGATCGACGACGTGTGCGTACCGCGCTCGAAGCTCGGCGCGATGCTGGAGGGGACCGCCGCCATCGCCGAGAAGTACGACCTCACCATCGGGGTCTGCGCGCACGCGGGCGACGGCAACACGCATCCGGTGGTGTGCTTCGACCACCTGGACGCGGACGAGTCGCGGCGTGCCCGCGAGTCCTTCGACGAGATCATGGCGCTCGGCCTGGAACTCGGCGGCACCATCACCGGCGAGCACGGAGTCGGCGTACTCAAGAAGGAGTGGCTGGCACGCGAACTGGGTCCGGTGGGAGTGGAGTTGCAGCGCGCCGTCAAGGCGGCCTTCGACCCGCTCGGCCTCCTCAATCCGGGCAAGCTCTTCTGAGGCTCCGGGCCTCAGACTTACGGCGAAGGAGCGGTGCTCGGAATCCGCGCGTGCGCGGGTCTCCCGCGGCACCCGGCGTTCCCGGTGCCCGACGGCCACTCCGCCGGGTTCCTCACGCACCCGTACGCGAAAGCGTCCGGGGAGGCACTGGAGACGACCGGAAAGTAGTGCTTCCAGCGGGACGGGCCCGGCGCGTCGCGGCGGTCTGATAGATGTGGACCTCGTCAACGAGGCCATCGACTAGATACGGGACACGGTGATGAGCGCCCCCACCCCGGCCAGCGGCGACAGCAGCCCCGCCCCTGGCTACTATCCCGACCCGTCCATCCCCGGTTACGTCCGGTTCTGGAACGGGGCCGCCTGGGTGCCCGGGACCAGCCGACCCGCCCCGCCGGACAGCGAGTCCCTGCCGCCCGCGCCCGCCGCCACGCCCCCGACCCCTTCCGTCGAGGAGACCGGCCCGCTCTTCTTCGACGAGGAGCCGGAGGGCGCGCACCTGCGCGGCGGCGCCCCGGAACCGGCGTCGGCCTGGCAGGCGGACACGTCCCGCCAGACCGGCTTCGGCGGCGACCGCGACCGCCGGGTCTCCTGGGGCTCCGCCCCGGCGCCCGCCGACTCGCCGGCCGCCCCCGACGGCGGCCCGTCGGTTGAGGGCGGCGCGCCCGCTCCCGGCGGCTCCGGCGGTGCCTCCGGTCCCGGTGACGCGGCCGCTTCCGGGCCCTCGGCGGACCCGCGCCGCGGGGGCGGCGGGGTCGACCTCCGTCGTACGGGCGGTTCCGCGCCGGAGCGCCCCGCCGACGCGGGCGACCCGGCCCGGGCCGGCGGCGGGGAGGCCGGGAGGCCGGCCACCGGCGCCGACCCCAGCGGGGGCGCGCTCCCCGGCGTCCGTACGCCCAGCCGGACTCCGCCTCCCACCGACGGCACGGTCACCCTCCGTGCCGTGCGCCGGGACGAGGCCCGGTCCCCCCGGACGGCCCGGACCGACGGCACGATGGCCATCAGGACCATGACCCCGGGCGCGGGACAGCGCCAGGTTCCGGGCCAGCAGCCGCAGCAGCCGCAGCAGCCGGGGCGGCCCCAGGTCCCTGGTCAGCCTCAGGTCCCTGGTCAGTCTCAGGTCCCTGAGCAAGGGCAGGCCCTGGGTCAGGCGCAGGCTCCGGTGCAGGCCGGCGTGCCGGTCCAGGCCCCCGGGCCGGGGCAGCCCGGTCAGGTGCAGGGGCCGCAGGCCGGTGCGGGGGTGGGTGCTCCCGTCGGGACTCCCGTCGCTTCCGGGGCCGGCGGCGGGGCCGCCTCGTGGGCGCAGCAGGTGCACCAGCTCGCGCAGCCGGACCAGGACGAGGCGGGCGCGCCGCCCGTCGTGCCCTGGAAGCCGCCGGTCAGCGACCCGTTCCTGCGGGCCGCCCAGGCCCAGGCCGCGGTCAGGCCCGCCGGCCTCGCCAAACGGCTGGCGGCGCGGCTGGTCGACACGGTCCTCCTCGGCGCCGCGGTCGGCGCCGTCGCCGTACCCCTCGTGTCCGCCGCGCTCACGCACATCGACGAGAAGATCGAGGCGGCGAAGCTCTCCGGCGAGACCGTGACCGTATGGCTGCTCGACGGAACGACCGCCGGATACCTCGGCATCGTGCTCGGCGCGTACCTCGTCCTCGGAGTGGTGTACGAGGCGCTGCCGACCGCCAAGTGGGGCCGTACGCTCGGCAAGAGGCTGTGCCGGATCCACGTGCGGGACATCGAGGCGCACGAGCCCCCGACGTTCGGCGCCGCGTTGCGCCGCTGGCTCGTGTACGGCGTGCTCGGCGTTCTCGCGGTCGGGGTCGTCAATGTCGCGTGGTGCCTGTTCGACCGCCCGTGGCGGCAGTGCTGGCACGACAAGGCGGCGCGTACGTTCGTAGCGGGGGACTGAGGGGCGGCCGGGTCCCCCGAACGGCACCCGACCGGATGCGGCCGGCGGGCGGGCGCGGTCGACTGCGGTCATGAGCAACGATCAGCCGCCGCCCGGCCAGCCGCCCGATGACGACCCGTTCCGCAAGAAGCCGCCCCAGGAGCCGCCGCCGTCGACGCCGCCGCCCCCGCCCGGCGGCGGCTCCCCCTACGGGGACTCGCCCTACGGCGGCACCCCCTACGGCACCCCGCCCCCGCCCTACAGCGGCGGCGCCGCGGACCCGCTCGCCGGGATGCCGCCGCTCGCCCCCCTCGGCAAGCGCGTCGCGGCCCGCATCGTCGACGCACTCGTCGTCGGCGTTCCGCTGGCTCTCGTCGGCTGGCTGCTCGGCATGTTCGACAGCTACAACAGCGACGACTGGGACGAGGTCTCCACCCAGATGTCCGGCGGCAAGTCGCTCGTCTGGCAGCTCGTCTCGATGGTCGTGTACATCGGCTACGACACCTACCTGACGGCCAAGGACGGCCGGACCGTCGGCAAGCGGCTGATGAACCTGCGCGTCGCGATGCTCAACAGCGGCATGGTCCCGGAGACCAACGCGTCACTGCTGCGCGCGGTGGTCCTGTGGGCGCCGGCTCTGATCTGCTGCTTCTGCCTGTGGTGGCTCGTCAACCTGGTGATGATCATGGTCGACAAGCCCTACAAGCAGGGGCTCCACGACAAGGCGGCCAAGACCGTGGTGGTCTCAACCGCGTAGCGAGTGCCCGCCGACCGCCGAGTGTGCCCGGGCCGCGTGGTCCACGGCGCCGGGGGCCGCTTCCGTCGCGGTCGCGTCGCCCGCGCGGGGTGCCGTGCGCCCCGCCTTGGGGGCCGGAACGGTCAGTGCGACCAGCACGCCCAGCGCGAGTGCCGCGAGGGCGATGACCGCGGCGCCGATGCCCGACGCCGTGCGGGACAGCAGCAGCATGGCGAGGGTCGAGAAGACGACGGTGGCTGAGCCGTAGGCGAACTGTGCGGCAGTCGGACGCGGCATGGCGGTATCCGTCCTCGGAGCAGCAGATGGGGGTTCCTCGACCGGGTCGCGCTTCGAGCGACTCTACGACGGTGAGTGCCCGCACGGAACCGGCAGTAAGCGTGACCTAACCCACGGTGCCGGTGCATCGGGGGCGCACGGAGTCACTCCGCGCCCCATCGGTGGGGATCGGCGCGCCCTCGAAGAGGCTTCATGACCGATCGGAAGTGTCCGGTATCCGGAACCGAGCGTCTGCATAGTGCACTTGAGCTGTTCAAGTCAAGATCTGTCTTTTCTTCAGCAACTCCGGTCGAATGACGTCACTTGTGACGCGTGCCGCGCTCGGAACCCCTCACCCTCTTCCGTGCTGACGCGGCCGCAGGGGAGGACATCATCAAGTGACCACCAGCAGAAGGCGGATCAGAACCGCCGCAATCGTCGTGGCCATGGCCGCGACCGCCGCGACGGCATCCGCGTCCGCCACCGCTCAGGCCGACGACGAGTGGCCGACCGCGGCCGGCATCGAGCGCCGCGACCCGGCGCCCGCCAAGGGGCATGTGGAGCACGACCTCGAAGGTCCGTTCAGCGAGCAGCAGGCGCAGGAGCGCAAAGCGGCGCTCGAACAGGTCATATCGGGCGACGCCACGGTGCAGAAACGCGGCGGCTCCAAGGTCGTGAAGCTCGACAAGGGCAAGTACGTCGAGCTGGGCCGGGAGAAGACCGACAAGATCTTCACGATCCTGGTGGAGTTCGGCGACAAGGTCGACGACACCACCCTGTTCGACCCGGACGGCGACGGACCGAAGCCGCCCGTCAAGAAGTACGGCGGCGAGGCCGGCCCCGCGCACAACGAGATAGCCGAGCCGGACCGCACCGAGGACAACTCCACGGCCTGGCAGAAGGACTACGACCGGAAGCACTTCCAGGAGCTGTACTTCGGCGAGGGCAAGGGCAAGGACTCCCTCAAGACGTACTACGAGAAGACCTCCTCCGGCCGTTACTCGGTCGAGGGCGAGGTCTCCGACTGGGTCAAGGTCGACTACAACGAGGCCCGTTACGGCTCCAACTACTGCGGCGACTCCAACTGCGCCAACGTGTGGGACACCGTCCGCGACGGTGTGACCGCCTGGGCCGCCGACCAGAAGGCCAAGGGGAAGACGGACGCCGAGATCAAGGCGCAGCTCGCCGGTTACGACCAGTGGGACCGCTACGACTTCGACTCCGACGGCGACTTCAACGAGTCCGACGGCTACATCGACCACTTCCAGATCGTCCACGCGGGCGAGGACGAGTCGGCGGGCGGCGGCGAGCAGGGCGAGAACGCCCTGTGGGCGCACCGCTGGTACGCGTACGGCACCGACGCGGGCAAGACCGGCCCGGCCGGCAACCCGTCCGGCGGCACCCAGATCGGCAGGACCGGCATCTGGGTCGGCGACTACACCATGCAGCCGGAGAACGGCGGCCTCGGCGTCTTCGCCCACGAGTACGGCCACGACCTGGGCCTGCCCGACCTGTACGACACTTCGGGCAGGGGCGAGAACGGCGTCGGTTTCTGGTCGTTGATGTCGGCCGGCTCCTGGCTCGGCAAGGGCAGGAACGAGATCGGCGACCTGCCCGGTGACATGACCGCCTGGGACAAGTTCCAGCTGGGCTGGCTCGACTACGACAAGGCGAAGGCCGCGACGGAGTCGACCCACAAGCTGGGCGTCTCGGCGTACCACACCAAGAACCCGCAGGCGCTCGTCGTCGAGCTGCCCGAGAAGTCCGTCACCACGCCTGTCGTGAAGCCCGCCGAGGGCTCCAAGCAGTGGTGGAGCGGCATGGGCGACGACCTCAAGAACACCCTGACCCGCTCCGTCGACCTCACCGGCAAGGCCGGGGCCGAGCTGTCGCTCCAGGGCTGGTGGGACATCGAGGCGAACTACGACTGGCTGTACACCGAGGTCTCCACCGACGCCGGCCGGACGTGGACCGTCGTCGACGGCACGGCCGACGGCAAGGCGCTCCCGCGCGACGCCGCCGACAAGCCGGGGCTGACCGGCGAGGGCGGCGCGCACAAGAAGCTCGCCTTCCCGCTGGACGCCTACGCGGGCAAGAAGATCGACCTGCGCTTCCGCTACCAGACGGACGGCGGCGCGGGCGGCAAGGGCTTCGCGGCCGACGCGATCACGGTCAGCGCCGACGGCGCCGTCCTCTTCACGGACAACGCCGAGGGCGACGACAACGGCTGGACCGCCAAGGGCTTCTCGCGCGTCGGCGCGTCCTTCACCGAGAACTACGCCCAGTACTACCTGGCCGAGAACCGCCAGTACGTGTCGTACGACAGGACGCTCGCGGTCGGCCCGTACAACTTCGGCTTCGCCGGAACCCGTCCCAGCTGGGTCGAGCACTACCCGTACCAGAACGGCCTGCTGATCTGGCAGTGGGACACCTCGCAGAAGGACAACAACACCAGCGCCCACCCGGGCAAGGGCCTGATCCTTCCGGTCGACGCGCACGCCGAGCCGCTGAAGTGGGCGGACGGCAAGCTCCTGAGGAACAAGATCCAGTCCTTCGACTCCACCTTCAGCCGCTACCGCACGGACGGCTTCACGCTGCACAGCGCGGACGTGCCGCTGAAGCTGGCGTCGCAGAAGGGCGTCCCGGTCTTCGACGACCGCAAGGGGACGTACTGGTACGAGGAGAACCCGACCGGTGGTGTGAAGGTCACTGACACCAACACCAGGATCTCGATCGCCGGCGAGCCCAAGAACGGCTCGATGATCACCGTGAAGGTCGGCCCCTCGACCAAGTAATTCGTATAACCGCAGGTCAGAGCATGATCGGCCGTCGCCCTCTAGCGGGCGGCGGCCGTTCACGTTTAGATGCCTCTTGACCAGCTCTTATTGACACGACGTCTTATGGGGGATTGATCGGCATGTCCGGTGGAGGTTTCGTACGGCTGCCCGGCGGCAGCGTGGTGGTCGCTCTCACCCTGCCCAGCCCGGTGACCGACGGCCACAAGGTCCGCGTCCTGGTCCATTCCGTGAACCGGGCCCGCGCCCTGACGCGGCTGCGCAACCTCGGCCTGCGGGCGGTCTACCTGCGGGGCAACGCCCACCCGCCGACGCCGGACGAGATCACGGCGGTCCTGCACCACCCCGACGGCCTGCTGTGGCGCACGGCGCCGCAGGAGACCGTGGAGCTCTGGCACCCCATACGGGCCCTGCTCAGACCCGTACGCCCGGCCTGAGCCCGGCCTCCTGAGCCCGCGCGGCCGACGCCGCGGGGAAGCGAGGGAGCGGGGAGCGGGGAAAGCGCGGAAGGCGGCCGCCTAGACCACCGGCTTGCCCGACAGCTCCACGCCCGCCTCGCGCATCTCCTCCAGCGCCCGCTCCGTCGTCGCCTCCGAGACACCCGCCGTCAGGTCGAGCAGGACATGCGTGGTGAAGCCCTCGCGGACCGCGTCCAGGGCCGTGGCCCGCACGCAGTGGTCCGTGGCGATGCCGACGACGTCGACCTCGGTGACACCGCGCTCCCGGAGCCAGTCGGCCGGCGCGACCCCGTTCTCGTCGACGCCTTCGAAGCCGCTGTACGCCGCCGCGTGGGCGCCCTTGTCGAACACGGCGGCGATGGCGCCCGAAGCGACGGCCGGCGCGAAGTTCGGGTGGAAGCCCACACCCTCCGTACCGGCGACGCAGTGCACCGGCCAGGAGTGGACGTAGTCCGGGCTGGAGGAGAAGTGGTCCCCGGGGTCGACATGGTGATCGCGGGTGGCCACGACGTGGCGGTAGCCGGCCGGGGCCTGGCCGATCAGGTCGGTGATGGCGGCGGCGACCTCGGCACCGCCCGCCACCGGGAGGCTGCCGCCCTCGCAGAAGTCGTTCTGAACGTCCACGACGATCAAGGCGCGGTGCATGGCGGGGCCCTTCGGTGGGGGTCGGCGGCGGGTGTCCGCTGTGAAGCGATGGTTCGAGAGTAGGGATTTCAACGGTCTTGTGGCAGAGGGCCTTTCGCTGCCGGAGAGCCGGTGACGCCGTCGGCGGCCCGCCCTCCGGCCTTCCGCTTCCCGCTCACCCGGTGTTCATGCGTACTCGGTGGGGATCACCGGCTCGCCCCTCGACAGCTGCACCGCCGACATCGGCAGGCCCCCGCGCGCGGCGATGTGCCGCTCCCGTACGTCGTCGAGCGGCTCGCGCGCCACGACCCGGCCGCCCTTGACCAGCTCGACCTGGAGCTCCCGGCCGGCCAGCTCGGCGGGCAGGGGTCCGGTGCCGACGACCTCCGCCTCCGCGACGCCGTACGCGTCCGGCCGGCGCGCGGCCCACTTGCGGCCGCCGACCGAGCTCTTCCCGCCCAGCGACTTCTTCGCCACCGGCCGCAGCGGGGCCTTCGGGTCCGCCGAGTCGGCGCGGGCGACCAGCTTGTAGACCATGGAGGCGGTGGGGTGCCCGCTGCCGGTGACCAGCTGCGTGCCCACGCCGTACGCATCCACCGGAGCCGCCGCCAGCGAGGCGATGGCGTACTCGTCGAGGTCGCTCGTCACCACGATCCTCGTCCCGGTGGCGCCCAGCTCGTCCAGCTGCTGGCGCACCCGGTGCGCGACCAGCAGCAGGTCGCCCGAGTCGATGCGGACCGCGCCGAGCCCCGTTCCCGCCACCTCGACGGCGCTGCGGACCGCCTCGGCGACGTCGTACGTGTCGACCAGCAGCGTCGTCCCGCTGCCGAGCGAGGCGACCTGTGCCCGGAAGGCGTCGCGCTCGCTGTCGTGCAGCAGGGTGAAGGCGTGCGCGCTGGTCCCGACGGTGGGGATGTTGTACCGGAAGCCGGCCGCCAGGTCCGAGGTGGAGGAGAAACCGCCGACGTACGCGGCGCGCGCCGACGCGACGGCGGACAGCTCGTGCGTACGCCGGGCGCCCATCTCGATCAGCGGGCGGCTCCCCGCGGCGGCGGCCATCCGGGAGGCGGCGGCCGCGATGGCCGAGTCGTGGTTGAGGATCGAGAGGATCACGGTTTCCAGCAGTACGCACTCGGCGAAGCCGCCCTCGACCCGCAGGACCGGGGAGCCCGGGAAGTAGACCTCACCCTCCGGGTAGCCCCAGATGTCGCCCGTGAAGCGGTACGAGGCGAGCCACTCCAGCGTCGGTTCGTCGACGATCGCGCGCTCCCGCAGGAAGCCCAGCACGCCCGCGTCGAAGCGGAAGTTCTCCACGGCGTCCAGGACGCGCCCGGTGCCCGCCACGACGCCGTAGCGCCGCCCCTCGGGCAGTCTGCGGGTGAAGACCTCGAAGACGGAACGGCGGTCGGCGGTACCGGCCCTGAGGGCGGCCTGCACCATGGTGAACTCGTACTGGTCGGTGAAGAGCGCTGTCGATGGCACATCCACCGGCAGCCCAAGGTCCGCAGTGTTCATGAGGGGGATGCTACCTCCTCATCTCGTCAGAGTGACGATTTCTGGGTGGCCGTTTGTGCGGGGCCCGTCGGCGGGTGGCACCATGGGACGAGTGAGTACGGCTCCCGCAGAGATCGAACGCCCAGAGTCGGCCGAGGAAACCTCCGCCGTCCCCGACCCCGACGTCCCCTGGGTGACGCTGGTCCACAACGACCCCGTCAATCTCATGAGCTATGTCGCGTATGTCTTCCAGACCTATTTCGGCTATTCCAAGGACAAGGCGCACAAGCTGATGCTCGACGTCCACCACAAGGGCCGCGCGGTCGTCTCCAGCGGCAGCCGCGAGGAGATGGAGCGCGACGTGCAGGCGATGCACGGCTACGGGCTCTGGGCGACGCTCACGCAGGACCGCGGCTGATGGCCGGGCTCTTCGAGGGGATTCCGGGCGGCGGCGCGGCCGTCGCGCTCGACGAGGTCGAGATCTCGATCCTGCGCAGCCTGGCCGTACAACTGCTGGAGCTGGTCGGACCCGGCGAGCAGCCCGCGGCGGGCGAGGACCCGCTGGCCGCGCTGTTCGCCGAGGGGCCGAGCGAGGCGCCGGCCGACCCCGCGCTGGCGCGGCTCTTCCCCGACGCGTACGGCGATCCGCAGGCCGCACCCGGTGAAGAGGACGAGCGGCAAGTACGGGCCAACTCAGCCGAATTCAGGCGCTTCACGGAGAACGACCTGCGGACGCGCAAGCGCGAGGACGCCCTCGCGGTCGTACGCAGCCTCGACGCGCCGGCCGCCACCGGTGAGGACGGCGCCGTGCTGAAGCTGACCGAGGGCGAATGCCGGCGCTGGCTCGGGACGCTCAACGACCTGCGGCTGACCATCGGCACCCGCCTGGAGGTCACCGACGAGGACGAGGACGGCCGGCTCTACCGGCTGCCGGACTCCGACCCGCGCAAGCCGATGGTGATGGCCTACCTGTGGCTCGGCGCGCTCCAGGAAAGCCTCGTCGATACCCTGATGCCCTGATTCGTCCGGACACATGGATCAAGGCGTTCGCTTTCCGGCCGCGCGTGTCCGAATAACGATCCTGTCACCGCCGCTGCGGTTATGCCCCACAGTGGCGGTTTTTCCTTTTTGCGTGTGACCTGCGTCACCGGCCAAGTCCCGGTGGGTGTGGTAAGACTTCACGACTCCACCAAGGCACCACCCCTCGCCGACCCTGGAGAGCCGGTCACCCCGGCGCATGCACGACCAAGGCACCAAGGCGCCAAAGGTTCCCGTCCGAAGACCCGCGGGCCGCAAGTCGCCCACCGGACAACGGCGTTCGTTCAAAGAACCGCACTTCCGCTCGCCGCTCGCCGCGCCCTCCCACGCGTCGCAGCCATGCGCCATCGAGGTAGTCACCGTGTCACTCGACTCCATCACCACATCCGTCAACGAAGCCGTCAGCGGATTCTTCGAGCCCATAGCCACCTGGCTCAGCGAAGTCGTCTTCTATTCCGTGCCCGTCGGCGGTGCGAACCTGCCCCTCATCGTCGCCTGGCTCGTCGTCGCCGGTCTGGTCTTCACCGGCTGGTTCGGGCTCGTGCAGGTCCGCAAGTTCCGCCTCGCCCTCGACGTGGTGCGCGGGAAGTACGACGAGGAGGGGTCGGACGGTGAGGTCAACCACTTCCAGGCCCTGACCGCCGCCGTCTCCGGCACCGTCGGTCTCGGCAACATCGCCGGTGTCGCCGTCGCCGTCTCTGTCGGTGGCCCCGGTGCCACCTTCTGGATGATCCTGTGCGGCCTGCTCGGCATGGCCACCAAGTTCGTCGAGGTCACGCTCGGTGTGAAGTACCGCGAGGTGCACGCCGACGGCACGGTCTCCGGCGGCCCGATGCACTACCTGCCCAAGGGACTCGCCGACCGCTTCGGCGCCCGCGGCAAGACCCTCGGGAAGGTCCTCGCGGTCCTCGCCTCCTTCATGGTCCTGTTCTTCGGCCTCTTCGGCGGCAACCTCTTCCAGGTCAACCAGTCCTACGCCCAGCTGGTGTCCGTCACCGGTGGCGAGGACGGCCTGGTGGGCTCGTCGGCCGGCGCCCTGTTCTTCGGCATCCTCGTCGCCGCGCTCGTCGGCATCGTGCTGCTCGGCGGCATCCGCTCCATCGCCAACGTCACGAGCAGGCTCGTCCCCGCCATGGCCGGCATCTACATCCTGGCCTGCTTGACCGTCATCCTGGTCCACGTCACCGCCGTCCCGGCCGCGGTCGTCACGATCATCGAGGGCGCGTTCAACCCCCAGGGCGTCGTGGGCGGTGTGATCGGCGCGCTGATCATCGGCTTCCAGCGAGCCGCGTTCTCCAACGAGGCCGGCCTCGGCTCCGCGCCGATCGCCCACTCCGCGGTCAAGACCAAGCACCCCGCCAGCGAGGGCCTGGTCGCCCTGCTGGAGCCGTTCATCGACACCGTCGTCATCTGCACCATGACCGCGCTGACCATCGTCATCGCCAACCCCGCCAGCTGGGCCGAGGCCCGCGGGGGCGAGTCCATCGGCGGCGTCACGATCACCTCCGACGCCTTCGCCACGGTGATGCCCTGGTTCCCGTACATCCTCACCGTCGCGGTGATGCTGTTCGCCATCTCCACGGTGCTGACCTGGGGCTACTACGGCTTGAAGGCGTGGACGTACCTCTTCGGCCGCAGCAGGACGAGCGAGCTGACGTACAAGGTCGTCTACACCCTGTTCGCGATCGCCGGTTCGCTGCTCGCGCTGGAGACCCTGATCGCCATGGCCGACGCCGTGCTCTTCATGCTCGCCGTCATCAACATCATCGGCCTCTACCTGCTCGCCCCGGTCGTCAAGCGGGAGCTCGCCTCCTTCCTGGCGTACGTGAAGACCAGGGACGCCGGCGGTGACATCGCGCAGGACGCCGACGGGGACGAGGACAAGACGCCGGTGAGCGCCGGCTGACGTTCTCCCAGCGGCTCACGGGCCCGTGCGCACCGGCTTCCGGTGCGCACGGGCCCGTTCCGCTTTTCTCCGGCTGTTCTCTCAGCGGACACTCAAATCCGGATAACGATCCTGTCACCGAAGTGGCCTGTTCTGGCAGGTTAAGAACCATTTGACCGCCTCTCTCCGTGGTGTGTGCCACACAGGGCCCACTGGATCATGTGGACGATCGTGATAAATCTTCTCGATCGCCAGGGACGCCACCCATGTCCCCGGCGGCGCTCGGGCCGGCCGACCGCCGGTAGCACTCCATCCATATCCGGGGGGATCAGGACCTGATCCGCGGCCTCACAGCAGGCGCGGACCAGCGTGGAGAAAGGCGCGACACACCATGACCTCAGTGCAGGTCGACCCACAGCACGACGGCAATGAGGCCGAAGGCGCGACGTCCGGCGAGGGCTACCAGCGCGGACTCGGCGCCCGCCAGATCCAGATGATCGCGATCGGCGGCGCCATCGGCACCGGCCTCTTCCTCGGCGCCGGCAAGGGCATCTCGATCGCGGGCCCCAGCCTGATCCTGGCCTACGCCATGGCGGGCCTGGTCATCTTCTTCATCATGCGGGCGCTCGGCGAGCTCCTCATGTACCGCCCGGTCTCCGGTTCCTTCTCGGAGTACGCCCGCGAGTTCGTCGGCCCCTTCGCGGGCTTCGTGACCGGCTGGACGTACTGGCTCTTCTGGGTCGTCACCGGCATCACCGAGGTCACCGCGGCCTCGGAGTACATGCAGTACTGGACCAAGGGCACGGACGGCTGGATGGACCAGCCGCAGTGGGTCTTCGCCCTGGTCTTCACGGTCCTCCTCTTCTGCGTGAACCTGATCTCCGTGAAGCTCTTCGGCGAGCTGGAGTTCTGGTTCTCGATGATCAAGGTGACCGCGATCGTCGGCATGATCCTGATCTGCGCGGGCATCCTCACCCTCGGCTTCTCCGACGCCGGCGACACCGCCTCGGTGACCATGCTCTGGGACCAGGGCGGCTTCTTCCCCCACGGCATCGGCCAGACCCTGATGACCCTCCAGCTGGTCATGTTCGCCTTCCTCGCCGTCGAGCTGGTCGGCGTCACCGCGGGCGAGGCCAAGGACCCGCAGACGGTCCTTCCCAAGGCCATCAACACCGTTCCGTGGCGCATCGCCGTCTTCTACGTCGGCGCGCTGATCATGATCCTGTCGGTCGTCCCGTGGACCCACTTCCAGCCGGGCGTCTCGCCGTTCGTGGCGGCCTTCGAGAAGATGGGCCTCGGCGTCGGAGCGGCCATCGTCAACTTCGTGGTCCTCACCGCCGCCCTGTCCTCCTGCAACTCGGGCATGTACTCCACCGGCCGCATGCTGCGCGACCTCGCGCTCAACGGCCAGGGACCGAAGTTCTTCACCAGGCTGACCAAGAACGGCCTGCCCCTCGTGGGCACGTCCTTCTCCGCCGTCCTGATGCTGGTGGGCGTGTGGATCAACTACCAGTGGCCGGGCGAGGCGTTCAACTACGTCGTCTCCTTCGCGACCATCTCCGGCATGTGGGCCTGGATCATGATCCTGGTCAGCCAGATCCGCTACCGGGCCAAGTCCGACCGCGGCGAGCTGCCGAAGTCCTCCTTCCGGGCCCCGGGAGCGCCGTACACCAGCTGGTTCGCGCTGCTCTTCATCGGCATGGTCATCGTCATGATGGGCATCGACGAGAACGCGCGGATCTCGCTGTACTGCGCGCCGCTGTGGGCGCTGCTGCTCGGCGTCTCGTGGCTGGTCCTCAAGAAGCGCGACACCGCGCAGAGCGCCTCGCCGAAGACCTGATCCCAGCCCTTCCCGTCCAGCATGCGGTCCCGCCCGTACCATCCCTCGGTACGGGCGGGACCCTTTGCTTATCCTGGGGCCCATGCTGACCCTTTCCCAGGCCCTGTACGACCAGATCGTCGCGCACGCCCGTGCCGACCACCCCGACGAGGCCTGCGGCGTGGTCGCGGGCCCGGCCGGTTCCGGGCGCCCCGAGCGCTTCATCCCGATGCTGAACGCCGCCCGCTCGCCCACGTTCTACGAGTTCGACTCCTCGGACCTGCTCAAGCTCTACCGCGAGATGGACGACCGGGACGAGGAGCCCGTGATCATCTACCACTCGCACACCGCCACCGAGGCGTACCCGTCGCGCACCGACATCAGCTACGCGAACGAGCCCGGCGCCCACTACGTCCTGGTCTCCACCGCCGACACGGACGACGCGGGCCCCTTCCAGTTCCGCTCGTTCCGCATCGTGGACGGCGTGATCACGGAGGAAGACGTCAAGGTCGAGGCGTAACCGCCGTCGGCCACGGCCGTACTGCGAAAGCGTGCGGCGTACGCGGACGGGGTCACCCCGAAGTGCCGGGCGAAGGCCCGGCGCAGGCTCTCGTCGCTGCCGATGCCACTGCGCGCGGCCGCCCCGGTGACCCCGGCCCCGCCCTCCAGCAGGATGCGTGCCGCCTCCAGCCGTACGCCCTCCACGAACCCGGCGGGCGAGGTGCCCGTCCGGTCCCGGAACAGCCGCGTCAGATGGCGCGTGCTGACGCCGGCCCTGCGGGCCATCGCCCGCGGGCTGTGGTCGGCCGCCGGATCGGCGACGACGGCGTCGAG
The DNA here is from genome assembly GCF_053591455.1 of Streptomyces sp. NPDC003016. Lineage (NCBI taxonomy): Bacteria > Bacillati > Actinomycetota > Actinomycetes > Kitasatosporales > Streptomycetaceae > Streptomyces > Streptomyces sp. NPDC003016. The sequence continues at coordinate 106,375 of NZ_JBSFTV010000029.1, forward strand.
CAGCGGGCGCACCACCGGATCGCGGGTCGGCGGCGTGCGGGACGCGGCGGAGAACTGCGACTGGCCGCCGGGCCGCTGGAGGAACACCACCAGGTCGCGCGCGACGCGCCGGGCCTCCTCGGGCCCTCGGTCCTGCTCGACCAGGGCCAGACACACGTCGATGCCGGCGGTCACCCCGGCAGAGGTCAGGACCCGGCCGTCCTGCACGTAGATGGCGTCCGGGGTCACCGTCACCTCCGGGAAACGCCGGGCCAGTTCCGCCGCGTGCTCCCAGTGCGTCGTAGCCCGCCGCCCGGCGAGCAGCCCGGCGGCGGCAAGCGCGAACGCCCCCGTACACACGGCGGCCACCCGCCCCGACCGCTCTGCCAGCGCGGCGACGTGCCCGACCGGCCCCGGCGCCGCCCGCAGGAAGGCATCCACATCGGCGGCCCCCGGCACGACGAGGGTGCCCGCCCGTTCCACCTCATGGGCGGCGAGGTCCGCACCGATGCGCAGCCCGGTGGAGGTGGTGACGTCACGCCCGTCGGGGGTGCAGACGCGCACGCTGTAGCTGTTCCCGGCGGTGGTGAAGACCTCCAGCGGCGCGGAGACGTCCATGAGCCGCACACCGTCGAACGCGAACACCACCACCGAGTGAGTCATCCCGCGAGGTTAAGCGGTGCGTGTCCTGCGGAGCTGTTCCCCGCCCCGCCCCTTCCCGAACCGGGGCCTGCCCCAGACCCCCGGACGGGCTTGAGGTGCTGCGCCGGGTGTGCCGCGCGGCACCTTTCGGCCTGTCCGGCGAATTGAGGACCGGGGACGGGGACGGAGCCCCAGTCACGGGGGAGGGGCGGGCAGGGGAACAGGCCCCGCGCAGCGGTGGCCGGAACACGCCGGTGTCCCGATCTGTGGGAAGCGTGTCCCCACGGACATGGCACGGGCCCACACCCCGGACGCAAGCTGAACTCCATGAACCCCATGAAACCCATGAACCCCATGAACACAGCAGCCGGAATCACCGTCCCCGACACCAAGCTCGCCACCGCCGCCACCGAACTCGTCCGCGACACGGCGACCGAGCTGATCTACGACCACTCCCGCCGGGTGTTCTGGTTCGGCAGCCTCCAGGGGCGCGGACGCGGCCTGAGCTTCGACCCCGAACTCCTCTACATCGGCGCGATGTTCCACGACCTCGGCCTCGGCGAACAGCACCGCACCAGCGGCCGCCGCTTCGAGGTCGACAGCGCCGACGAGGCCCGCCGCTTCCTCCAGAGCCACGGCGTCCCCGAGGACAGCGTCCGGCGCGTCTGGACCGCCATCGCCCTGCACACCACCCCCGGCATCCCGCAGTACATGGAGCCGGAAGTCGCCCTCGTCACCGCCGGAGTGGAGTACGACGTACTCGGCATCGGCTACGACGACATCAGCGCCGACGACCGCGCCGCGATCACCGTCCTGCACCCGCGCCCCGACTTCAAGAAGCGCATCCTCGCGGCCTTCACCGAAGGCATCGCCCCCAAGCCGGACACCGCCTTCGGCAACGTCAAGGCCGACGTGCTGGAGCACTTCGTGCCCGGATACGAGCGCGGCGACTTCGTCGAGACGATCCAGAACTCCGCCTGGCCCGAGTAGCCCCGACCGGTCCCGAGTAGGGCCGGCGAAGGCGCTGATGGGAGACTGTGCGCGACCCGGGCGGCAGGGCCCAGGAAGCCGGTGCGAATCCGGCACGGTCCCGCCACTGTGACCAGGCCATGGCCATCACCATGCCTGGAAGCCAGGAACTGACCTGCCGCCTTCTTCACCACCGACCAGGGGACGAGGAAATCCCCCGGAGGAGGCATCACCGTGTCCAGCCGTACCCGGCGTTCCCGCTGCGCGCTCGTCACCACAGCCGCCGCCCTGCTCTCCCTCACCGCCTGCACCGCGGCCGCGGACCAGACCGGGCCCACCCCCAAGGCGGCCCCCGGCTTCCCCTACACCGTCACCAACTGCGGTGTGAAGACGACGTACAAGGCGCCCCCCACCCGCGCCGTCACCATGAACCAGCACGTCACCGAGGTGATGCTGGAACTCGGCCTCGCCAAGTCCCTCGCCGGGACCGCCTACCTCGACGACAAGGTGCTCCCCGCGTACGAGAAGGACTACAAGGCCACCCCCGTCCTGGCCGAGGAGTACCCCTCGTACGAGAAGCTCCTCGCCACCAACCCCGACTTCGTGTACGGCGGTTACGCGTCCGCCTTCGCCACCGGTGACGGCCGCAGCCGCGAGGCGCTGAAGAAGTCCGGCATCGACTCCCGCCTGAACGTGGAGTCCTGCCCCGGCGCCGGCCGGACGACCATGGACGACCTCTACCGGGAGGTCCGCGAAGTCGGCCGCACCTTCGGCGTCGGAGCGCGCGCCGAGCGGTGGATCAGCGAAGCGAAGGCGAAGAACACCGCCACCGGGAAGAAGCTGAAGGACACCCGCCCCGTCTCCGTCTTCGTCTACGACAGCGGCGACAAGACCGCGTTCACCGTCGGCGGCGCCGGCATCGGCAACGAGATGATCACCCGCGCGGGCGGCAGGAACGTCTTCGCCGACCTCCCCAAGGCATTCGGCGACGCCTCCTGGGAGAACGTCGTCGACCGCCGGCCCGAGGCGATCCTCATCGTCGACTACGGCGCCACCACCGTGGCCCAGAAGAAGAAGCGCCTGCTCGAAGACCCGGCCCTCGCCGACGTCCCCGCCATCAAGAACAAGCGCTTCGCCGTCCTGCCGCTCTCCGACATGGTCCTCGGCGTACGCGCGCCGGCCGCCGTCGACACCCTCGCGCGCGCCCTGCACCCCGCCGGACCGAAGAAGTAGCGCGCCGTGAGCTGCCAGACCCCCGCCGCCCGCGGGCGGCTGCGCCACGCCCTGGTCCTCGCCACGCTCGCCGCCCTGCTCGCCGGGGCGGCCGTCGCGGGCCTGGCCCTCGGGTCGGTACGCATCCCCGCCCCGCACGTGCTGGAGATCGTCACCGGCAACGCCGGGCCCGGCCCGTACCGCACGATCGTCCTCGACGTACGGCTGCCGCGCGTCCTGCTCGGCGCCGTCGTCGGCGCCGGCCTCGCCGTCATCGGCACCGTCCTCCAGGCCCTCGTGCGCAACCCGCTCGCCGACCCCTTCCTCCTCGGCGTCTCCTCCGGCGCCTCGGTCGGCGCGGTCGGCGTCATCGTGCTCGGCATCGGCGCGGGCCTCGCCACCACCGTCACCGTCCCGCTCGCCGCCTTCGCGGGCGCGCTCGGCTCGCTGGTCCTCGTGTACGGGCTCGCGCGCGGCGGCGGCGCCCTGACCACCGGACGCCTCGTCCTCGCCGGAGTCGCCGTCTCCTACATCCTGTCCGCCCTGACCAGCCTGATCCTGGTCACCTCCGCCCGCGCCGACCACCTCAAGGAGATCCTCTACTGGACCCTCGGCGGCCTCGGCAGCGCCCGCTGGGACATGCTCGCGCTCCCCGCCGGCGTCCTGGCCGCCGGCACGGCCGTCCTCCTCACCCTCGCCCGCCCCCTCGACCTCCTCCTGGCGGGGGAGGAGGGGGCCACCGCCCTCGGCCTCGACACCGGCCGCTTCCGCGCCGTCGTCTTCGTCCTGGCCTCGCTGCTCACCGGCGTACTCGTCGCCTTCAGCGGCGCGATCGGCTTCATCGGCCTGATGGTCCCGCACGCCGCCCGGCTGGCCGTCGGCGCCGGACACCGCAGGCTGCTGCCCGTCGCCGCGCTCGGCGGGGCGCTCTTCCTGGTCGTGGCCGACCTGGCCGCCCGTACCGTCGCCGCGCCCCAGGACGTCCCCGTCGGCGTACTCACCGCGCTCACCGGCGGCCCGTTCTTCCTGTGGATGCTGCGCCGCCGCCCCGAAGGAGCCCCCGCATGACGACCCTCACCGCGGAAGACCTCTCGTACGGCACCGGAGGCCGCCACCTCGTCGACGGCGTCACCCTCACCGCCGCCGACGGCGAGACCGTCGGCCTGGTCGGCCCCAACGGCAGCGGCAAGACGACCCTCCTGCGCTGCGTGTACGGAACGCTGCGCCCCACCCACGGCCGGGTCCTCCTCGACGGCGACGACCTGCACACCATGAGCGCCAGAGCCCGCGCCCGGCGCATCGCGACCGTCCCGCAGGACGGCCGGGCCGACTTCGAACTGACCGTCCGCGAAGTCGTCGCCATGGGCCGCTCCCCGCACAAACGCTTCTGGGAACAGGACACGGAGACCGACGCGGACCTCGTACGCACGGCCCTCGCCCGGGTCGGCATCGCGGACCTCGCCGAGCGCGGCTTCCCGTCCCTCTCCGGCGGCGAACGCCAGCGGACCCTGATGGCCCGCGCCCTGGTCCAGCAGCCCGCCCTCGTCGTCCTCGACGAACCGACCAACCACCTGGACATCCGCTACCAGCTGGAAATCCTCAGCCTCGTCCGCGACTTGGGCACCACCAACCTCCTCGCCCTGCACGACCTGAACCTCGCCGCGCACTACTGCGACCGCATCTACGTCCTGGACGGCGGCCGCGTCGTCGCCTCCGGCCCCCCGGAAGAGGTCCTCACGGCCGGCCTCCTGCGTACCGTCTACGGCGTATCGGCCGAGGTCAGCACCCATCCGACGACCGGCGTCCCGACCGTCGTCTACCTCCCGCCGCCCAGGCTTCGTCCACCTGTCGAACACTTTCCGACCACCATGTGAGATCACATGCCGGGAAAGGGGCCGGGAATCTATACGATGACCGCATGGTTCCCCACGACGTGAGTGAGACGACGCCGAGCACCGTGCTGCTCGTGGCGCGCCTGCACGTCGACCTGTGCCGGCTCGCCAGCGCGATCTGTACGGCCGCCGCCTGAGCCGCGGGCCCCATCGAGCACACGCACGCCCCTGCGCGGGGGACTGACTGCCGCGCGCCTTTCACGCCACCCTCCTGACAGGAGTCGAAAGCCATGGCCATCGAGGTCCGCATCCCGACCATCCTCCGCACCTACACCGACGGCGCCAAGGCCGTCGAAGGCAGCGGCGACACCCTCGCCGGCCTCTTCGCGGACCTGGAGTCCCGCCACACCGGCATCCAGGAGCGCGTCGTCGAGGACGGCCAGCTGCGCCGCTTCGTGAACGTCTACCTCAACGACGAGGACGTCCGCTTCCTCGACGGCATCGACACCAAGCTCGCGGACGGCGACAGCATCACCATCCTCCCGGCCGTCGCCGGCGGCATGGTCTGATGCGGTACGACTCCCCGCTGGCGGCGGTCGGCAACACGCCGCTCGTCCGCCTCCCGCGGCTGTCCCCCTCCGACGACGTCCGCATCTGGGCCAAGCTGGAGGACCGCAACCCCACCGGCTCGGTCAAGGACCGCCCCGCGCTCCACATGGTCGAACAGGCCGAGAAGGACGGCCGGTTGACGCCCGGCTGCACCATCCTGGAGCCCACCAGCGGCAACACCGGCATCTCCCTCGCGATGGCGGCCCGCCTCAAGGGCTACGACATCGTGTGCGTCATGCCGGAGAACACCTCCCAGGAGCGGCGCGACCTGCTCGCCATGTGGGGCGCGAAGATCATCTCTTCCCCGGCGGCGGGCGGCTCCAACACAGCCGTACGGGTCGCCAAGGAGCTCTCCGCGGAGAACCCCTCCTGGGTGATGCTCTACCAGTACGGCAACCCGGACAACGCCGGCGCGCACTACGCCACCACCGGCCCGGAGATCCTCACCGACCTCCCGTCCATCACCCACTTCGTGGCGGGCCTGGGCACCACGGGCACGCTCATGGGCGTGGGCCGCTACCTGCGTGAACACAAGCCGGACATCAAGATCGTCGCTGCCGAGCCGCGCTACGACGACCTGGTCTACGGCCTGCGCAACCTCGACGAGGGCTTCGTCCCCGAGCTGTACGACGCCTCCGTCCTCACCACTCGCTTCTCCGTCGGCTCGGCCGACGCGGTGACGCGCACCCGCGAACTCCTCCAGCAGGAAGGAATCTTCGCGGGCGTCTCCACGGGGGCGGCGCTGCACGCGGCGATCGGCATGGGCAAGAAGGCGGTCAAGGCGGACGAGCAGGCGGACATCGTCTTCGTCGTCGCGGACGGCGGCTGGAAGTACCTGTCCACGGGCGTCTACACGGCCCCGACGACCGAGGCGGCGATCGAAACCCTCCGGGGCCACCTCTGGGCGTGACGGGGCCCCGCCCGGACCCCGGTCCTCGACCGCCGGGCAGGCCGAAACGTTTCGGCAGGCGGGGTGGATCCGTGCGGCCGTTCGTCGTCCACCGCCCGCAGGAGGCGTGACGATGAGGTTCCAGGCGGCCGTACTGCGCTCGTACGAGAACCCGTTCAC
>NZ_JBSFTV010000030.1:0-105098 GCF_053591455.1 Streptomyces sp. NPDC003016
CGACCTGCTCCAGGGTGCCGAGCAGGGCGTGGTAGATGCCGCCGCCCTCGTCGGTGTCGAGCAGGCCGCTCATCGAGTGGGTGAGGAAGTACCCGTCGATGACCTTGATGCCCTTGGTGACCGTCACCCAGGCCAGGGAGAGCAGCGGGACGAGGGCGAGGATGAAGCAGACCCAGACGACGCTGGTGGCCACGCGGTCCTTGCCCTGGCGGCTGCCCTCCACCTTGGTGGTGATCGCGAAGGTGGCCAGTACGAAGAACAGGGCGGCCAGCATGCCCCACTGCACGCGGCTGTGCCAGCCGGCGACGAGGCCGAGGCCGATGCCGGCCGTGACGGATCCGGCGGCGATGGCGGCGGGGGCCCAGCGGGGGAGGCGGGCGTGGGCGAGCGACGCGTGGAGCGCGGGGGAGGCCGGGCGCTTGTCCGTGGTCGGGCTTGTCAGGCTCATGCGTTGGCCCCCGAGTACTCCTTGCGGCGGCCGATGATCCAGCGGGCCGCGCCGTTGACCAGCAGCGTGATGACGAAGAGGACGAGACCGGAGGCGATCAGGGCGTCGCGGCCGAACTCGTCCGCCTCGTTGAACTTCGCGGCGATGTTCTGCGCGAAGGTGCCGCCGCCCGGGTCGAGCAGCCGGCCGGAGATGATGAAGCTCGGGGAGAGCACGACGGCGACGGCCATCGTCTCGCCGAGGGCGCGGCCCAGGCCCAGCATCGAGGCGCTGATGATGCCGGAGCGGCCGAAGGGGAGGACAGACATCCGCATGACTTCCCAGCGCGTGGCACCGAGGGCCAGGGCGGCCTCCTCGTGCATCTTCGGCGACTGGAGGAAGACCTCACGGGTGACGTTGGTGACGATCGGCAGGATCATGATCGCCAGCAGGATGCCGACCGTGAAGAGGTTGCGGGCGACGCCGTCGCTCGTCTTGTCGAAGATGTAGGTCCAGCCGAGGTACTCGTCGAGCCACTTGTTGAGGCCGTCCAGGTACGGGACCAGGAAGACGGCGCCCCAGAGGCCGTAGATGATGCTCGGTACCGCCGCCAGCAGGTCGACCACGTACGCGAGCGGTGTGGCCAGCCTGCGCGGGGCGTAGTGCGAGATGAACAGTGCGATGCCGATGGCGATCGGCACGGCGATGGCCATGGCGATGACCGAGCTGACGACCGTGCCGAAGAGGAGCACCGCGATGCCGAACACCGGCGGGTCGCCCGCCGGGTTCCACTCGGAGGTGGTGAGGAAGTTGGCTTCGTCCTTCGAGACGGCGAGGCCGGTGCGGTAGGTGAGGAAGGCCGCGATGGCGGCCATGATCACCAGGAGCGCGATTCCCGAGCCGCGGGACAGGCCGATGAAGACGCGGTCACCGGCGTGGCTGCTGCCCTTGGAGGCCAGCGTGGTGCCGGGTCCGGGCGGGGGCGGGGAGGGCGAGGTGGTTTCGGTTGCTATATCCATCGGTTTTCTCCGGTCTGCGGAGCCGGTGGGGGCTCCTGGCGGCGGTGCACCGGAAGGCGCGGCCGGCCCCGGGCGGCGGGGCCGGCCACGGCCGGGGTCAGGAGAGGGTGGGGATGGTCTCGCGGACCTTGGCCGCGATCTCGGCCGGGATCGGCGCATAGCCGGCGTCGGCCAGGACCTTCTGGCCGTCCTCGCTGGCGGCGTAGTTCAGGAACGCCTTCAGGGTGGGCAGGGTCTCGGCCTTGTTTCCCTTGTCGCAGGCGATCTCGTACGTCACCAGAACGATCGGGTAGGCGCCCTCGGCCTTGGTGGCGTAGTCCAGGGCCAGGGCGAGGTCCTTGCCCTGGCCCTCGATCTTCGCGGCGGCGATGGCCTTGGAGGCGTTGTCCGTGGTGGCCTCGACCGGGGCGGAGGCGCCGGTGTCGATCTTGACGGTGTCCAGCTTGTTGGCGGTCGCGTAGGACAGCTCGAAGTAGCCGATCGCGCCGTTGGTGTCCTTGACGTTGGAGACGACGCCGGAGGAGCCGTTGGCGGCCTGACCGCCCTTGGCCGGCCAGGACTTCGACTTCGGGTCGTACTTCCAGTCCTTCTCGGCGGCCGTGCTCAGGTACTTGCCCAGGTTCTGGGTCGTACCGGACTCGTCCGAGCGGTGGAAGGCCTGGATCGTGCTGGACGGGAGCTTGGCGTCCGGGTTGAGCTTGGCGATCGCCGGGTCGTTCCACTTGGTGATCTTGTTGTCGAAGATCTGCGCGAGCGTCTTGGCGTCGAGGACGAGGTCGTCGACGCCCTCCAGGTTGTAGCCGATGGCGACCGGGCCGCCGACCATCGGGAGGTTGATGCCCTGGCCGCTCTTGCAGATCTTCTTCGACTCGGTGACCTCCTCGGGCTTGAGCGCCGAGTCGGAACCGGCGAAGGAGACCTGGTCCTGGTTGAACTTGGTGATGCCGCCACCGGAGCCGATGGCCTGGTAGTTGATCTCCACGCCTTCGCAGGCGGCCTGGAAGTTCTTGACCCAGAGGTCCATGGCGTTCTTCTGGGCGGTCGAGCCGGCCGCGAGGAGCTGGCCCTTGGCGTCGTCGCACTTGATGGTGCTGGCGGCCTTGGTCTCGCCGGAGCCGCCGGTGGAACCGCTGTTGTCGTCCGAGCCGCACGCCGTGAGGACCAGGGCGCCGGAGACGGCGAGGGCGCCGAGCGCGGTGGCGCGAAGCCGGTTCTTGCGCTGAAGCTTCACTGTTCGGGTGTTCCTTCCAGGAGCCGCCGGTCCTGTGTGGTGGCGGCGTGCGAAGAGGTAGGTGTTCTCGGGTCCCAGCTACCCAGTGGGGCGGCGTCCTGCGACGTGCCTCGCACCGCGTACGTCCGAAATTAGGCAGAACAGGTGAAGCCACCGGCGGGGGAGGGTGAACGGGAGGTGAACCGTGCCGAACGGTGTGGTGCGCGGGGTGCCTCGCGGCGGGGAGGAGAGGGGTGGGGTGCGGATCGGTGGCCGGGGGAGGCTCCCCTGCGGGTGATGCCCGAAACGCGGGGTTATACTCCGCTGCGCGGTGTTTCCCGCCGGTCCGTCGGCTCGTCCGCTCTCCGGTTTTCCTGGCCTTCCCGGTCTTCCCGGGCCGTGCGCAGGACGCGGAGAAGGGCGGCGACCAGCTTTCCGTCCCTGTCCCGCGTCAGTCGCTTTTGCGCCGCGTCGGGACGCAGCCACAGCACGCGGTCCACCTCGTCGTTCGGCTCGAACGAGCCGCCGGTGGCCTCTGCCGCCCAGTAACGGACCACCTTGGGGCGGCCGTCGGCCGTATAGCGGACCGAGGGCAGTTCCGGCCCCGGGGCGCAGGTCATGCCGGTCTCTTCCCGCACTTCGCGGACCGCCGCGTCCCTGGCGTCCTCCCCGGACTTGAGCTTGCCCTTGGGGTGCGACCAGTCGTCGTACTTGGGGCGGTGGACGAGGCAGATCTCCCAGGGGGCCTCTTCCGCGCGCACGGAGCCGAGAGCCCGGGGAACGCCGTCGGACGGCGACCGGCGCCACAGCACGCAGCCCGCGGCGAGCACGGGGCCGGGGTCCGGGGCGCCGGCCGTGCCGGTCATGGCGCTGTCGCCGCCGTCCGCTGCCACACCTGCTGGAAGGCGAAACGGGCCGCCTCGACCTCGTGGCGCTGGTCGGCGTGGAGGACGCCCAGGGCGTACGCCGTCGCCGGGGCGATGCGCGGGGTGCGGGCCGCCGACGCCGCCGCGCCGGCCGCCTCCGCCGCGTCCCGGTGGCGGTCGAGCGCCTGCGCCGCGAGGCACGCGCCGGCGGGGGCCGCGGGGACCGCGAAGGTCTCCTGGGCGTAACGGTGCAGGCGCAGCAGGAGCCGTACCTGGTGCCAGGGGGCGTCCTGCGCCTCGCTCGTGGGCGTGGCGGCCAGGCCGTGGACGAGTGCCTCCGCGTTGTACGGGTGGGCGGCGCGCCCCAGCGGAAGTGCGGCCACCGCCTCCTTGAGCCGCTGTTCGGCGCCCACCGCGAGCGGTGCGAGCACCTCGGCGGCGGGCGCGGCGGCGGCGGGCCCGAGCGGAACGTCCGAGGCCAGTAAGGCCACGGCGTCGGCGACCGCGTGGAACCGCGAGGAACCCAGCGCCTGCAGAGCGGCCGAGTGCGCCCGTGTCCTGGCCAGCGTCAGCTGCCGCTCCAGCAGCGCGCCGGCCCGCGCCGCGCCCACGGTCAGCGTCCCGCCCGGCTGCGCCCGCGACGCGGCGCTCCCCCGGGCCCCCGGCGTCGCGGAGGTCCCGCCGCCCGCCCCGCCGCCCGCGCCCGAGAGCCGGTTCAGCGCCTCCAGCAGCCGGTTCAGCCGCCCCGCGTAGGCGTGCTCGCGGGCCAGGGTGCCCGAGAGCCAGGCCAGCTCGCCGCGCAGGGTGTCCGCCCACCCCGTGTCGGTCAGGGGCCGGAACGTGTGCAGCGTCCCGCTGATCCGGCGCGCCGCGCCGCGCAGCGCGCGGGTCGCCTCGGCCGCCTCCGCCGTCCCCTGCGGGTCCTGGCCGCTCTCGCGGTGCAGGCGCAGGGAGCGCAGGAAGTCCGCGGCCAGGGAGTGGAGGTACGGAGCCAGGAGGTCGCGGGCCAGGAGGTCACCGGCCCGGAGCTCCTGCGCGCGCAGCCGGCTGGACAGGTCCTCGGGGGGCAGCGCCTCGCCCCCCGCCGGCGGAAGGACGGGGCCGGTGTCCGGCCGGGGGCGGGTTCGGGATGCGGTGTCACGGTGTTGCACGCCGGCGCCTCCGGGCCTCTATGAGCATTTCCTGTACGTGCCGCAGCGGCTGTCCCTCGGCGTCCGTCGCGTGCCGCGTCCAGTTGCCGTCGGGGCCGAGGTGCCAGGAGGACGTGGTGTCGGACATGCCGGTTTCCAGCAGCCGGCTCAGGGTCGCGCGGTGGGCCGGGTCGGTGACCCGGACCAGTGCCTCGATGCGGCGGTCGAGGTTGCGGTGCATCATGTCGGCGCTGCCGAACCAGACTTCGGGCTCACCGCCGTTGCCGAACGCGAAGAGCCGTGAGTGTTCGAGGAAGCGGCCGAGTATGGACCGGACCCGGATGTTCTCCGAGAGGCCGGCCACTCCGGGACGTATCGCGCAGATCCCGCGCACCCAGATGTCGACCGGCACGCCCGCCTTCGCCGCCCGGTAGCAGGCGTCGATGACCGCCTCGTCGACCATCGAGTTGACCTTGATCCGGACGTACGCCGGACGCCCCGCCTGGTGGTGCGCGGCCTCCTTGTTGATCCGGGCGACCAGGCCGTCCCGCAGCGACTTGGGCGCGACGAGCAGCCGGCGGTACGTCTCGCGGCGCGAGTAGCCGGAGAGCCGGTTGAAGAGGTCGGAGAGGTCCGCGCCGACCTGCGGGTCGGCGGTGAGCAGGCCGAGGTCCTCGTAGAGGCGGGCCGTCTTGGGGTGGTAGTTGCCCGTACCGACGTGCGAGTAGCGGCGCAGGGTCTCGCCCTCCTGGCGGACCACCAGGGAGAGCTTGCAGTGGGTCTTGAGGCCGACGAGCCCGTACACGACGTGGCAGCCGGACTCCTCCAGCTTGCGCGCCCACTTGATGTTGGCCTGTTCGTCGAAGCGGGCCTTGATCTCGACGAGGACCAGGACCTGCTTGCCGGACTCGGCGGCGTCGATCAGGGCGTCCACTATCGGCGAGTCGCCCGACGTCCGGTACAGCGTCTGCTTGATCGCCAGCACGTCCGGGTCGGCCGCCGCCTGCTCCAGGAACGCCTGCACGGAGGTGGAGAAGGAGTCGTACGGGTGGTGCAGCAGGACGTCGCGCTCGCGCAGCGCCGCGAACACGTCCGGCGCGGACGCCGACTCGACCTCGGCGAGGTCGCGGTGCGTGCCCGCGATGTACTTCGGGAACTTCAGCTCCGGCCGGTCCAGCGCCGCGATCCCGAACAGGCCGGTCAGGTCGAGCGGGCCGGGCAGCGGGTACACCTCGGCGTCCGACATCTTCAGCTCGCGGACGAGGAGGTCCAGGACGTACGGGTCGATGGACTCCTCGACCTCGAGCCGCACCGGCGGGCCGAAGCGGCGCCGCATGAGCTCCTTCTCCAGGGCCTGGAGGAGGTTCTCGGTGTCGTCCTCCTCGACCTCCAGGTCCTCGTTCCGCGTCACCCGGAACATGTGGTGGGCCAGCACCTCCATCCCCGGGAAGAGCTCTTCGAGGTGCGCGGCGATGACGTCCTCCAGGGGTACGTACCGCTGCGGCGACGCCTCCAGGAAGCGGGACAGCAGCGGCGGCACCTTGACGCGCGCGAAGTGGCGGTGGCCGCTGACCGGGTTGCGCACGACGACCGCGAGGTTCAGGGAGAGACCCGAGATGTACGGGAAGGGGTGCGCGGGGTCCACCGCGAGCGGGGTGAGGACCGGGAAGATCTGCTGCCGGAAGAGCGTGAACAGGCGTGCCTGCTCCTTCTCGGTCAGGTCGGGCCAGCGGATGAGGTGCACGCCCTCGTCGGCGAGGGCGGGGCAGATGTCCTGCTGGAAGCAGGCGGCGTGCCGGGCCATGAGCTCGCGCGAGCGGGTCCAGATCAGCTCCAGGACCTCGCGGGGCTGGAGGCCGGACGCGGACCGGGTGGCGACACCGGTCGCGATGCGGCGCTTCAGGCCGGCGACGCGGACCATGAAGAACTCGTCCAGGTTCGAGGCGAAGATGGCGAGGAAATTCGCTCGTTCGAGGAGCGGGGTGGCCGGGTCCTCGGCGAGCTCGAGCACCCGCTCGTTGAACGCCAGCCAACTGCGCTCCCGGTCGAGGAAACGGCCCTGCGGCAGCTCGATGTCCGCCGCAGAACCTTCTGCGTACTCCACGTACGCGTCCGGGTCCGCGTCGATGTCGGGGTCCAGGTCGGTCACCGGCGACCCGGCCAGGGTGTGCGGGCGGTGCGCGGCGATGGCACCGACGGACGGCTGAGCATGCTGGACAGGGACATCGGCGCTCGGCTGCTGGCTCATGGACCCATTGTTCCGCGCGTGAGGGCCCCCGGGCACGCCGAAGAAGGGTGATGTGCGGGGAGATCTCCCGTTCGGGGAGGGTGGCACGGCGGGCTGCATTCCGAGAGGGTCGCAAGCGTGTCTGAATGCGCGGTAACGGAGACATGACATGCAGGATGCGACCACCGGGGCCCGGGGGGTGTCTTCCCGGGCCCCGGCGTCCCGCCGGTCTGCTCAGGCCGCGCGGTGGCGCAGTACCCGGAAGGCGGCGTAGACGGCCGCGGCGGCGAGGGCCAGCACGATGCCGGTCTCGATCAGCTGGACGTACCAGAAGTGCGCGTAGGGGTGGAAGTCCACGTACCAGTTGGTGACCCCGAGGTCGGTGGGGCAGTACGCGCCCGTCATCCTGTCGGGGAGGCACTGGGGGAGCACGAAGCGTTCACCGGCGGCGTTCTGCACCCCCGTGTCCGTCATGAAGGCGTCCACGGGCATGCCCCGGCCCCTGAACTGCTCGCCGGGCCCGGTGACCGTGCGCACCGGAATCAGGCTCCACCGAGCGTTGCCCATGACCATCAGCACGGTGCCGGTGACCACGCCCGTGATCGACATGGCGAGCAGGGTGCGGCGTACGAGCAGGCCGGCGAGCGCGCCCACGGCGACACCGAGCAGGCCGTACGCGACGAGGGCCGGTCCGGTCGCCTCGTACACGCCACGGTCGGCCCAGGACAGGTTCCACCGGCCCAGCAGACCGGTCGCGCCGAGCCGGAAGACGCCCATCAGGGCGAGCGTCCCGGCCACGGCGAGCGTCGCGGCGGTCGCGAGCTTCGACGCGAGCCAGCGCGCGGGGGAGACCGACTGGGTCCAGACGAGGCGGTGCAGCCCCGACTCCAGCTCGCGGGCGACGACCGGGCCCGCCACGAAGGCTCCGATCAGCAGGGGGAGGAGCAGGAGGGCGGTGGATCCGCGCGTCATGTACTCGGTCAGGAGTTCCCGGGCGCTGGTGAACCCGAGGAAGGTGTCGTAGCAGGGGCCGCCGTCGGAACAGTCGAGCTCCTTCTCGGGGAAGGCCGAAGCCGCCCAGCGCAGGAAACCGGTGACCGCTGCCGCCAGCACGATGAGGGCGAGGGCCGAACGCAGGGCGGTGCGGTGGAGCCGCAGGAGTACCCGCCGGGGGCCGCGCAGGGCGCCGCGCGGGGTGGCTTCCGGGGCATGCGGCGCCGTGTCCGGGGAGGACAGGGTGGTGGTCACGCGGTCACCTGCCGTGCCTCGTCGCGGACCGTCGTGCTCGGGGTGAGCAGCGGGGGAGCGTCCGGGGAGCGCAGGTGGGCGAGCAACAGTTCCTCCAGGGACGGTTCTTCGGTCTGCCAGCCGTCGCCGACCGGGCCGTCGGGGCGGATCAGGGCGGTGGTCCCGCGTCCGGTGGCGCGGGCCTCGACGACGGTGTGCGGGGCCAGGTCCTCCGCCGGGGCCAGTCCGGTCACCAGGGTGTGGGCGGCGGTCAGGTCGTCGATCCCGCCGCCGAGCCGGATGCGGCCGCCGGAGACGAGCAGGAGGTGGTCGCAGGCGTCCGCCAGCTCGCCGATGATGTGCGAGGACATCACGACGGTGGTGCCGTGTTCGACGGCCTCGGCCATCAGGGCGCCCATCAACTGGTGCCGGGCAAGGGGGTCGAGGTCAGCCATCGGCTCGTCCAGGAGCATGAGTTCGGGCCGCTTGCCGAGCGCGAGGGCGAGCGCGACGCGGGTGCGCTGGCCGCCGGAGAGCGTGCGGATCCGCGCGCCCGGGTCGAGCTCACCGCTTTGTACGACGCGGTCCGCGACGCGCGCGTCCCAGCGGCCCGGGTTGAGTTCGGCGCCCAGGCGCAGGGTGTCGGCGATGGTGAGCTGCGGGTAGAGCGGCTTCTCCTGCGCGACGTACGCGATGCGGTCGCGGGCCGTCGCCGGGTCGGTGCCGAGCACGGTGAGGGAGCCCTCGGTGGGGCGGAGCAGTCCGGCGGCCTGGGCCAGCAGGGTCGACTTGCCGGCGCCGTTGGGGCCGACGACCGCGCAGACGCGCCCGGCGGGCAGCCGGAAGGAGCACTCGCGCAGGGCCCAGCCCCGCCGCCCGTAGCTCTTGCCCAGCGCGGCCGCCTCGATGGCGGTGTCCGTCATGCGTGATCTCCCTTGAACTGTTCGTCGAGTACGGAGGTGAAGAGCGCGGCCACGTCGTCCTTCTCCAGCCCGGCTTCGCGGGCCCGCGCCGCCCACTCCACGAGCTCGCCGCGCAGGGGTGAGTCGGCCGGGGCGCTGCCCAGCGACTTCCGTACGAAGGTGCCCAGGCCGCGCCGCGCCTCGACCAGCCCCTCGCGTTCCAGTTCGCGGTACGCCTTGAGCACGGTGTTCGGGTTGATGGCGGTGGCTTCGACGACCTCGCGGGCCGTCGGGAGCCGGTCGCCGGGCTCCAGCAGACCCAGACGGAGGGCGTGTTTGGTCTGCTGCACGATCTGTACGTAGGTCGCGACGCCGGTGCGCCGGTCGATGCGGAATTCGACCACGTCGTCTGTACCCCCCTTTCACTAGTTAAGTAGTGGAAGAGTGGTGCAAGGAAAGGGGCGGTGTCAACCGACGCCGCCCCCTCGGCCGTTCCCGGCCCTACGACTCCGTGCGGTACATCAGGTCCGTCTCGTGCGTGGTGAAGCCGATCCGCTCGTACACCGTCACCGCCGCCGTGTTGTCCGCGTCGACGTACAGCATCGCGGTCGGCAGCCCCTGCGCCGCCAGGTGCCGCAGGCCGGTCGCGGTCAGGGCCTT
Source organism: Streptomyces sp. NPDC003016 (assembly GCF_053591455.1). Taxonomy (NCBI): domain Bacteria; kingdom Bacillati; phylum Actinomycetota; class Actinomycetes; order Kitasatosporales; family Streptomycetaceae; genus Streptomyces; species Streptomyces sp. NPDC003016. The sequence continues at coordinate 9,669 of NZ_JBSFTV010000030.1, forward strand.
GCCGAGGCCGCCGCCCTGCGCGTCGGGGCGGATGCCGAGGACGTACACCTCGCCGAGCTGCTCCTCGGCGTGCGTCTTCGTCCAGTGGAAGCCGACGAGTTCGCCGTCCCGCTCGGCCAGGAAGAAGCCCTTCGGGTCGAACCACGGCTCGGCCTTGCGGTCGTCCAGGTCGCGCTGCGTCATGCCGCCCTGCTCGGGGTGGTGGGCGAACGCCGCCGCGTTCACGGCGAGCCAGGCCGCGTCGTCCTGTCCCGGCACGAAGGCGCGGACCTCGACCCCCGCCGGGTACACCGGCTCGGGGATGTCCAGCGGGCTCAAGGGCCGCCGCATCTGCCGCAGTTCGCGGAAGAGGGTGAGCCCGAGGACCTGGGCGAGGTGGCGCGCCGCCGACTTCCCGCCGTGCGCCCAGACCCGCAGCCGCTTCCCCGACGCGTCCAGCACGGCCGTCCCGAGCGTGCGGCCGTGCCCGGCGCCCCGGTGCGCGGGGTGTACGACGAGCTCGGCGGCCGGTGCCTCGACGGGGTCGGTGTCCTCCAGCTGCGCGTATCCGAGGAGGGGCCCTTCACCGACGTACAGCAGGAAGTGCCGGACGCCTTCCCGGTGTCCGCCGCGCAGCTGGAGCCGGCCCTGCTCGGAGACGGCCTGCACGCCGTCCGCGCGGGCGGCCTCGTCGAGGAGCGCCAGGACCTCCCGGGCCTGCTCCTCGGCGAGCACGTCGAGGGTCTGGATCTTCCTGAGGAAGGCGGGGGTGGCGGGGTCAGTCGTCATGGGTACGAGCGTACGGCGACGGTGGTGCGACAGGGCGTCGAACGGATCCGGTCCCCGCCGACCGGCCGCCCTGCTCCCCGCGCCGGGCGCACTCGGCGGCCCCGGCCGCGCTCCCGTCGTCCCCCGCGCGCGGACTGCCCGGCCCGCCCGGCCGTCTCATCGCGCTCCGTGACGGAAGGTCCCGGCCGTACGGGCGACGGCCGGGCAGCAGCCGATGTACCGCCGAAGGCAACCAGCTTGTGACCCGTCACCCCCTGTTGCGCTACGCGCGTTGACTTTAGGCTGCGGTTCGTCCGTCACGCTGAACTCACAAGGGGACAGATGTCAGCGAACCCTCGTACCACCCGCACCCACCGCGCGACCCGGCGCGTGCTCGCCTCGGCCGCCGGTCTCGCCACCCTCGGCGCCCTCGTCGCGGCGATGCCGGCCGGCGCGCAGGAAGGCGACCGGGCAGCAGCCGGCGGCGGGCAGCACAGGCCGAAGTCCTCGCGGACCGTGGACGTGCAGCTGTTGTCCTTCAACGACCTGCACGGGAACCTGGAGCCCCCGGCGGGCTCGGCCGGCACGGTCAACGAGAAGCAGCCCGACGGCACGGTGAAGGCGGTCCCGGCCGGCGGCATCGAGCACCTGGCGACCGCGCTGCGCAAGGCGCGCCAGGGTGAGCGGTACTCCGTCACCGCCGCCGGCGGCGACATGATCGGCGCCAGCCCGCTGATGTCCGGGCTCTTCCACGACGAGCCGACGATCGAGGCGCTGAACAAGCTCGACCTCGACGTGTCGGCCGTCGGCAACCACGAGTTCGACGAGGGCGCCACCGAGCTGGCCCGCATCCAGAACGGCGGCTGCCACCCGGTCGAGGGCTGCTTCGAGGAGGGCAGGGAGTTCGAGGGCGCGGACTTCCCCTACCTCGCCGCGAACGTCACGGACGAGAAGACCGGCAGGCCGGTCCTCGAGCCGTACACGGTGTGGAAGAAGAACGGCGTCAAGATCGGCTTCATCGGCGTGACCCTCGAAGGCACGCCGAACATCGTCACCGAGAACGGCATCAAGGGCCTGAAGTTCCACGACGAGGTCGAGACGGTCAACAAGTACGCCAAGGAGCTCGACCGCCAGGGCGTCAAGTCGATCGTCGCGCTGATCCACGAGGGTGGCTCGCCGGCCTCCTCCACGTACGACTACGACTGCGACTCGCCGGGCGCCGGCGACGGCATCTCCGGTCCGATCGTCGACATCGCCAAGGGCATCACGCCGACGGTCGACGCGCTGGTCACCGGCCACACCCACCAGGCGTACGTCTGCACGGTCCCCGACCCGGCGGGCAAGCCGCGCATGGTCACCTCGGCCTCCTCGTACGGAAAGCTCTACACGGACACCACGCTCACCTACGACCGCCGCACCAAGGACATCGTGCGTACGGGCGTGAAGAGCGCGAACCACATCGTCGTCCGCGACCAGGAGCAGGCCAGGATCTGGGCGCCGGACATGACCTCGCTCATCGGCCGCTGGAACGCGCTGGCCGCCCCGATCGCCGGCAGGCCGCAGGGCTTCATCTCCGCCGACATCAACGGACGCGGCTCCACGGCCCCCGAGAAGCCGCTCGGCGACCTGATCGCGGACGCGCAGCTGGAGGGCCTGGCCCCGGCCGACAGGGGCGGCGCGCAGATCGCCTTCATGAACCCCGGCGGCATCCGCTCCGACCTCGTCTTCAAGGCGAGCGGCAAGGAGGGCGACGGTGTCGTGACGTACGGCGAGGCGTTCACCGTCCAGCCGTTCACCAACATGATGAACGTCGTCGACCTGACCGGCGCCCAGCTGATCACCGCGCTCCAGCAGCAGGTCAGCGGCGGCAACGAGGCGTCGCCGAAGATACTCCAGGTGTCGAAGGGCTTCACGTACACCCTGGACATGACGAAGGCGGGCGCCGCCCGCGTCGACGTCTCCTCGGTGAGGCTGAACGGCACCCCGCTCGACCCGGCGAAGACGTACCGCGTCGCGATGAACGAGTTCCTCGCGGGCGGCGGCGACGGCTTCCCGGTCTTCAAGGAGCACAAGAACAAGCTGGTCGGCGCCTCCGACCTGGACGTCTTCAACGCCTACCTGGCGAAGAACTCCAGCGCGACGGCCCCGATCGCCCCGCCGGCGGCCGACCGGATCACGATCGTCAAGTAGTCACTGAGTTCAGGCGGCCCGGCGGGGCGGCACCCGGGCCGGGTGCCGCCCCGCCGGGCTGTCGCCGGGGCCGGACGGCGCCGCGAGGACGCTTCCCGCGGAGGTCTAGGCGGTGTCGGGCGGTGGCGCCGGTGCGCCCGGCAGCCTGATCAGGGCCTCCGTGCCGCCGCCCCCGTCCGCCGGGCGCCGCAGCACGACCGTGCCGCCCGCCTGCTGGACCGTGCGGGCCACGATGGACAGGCCGAGCCCCGAACCCGGCAGGGACCGGGCGGACGGCGAGCGCCAGAAGCGTTCGAAGACGTGCGGGAGTTCGGCGTCCGGGATGCCGGGGCCGTGGTCGCGCACCGCCAGCTCGCCGTGCCGGTCCAGAGCCACGTCGACCGCGCCGCCCGGCGGGCTGAACTTCACCGCGTTGTCCAGGACGTTGACCAGCGCCCGCTCCAGCGCCGCCGGCTCGGCCCGTACGTACCAGGGGGAGAGGTCCGCCCCGATCGTCAGCTCGGGGCCGCGCAGCCGGGCGCGCGCCAGCGCGGCGGCCGCGATCTCGTGCAGCGCGACGATCCTCGGCGGGCTGCCCTGGTCGGCCGTGTCGGGCCGCGCGAGCTCCTGCAAGTCGCCGATCAGCGAAGCCAGTTCGGTCATCTGCGCCTTGACGGACGCCATGAGCGCGGCCCGGTCGGCGGGCGGGATGGCCCGCCCCGTCTCGTCGCTGCGGGCCAGCAGTTCCACGTTCGTACGCAGGGACGTGAGCGGGGTCCGCAGCTCGTGGCCCGCGTCGGCGATCAGCTGCGCCTGGCGGTCGCGGGAGGAGGCGAGGGCGGTGGCCATGGCGTTGAAGGAGCGCGAGAGGCGGGCGATCTCGTCCTCGCCCTCGACCGGGATGCGTACGGTCAGGTCCTCCGTGCGCGCCACGTGCTCGACGGCGCCGGTGAGCTTGTCGACGGGGCGCAGGCCCGCGCGGGCGACCCAGAGGCCGGCGGCGCCGGCGCCGACGACACCGATCCCGGACACCGTGAGCAGTACCCAGGCGAGGGAGCCGAGCGGCTCGTCGATCTCGCTCACCGGGCGGGCCACGGAGAGCGCGAACCGTTCGGCGGCGGGGCCGCCGCCGATGCCGCCCAGCGGCCGGGTGTGGACACGCATCCGCGTGCCGGCCTTGTCGGCCGTCGTGTGCAGCGCGTCGTCCCGCAGCCCGCCCGCCACGGCGATGTCGTCGCGCTGCGCGGGGATCGGTGAGGACCCCGGGGCGGTACAGGTCCGGCCCGACGCCGCCACGATCTGCACGGAGTACTCGCTGGGGAACACCGGGGCCGGCAGGGCTCCGCCGCTCAGGCAGGACGCCAGCAGGTCCGCGGTCGCTTTCCCGTCGAACTTCGCGTTGCGCAGCGAGTCGTCCGTCTGCTCCTGGAGCTGGGCCTTCGTCACGAACCAGCACGCCGCCGCGACCGCCGCCACCGCGACCGCCACCGCCGTGGCCGTCAGCAGCGCCAGCCGGGACCGCAGCGCCGACGGGCGGAACCTGCGCAGTGACGCCGAGGCCGGCGCCGGCGTACCGCTCACGCCTCACCGCCCCGCAGCGCGTACCCGACCCCCCGCACCGTGTGCACCAGGCGCGGCTCGCCGCCCGCCTCCGTCTTGCGGCGCAGGTACATCACGTACACGTCCAGGGAGTTCGAGCTGGGCTCGAAGTCGAAGCCCCACACCGCCTTGAGGATCTGCTCGCGCGTCAGCACCTGGCGCGGGTGCGCGAGGAACATCTCCAGCAGCGTGAACTCGGTGCGGGTCAGCTCCACCGGCCGGCCGCCCCGCGTCACCTCGCGCGTCACGAGGTCCATCCGCAGGTCGGCGAAGGACAGCACGTGCCCCGGCGCCTCCTCGCCGGCCGCTGTCCCGGCGGCGTACGCACTGCGCCTCAGCAGCGCCCTGATGCGGGCGAACAGCTCGTCCAGCTCGAACGGCTTCACCAGGTAGTCGTCGGCGCCCGCGTCGAGCCCGGTCACGCGGTCGCCGACCGTGTCGCGTGCGGTGAGCATCAGGATGGGCAGCGTGTCGCCGGACGAGCGGATGCGGCGGGCCGCGGTCAGGCCGTCCATGCGGGGCATCTGGATGTCGAGGACGATCAGGTCCGGTGCGTACGACGCCGCCTTGGCGAGCGCGTCGACGCCGTCGACGGCGACCTCCGTCCCGTACCCCTCGAAGGCGAGACTGCGCTGGAGCGCCTCGCGCACGGCGGGCTCGTCGTCGACGATCAGGATGCGCTCGGCGGGGCTGTTCATCGGTCTTCCTCGGGATCGGTCGCTGCGTGGCGGCGTACGTCGCCTTCAGCCTCGCACGGTAGGGACGTCAGCTGTCGCCCCCGGCGCGGAGCCCGTCCAGGTCGGCCTTGACCGTGTCGACGGGGATGGCGAAGCCGAGGCCGACGCTGCCGGAAGCGGAACTGCTGGCTCCGCTCGGGGCGTACATCGCGGAGTTGATGCCGATGATCTCGCCGTCCATGCTGATGAGGGCGCCGCCGGAGTTGCCGGGGTTGAGGGAGGCGTCGGTCTGGATCGCCTTGTACGTCGTCTTCGACGAACCGGTGTCGCCGTTGAACTGCTGCCCACCGAACTCGAACGGCCACCGGCCGCCGCCCTGTCCCTGCTGTCCCTGCTGTTCCTGGCCCGGGTTCCCGTCCTTCGACACGGTCACGTCCCGGTCCAGCGCCGAGACGATTCCGCTGGTCACCGTCCCGGTCAGGCCCCCGGGCGAGCCGATCGCCACCACCTCGTCGCCGACTTCGACGTCGTCGGAGTTCCCGAGCGCCGCCGCCTTCAGGCCGCTCGCGCCCCGGAGCTCGATCAGCGCGAGGTCCTTGTCCGGGTCGGTGCCGACGACATCGGCGGTGTACGTCCTGCCGTCGCTCAGCTCGACCTCGACCGACGAGGCGCCCGAGACGACGTGGTGGTTCGTGATGATCTCGCCGTCGGCGGTGACGATCACGCCGGAGCCGGTGGAGGCGCCGGAGGCCGACGTCGCGCTGATCTCCACGATGCTCGGGCTCACGGCCTGCGCGACCCCGGAGACGGTGCCCTCGCTGCTCTGCGAGACGGTCGTGCCGGAGACGCCGTTGCCGCCGGTGGCGGTCTCCGCGGCGGTGAGGCGCTCGGCGAGGACCGCCGCTGCGCCGCCGACCGCCGCGGCGGCGATCGCGACGGCGGCGAGGAGGGCGACCGGCCGCCGCGCCCGCCGGGGCGCGGCCACCGGAGGTGCGTACGCCGGCGGAGGCGGGTACGCGGCACCGTGCGAGTCGTGCGAGTCGTGCGAGAAGGAGGAGGGCTGCTGCTCGGGCTCGGGGTGCTCGCCGCTGCGGCGGGGGCTCTCGGTCATGCCCCAGAGCTTGGTCGGTGCGTATGAGAACGGTCTGAGGAGCCGCTGAGAAGCCCGGCAGAAGTGCGTATGCCCCGAATGAAGAGGGGCTACGTCGCCGGGCAGCCGCAGGAGCGCCGTACCACCAGCGCCGACGGGAACTGCTTCAGCCGCTCGCGCCGCGACCCCGCCACCCGCAGCGCGTCGTCCAGCACCAGGTCCACCGCCGCCCGCGCCATCGCCGGCCGGTCGGAGTACACGGTCGTCAGCGGCGGATCGGTGAGCGCCGCTTCCTTCACGTCGTCGAAGGCGGCCACCGCCAGCTCGCCCGGTACGTCGATGCGCAGCTCCCGCGCGGCCCGCAGCACGCCGATCGCCTGGTCGTCCGTGGAGCAGAAGATCGCGGGCGGCCGGTCCGGCCCCGCGAGCAGCCCCAGGGCGACCTGGTAGGCGTCGTACCTGTTGTACGGCGCCTGGAAGAGGCGGCCCTCGGTGGACCGCCCCGACTCGCGCATCGCCCGCCGCCAGCCCACGACGTGGTCGGCCACCGGGTCGCCGACCATCGGCGTCGACTCCATGCCGCCCAGGCAGGCGACGTACGGGTGACCGTGCTCCAGGAGGTGGCGGGTGGCGAGCTGCGCGCCGCCGATGTTGTCCGTGACGACCGCCACGTCGTCGATCGTCTCGGGCCGCTCGTGCAGCAGCACCACCCGCGCGTCCCACGCCTCGATCTCGGCGGCCGCCCACTCGCTCGGGCCCTGGCTGACCAGGATCAGACCGGAGACCCGCATGCCGAGGAAGGCCCGCAGATAGTGGACCTCGCGCTCGTCGCGGTAGTCGGAGTTGCCGACGAGGACCATCTTCCCGCGGTCGGCGGCGGCCTGTTCGACCGCGTGCGCCATCTCGGCGAAGAACGGCTGCCGCGCGTCGGGGACGATCATGCCTATGAGGTCGGTGCGGCGGGACGCCATGGCCTGCGCGACCCGGTCCGGCCGGTAGCCGAGCTCCTTGATCGCGGCGAGGACACGCTCGCGCGTGGCCGGGGCGACCGGCCGGGGTCCGTTGTTGATGACGTAACTGACGACCGCGGTCGAAGTCCCCGCCAGTCGCGCCACATCGTCCCGCGTCACCTTGGCCACGCGCGGCAGTCTACGCGGGGTGAACTACCGCTGGGCAGGCCGTACGGCGGCTTCCTCCCGGGGGGTGGTGTCCGCGGCGGTGTCCGCCGCACGGGTGACGGCCCCGGGCGCCGTTTTCTGCCCGGCCTTGGCCCGGACCTCCTCGGCCGCCGCCCGCTCGACCTTCTCGGGGGTCACGAAGCGGTAGCCCACATTGCGTACGGTCCCGATCAGCGACTCGTGCTCGGGGCCGAGCTTCGCGCGCAGCCGCCGTACGTGCACGTCGACCGTGCGCGTACCGCCGAAGTAGTCGTAGCCCCACACCTCCTGGAGGAGCTGTGCGCGCGTGAAGACCCGGCCGGGGTGCTGCGCCAGGTACTTCAGCAGCTCGAACTCCTTGAAGGTCAGGTCCAGGACCCGCCCCTTCAGCTTCGCGCTGTACGTCGCCTCGTCGACCGACAGATCACCGTTGCGGATCTCCATCGGGGAGTCGTCGGAGGTGATCTGCCGGCGGCCCGTCGCGAGCCGCAGCCGCGCCTCGACCTCGGCCGGGCCCGCGGTGTCGAGCAGTACGTCGTCGATGCCCCAGTCGGCGGTGACGGCCGCCAGGCCGCCCTCCGTCACGACGAGGATCAGCGGACAGCCGGGTCCGGTGGACCGCAGCAGCTGGCACAGCGACCTGACCTGCGGGAGGTCGCGGCGGCCGTCGATCAGTATGACGTCGGCACCAGGGGTGTCGACGAGAGCCGGGCCCTCGGCGGGGGCCACCCGCACACTGTGCAGAAGCAGGCCGAGGGCGGGGAGCACCTCCGTCGACGGCTGGAGGGCATTGGTCAGGAGCAGCAGAGAACTCATCGTCGGCCACCTGCCCGGGTCGTCCGATCATGCACGGTTCGCTCGCCCATTACGTCGGTTCCTCCTCGGTCCCTGCGGAGGGGGTCCCACCCGCGCCCTCAAGGCGTGGGGGAGTATGCGGCACTGCTTCGTACTTCCTTCGCACTTCGTCCTTCGTGCGGTGCGGTTCCGCGCCCTGGAACCGCACCGCGTCATCTGTCCGTAACAACGGTCAGAAAACACAAAAGGACCCGGGGGCAACGTTGCCCAGGTCCTATGCCCAGCACAATAGCTCACATGAGTTCCGTGCCGGAGGGCCGGTTCCGCAGATCACTTGTTCCCTTGATCACGCGCGGGGCCCGGCGCACGGTCCTGCGGGCGGCCGACGGGGTGCGGACCGAGGCGCTGTACGAGCCGTCGCCGGGCGGTGGGACCGACGGCCCGGCGATCGCCGTCGCGCACGGCTTCACGGGCTCCCGGACCGGCCCGCGGTGCGGCGCGCCGCCCGGGTGTTCCGGCAGTACGCAGCCGTGATCACGTTCTCGTTCCGGGGCCACGGAGGCTCCGGCGGACGCTCCGCGGTCGGCGGCCGCGAGGTCCTCGACCTGGCGGCGGCGGTCCGCCGGGCGCGCTCGCCGGGGCGCGGGCGGGTGGTCGCGGTGGGCTTCTGAGGGCACGTCCCCCGCCGAAGACCGTGGGGGGAGGGCGGCTCGGTGGCCGTCCGGCACGCGGCGCTGTACGGGGGACGGGAGCGGCTTCGCGCACGGGGGGCGCACAGAAGTGAACACAGCCGCGCACGGGTCCGCGCACGCCGACGCGGTGGCGGCCGTCAGCGCCCCCGCCCGCTGGTACTGCCGGGGCGCGGCGCCGATGCGGCGACTGCACCGGGTGGTCACCCGCCCCGCCGGGCGGCTCGTCGGGCGGGCAGGGCTGCGCACCCGGATCCACCCCCGGGAAGGGGACCTCGTGCCGCCCCCGCCGGCCGAGGCGGCGGCCCGGCTCGGTACGACGCCGCTGCTGGTGGTGCACGGCGACCGCGCCCCGTACTTCCCCCTGGACCGCCCGCGCATGCGCGCCGGGGCCGCGGGCGACCGGGGCGAACTGTGGCTCGAGCCCGGCATGGGCCACGCCGGGAACGCGGCCGAGGAGACACTCCTCACCCGCACCGGCGCCTGGCCGGTGGCGGCATAGCCCATCATGGAAGCCGACGAAAGGAGCGCCGTTATGGCAGCGGGCACCATCCGCTACTGGGCCGCGGCCAAGGCCGCAGCCGGGACCGCCGAGGAGCCGTACGCGGCCGGGACGCTCGCCGAGGCGCTCGACGCGGTGCGCGACCGGCACCCCGGGGAGCTGACGCGGGTACTCCAGCGGTGTTCGTTCCTCATCGACGGTGATCCCGTCGGCACCCGCCCTCATGAGACCGTACGGCTGGCCGAGGGCGGCACGGTCGAGGTGCTCCCGCCGTTCGCAGGAGGATGACCCCCACACCATGAGCAACCAGCAGCCGTACCCGTATCCGTACGACGGACACGACGGACACGACGGACACGACGGACACGACGGACGTGAGGGGCGCGACGGGCGCCAGGAGCCGCACCCGTCCGCGCAGGAGCCCTACACCCAGACGTGGGAGGGGCCGACCTGGGACACCCAGTACCAGCCGGTCCAGCAGTACCAGCCGGTCCAGCAGCCGTACCGGCCGCAGGAACAGCCCGCGGCCGACCCGGCGTACCCGTCCCACCCCTCGGACCCGTCGTCCCACAACGGCGCGTACGCTCCGCCGCCCGGGACCCCGGGCGCGTACGACCCGTACCCGCAGGACCCGGGCGCGTACGGCCCCTACCCGCAGAACCCGGCGGCGTACGGCCCCTACCCGCAGGACCCGGCGGCGTACGAGCCCGCCCCGGCGCCCGCGCCCGCGGCGGCCCCCGCTGCCGCGTCCCCCTCCACCGGCCACGCGGCGTACAGCGCGCCCACCACCCTGGGCAACGCACGTCCCCAGGCTTCCCGGGCTCCCGGTTCCGCCCGGACGGGAGAGGCCCCGCTCACCGCCGCCCAGCGCGCCCGCGCCGAAGGCCGGTCGCCGGTCATCGCGCCCGGCATGCAGCCGGCCGCCCTGACCGCCGGGCTCTCGCTGCTGCTCGCCGGCGCGGCGACCGTCGGCCCGTACGCCCTGCTCGTGCCGCTCGTGCTGCTCCAGGCCGTCACCGCGGCCGGCTGGTTCCGGCTCAACGGCATGTGGCCCGCCCGCCAGGGCATCGCGCTCGCCTTCCTCGGCGGCGTCACCGCCGACATCGTGCTGCTGGCCGTCGACGCCGAGCACGCGCCCGCCGCGATCATCGGCACGCTCGGTGTCTGGGTGCTGCTCGCGCTCGTACTCCAGCTGCGCAACCGCGCCCCCGCCGACGAGCGGATGTACGGCCTGACGGCCACCATCACCTCGGCCGCCCTCGCCGTACTCGCCGCGGGCCACCTCGCGGCGGTCCCCGAGGCCGTGACCGTCGGCGGCGTGGCCGTCGCCGTCGCCGCACTGGCCCGCGCGCTGCCGCTGTCCGGTGTCGTGTCGGTCGTCGTCGCGCTGCTCGCCGCCACCGGCGCCGGAGTCGCGGCCGGCGGGGCGGCGGACGTGGGCGCCGGGGGCGCTCTGCTCGGGTTCGCGGCCGGAGTGTGCGCGCTGACCGGTCTGCGCGTGGCCAGCTACGACTACCCGTCCCGGTTCGTCCACATGACGGCCGGAGTGGCCCTGCCCCTGACCGCCGCCGCCCCCGCCGTGTATCTGATCGGCCGGGTCATCGCCTGATCCTTGCCTCATCCTTCCGCTACCTGGCAGTAGGCTCGTGATCGTCAGAGCGGGCCGGGCGACTCGGGGGATCCGTAAACAATGCGTGCGTTGCGAATACTGCTGGTCGTCGCCGTGATCCTCGGCGGCATCTTCGTCGCCCTGGACCGCCTGGCGGTCAACATGGCCGAGTCCGAGGTCGCGAAGCGCATCCAGAGCCGGCAGGGGCTGACCGGCGCGCCCGACGTGTCCATCAAGGGATTTCCCTTCCTGACCCAGGTCGCCGCCAAGCGTTTCGACCGGGTCGACGTCACCCTCGAGGACATCGAGGCGAGCGCCGCCGGCCACCGGCTCCGGATCGGCGAGATGACCGCCGAGCTCCACGACGTGCGGGTGCGGGGCAGCGTCACCGGCTTCTCCGGCGCGACGGCGGACCGCGCCACCGGCCGGGCCCTCATCTCGTACGAGGACCTGTCCGAGGCCGCCGAGGACGATGTTTCCCTCTCCTACGGCGGCAACGGCAAGGTGAAGGTCACCGGCTCCGCCGAGATCCTCGGCCGCAAGATCACGCGCAGTGTGCTGTCCAGCGTGAGTCTGGTCGACGGCGACACGATCCGGGTGCGGGCGGACGAGGTGCCCGGCGAGGGCATCCCCGGGCTGGAGGGGATGATCCGGGAGAGGACCGACTTCGACCGGCAGGTCAGCGGGTTGCCGGAAGGCATCGAACTCGAAAAGGCCGAAGCGACGGAGGACGGGGCGAAGATCTCCGTCACCGGCACGGACGTGGCCCTCGCCGGATAGTGAGACACCCGCGTCCGCCCCTCAGGAAGCGGACGGGCGCGGGCCGTGCGAACGCCCGGGAGAGCGGCCTCGCTCCCTCTCCCCGTCTCGCATCGCGGACGATCGCGTCTCATCATCCGACACGCCGGTGACATGCCGGTCGTGACGTCCCTACGATCGGTCCCATGCAGCAGCGACAGGCGGACCTCACGAAGCGGCGGGCAGTAGACCTGTGCCGCGTCGCCGCCATGCTCTGTCGCACTGCCTGAGCGGGTTCTGGCCGCAGCAGCCTCTGGCCACCCGCCTTCCCCCCGGCCCTCCGACCTACCGAACCGGTGCAGTCGAAGTCAGGGCCGGCACCCCGTGCGGTCGTACGCCGTCCCGTTCCGCGTACCGGCGTACCCGCACACGCCCCTCGCGCATAACCGCCGCACCTGCCCCGGAGGAGAACAGCATGAGCCGCAGCGATGTCCTGGTAGACGCAGACTGGGTCGAGGCCCACATCGACGACCCGAAGGTCGCCATCGTCGAGGTCGACGAAGACACCTCCGCGTACGAGAAGAACCACATCCGCAACGCGATCCGCATCGACTGGACCAAGGACCTCCAGGACCCGGTCCGCCGCGACTTCGTCGACCAGGCCGGCTTCGAGAAGCTCCTGTCCGAGAAGGGCATCGCGAACGACACCACGGTCGTCCTCTACGGCGGAAACAACAACTGGTTCGCGTCGTACGCCTTCTGGTACTTCAAGCTCTACGGCCACCAGGACGTCCGCCTGCTCGACGGCGGCCGCAAGAAGTGGGAGCTCGACTCCCGCGACCTGGTCGCCGAGGTCCCCCAGCGCCCGGCCACGCAGTACAAGGCCAAGCCGCAGGACACCTCGATCCGCGCCTTCCGCGACGACGTCGTCTCCGCGATCGACCACCAGAACCTCGTCGACGTGCGCTCGCCCGACGAGTTCAGCGGCAAGCTGCTCGCCCCCGCCCACCTCCCGCAGGAGCAGTCGCAGCGCCCGGGCCACGTCCCGTCCGCCCGCAACATCCCGTGGTCGAAGAACGCCAACGACGACGGCACCTTCAAGTCCGACGAAGAGCTGAAGGCCCTGTACGAGGCCGAGCAGGTCGACCTCGCGAAGGACACCATCGCGTACTGCCGCATCGGTGAGCGCTCGGCCCTGACCTGGTTCGTCCTGCACGAGCTGCTCGGTGTCGACAACGTCAAGAACTACGACGGCTCGTGGACCGAGTACGGCTCGCTGGTCGGCGTGCCGATCGAGCTCGGCGCCAACAAGTAACCCCTCTCGACCGCGACTTGAAGGACGGATTTCAACATGTGTGGAGCACAGGCCGGCGGCCCCGACGCCTCGACGATCAAGCCCGGTGAGACCACCATCCAGGGCAGCGTGACCCGCGACGGCGAGCCCGTCACCGGCTACGTCCGCCTCCTGGACTCGACCGGCGAGTTCACCGCCGAGGTCCCGACCTCGGCCACGGGCCAGTTCCGCTTCTACGCGGCCGAGGGCACCTGGACCGTGCGCGCGCTGGTCCCGGGCGGCACGGCCGACCGTACGGTCGTCGCCCGGACGGGCGGCCTCGCGGAGGTCGCGATCGCCGTCTGACGAGGCGCTTTCCACTGGCCGAAGGGCCGCACCCCAGGGGGTTGGACGCTTACCTGGACCGGGTGCGGCCCTTCGGTCGTACCGTGGAGGTATGTACGCGCGACGCCGTCACGCTTATTTCCTGCTGATGGGCGGATGCATCGTCCTCTTCGTCTCCGCCTGGTCCCTCGTACGGTTGTGGTCCATGCCGGTGGCCGTGGGGATGTGCTTCGTCGCCATGGTCATTCCGCCGGTCGCGGCGGTGGTCGCCAACCGGCGGGGGCCGGAGGACCGCTGGTGGGACGATCCTTCCGGGGATCCGAAGTCCGACGACTGGTGGGACGAGCTGGACGGCAGGAAGCCCCGTCGGTGAGGGCTCAGTAGACGAGGGACTGGACGCCGTCCGCCATGATCTCGCTGACGAAGACCTGGGCGCCCGCGATCCGTACGCCCTCGATCACGTCCTTCTCGGTGATCTCGCGGCGCGCCGCGCACTGCGTGCACAGGGTGATCTGTCCCGCCGCCGTGATCGCCTCGATCAGGTCCGGCAGCGGCGCCGCGTGCGGCAGCTCGAACTCCGCCGCGCGGCCCGGCAGCGCGAACCACGCGGACTCGCCGGTCAGCCAGAGCGAGACCTCGACCCCGCTGGCCACGGCCACCGCCGCCACCGTGAACGCCTGCGAACACCGCTCGGGGGCGTCGGCCCCGGCGGTCACCTTGATCACGAGCTTCTTCGCCATGCCCGAACTGTAATCCGCCGCCGTACAACCACGGTCGCCCCTCGCGGGTCTGTACTGCGCCGCAGGTGAACGGAGCCTGCGCCTCAGGTCTCGTGGGGGCCCCTTTGGAAGCGCAGGAAGACGTTCCTGACCAGCAGGAACGTGAACGAGAAGAATCGCGGGCCGTCCGGTCGTGCGCCCGTACGCCCCTGATCATCGCTGCCGCAACGGCGCTGGGCATCGTCGGCGGGCTGGCCGTCGGCTACACCGTCCAGGCCGAGCGGCCGCCGACGCCGCTGCCCGCGCTGGCGCAGGACGGTCTGGCGTACCCGGCCGAGCCACTGCCCAAGGGCAGGGAGCCGGAGCCGCTGTCCGCCAGGGACGACCACCGCGTCAGGACGGACGGCGATCTGCGCAAGCTGCTCGTGCCGAAGCCCGCCGGGGCGCGTGACGCGGACGTGTCCGGCCTGGAGGACGGCTGGAAGGAGATCGGGGCGTACGCCCTCGAGTTCGACAGACCGGACGGTATGTTCGGTGAGCTCGCGGACGCGGACTTCCGCCGGATGGCGGCGGTCGCCTGGCAGCCCTCCGCGCACCGGGAGGTGTACGTCCGGCTCGTTCAGTACCACTCGGGGCCCGTGCACGGGGCCGCCGAGCATGCCGAGGGCCAGCAGGGTTACATGGGCGGGAACGAGGACGGGGCCGGCAACGCCGGCGAGGCCCTCGAGGGCAGTGGTAACGGCCGCTACTGGCTCTTCCCGGTCGAGAACAGGGCCGGCCACCTGCCGCAGTACCGCGCCCGCGCGCTCTTCCATCGCGGTGACGTCATGGTCGACATCAACATCCTCGACACCCGGCGGATCAGTGAGCGCGACATCCGCGTGCTGGCCGAGCGGCAGCTGGAGCGCCTGTGAACAAGACGCCTGTGGACAGAAACGTGACGCGCCGGCTGTTCGGTACGGTGCTGCCCGCCGTGCTGGTCGTGGGCGCCCTCGGCGGCGGAGCGGCGTACACCGTGAACACCGCCGGCTCCGCCGACGTGACCGCTCCCACCACGGTGTGGAAGGAGTCCGACCGCGAGCCCGCCGAGGACCCGGCGGGCGACGTCGCCAAGGGCAGGGACTCGACCGAGCTCAGCAGACTCCTGCTGCCCGTCCCCGAGACGTATCGCCTCGGCCCCGACATCGACTCGTACGGCAACGACGGTGAGCTCAGCAGCGCGCAGGCGGTCGCTCTCCTCAAGGAGCAGGGGGGCGAGATCTACGGGAAGAACCGCCGGGAGTACGAGCGGAGAGTCGACAAGCTGGGCGTACAGGGGATCGCCGTGCGGTCGTACACGTCGAACGCCGGTGATCTCGTCGTCCAGACCCAGATCGTGCGGATCAAGGACGAGAAGCAGGTCCACGACCTGTACAAGTTCCGGACGGAGCTGCTCCGCTTCCTGGGCGTCCCCAAGGGCCCGAAGGTCGGGGGACACAAGGAGGCGTCCTGCGTCATGGCCGCGCCCACGGGCCGGTCCGGCACCGAGGAGAAGCCGGGGCTCGACGGGATGTTCTGCATGGCGTACGACGGCGAGCTGATGGTCAACGTCACCGCCTCCGGCACCGAACCGTTCTCGAAGTCCGACGTCACCAGGCTGGTCGAGGACCAGCTCGACCACGTCGTGTCCCCGGGGGAGTACATATGACCGAGCAGCTCACGTCCTCGGCACGGGCGACCGCCGCCGAAACGGCCCCCGTCCAGCAGGTCGCCGAAGTCCCCGCCGCGCCCGAGCCGCCGCGCAAGGCGCTGCGGGCCGTCGCCCGGTGGACCGCAGCCGTGCTCGTGTGCGGCGGCATCGGGACCGGCACCGCCTTCGGCGTCGCGTCGACGGAACGTACCGACGTACCCGGTCTGACCACCCGGAGCGACGGCCGCTGGGACTACCCGGTGCTCTCCGTGCCCGCCCTTCCGGCCGGCTCCCCGCGCCCCTTCAACGACGGCAACCGGGGAGAGATCCACCACGCCGACCTGCGCGAACTGCTGCTGCCTCTGCCGGCCGGCGCCACGCGGGACAAGGAGCTCGACGGCGGCTGGGTGGCCTCCGAGCGGTTCACGGAGGCGTATGAGAAGGACAGGCGGAGCGAGCTGCGGCTCGCGCTGTCCGACTACGCCGTACGCCATGTCGCCGCGCGCGGCTGGACCATGCCGGACGGCACCACGTCCCGGGTCTACCTGCTCCGGTTCAACTCGGTCGGCATCGCCGAGCGCTTCAGGAACCACGTGCTCGCCGTCGGCATCGACAGCGGAGTACCGCTCGCCGGGTCGCCCACCCTGGAGCTCGACCCCGACTGGACGAGCTCGGGCCTGGTCGAGAACACCATGGCGTACCTCTTCGCCGAGGAGAAGCCGTACGACGGCGAGCAGGTCCGGCTGGCCTACGTCCAGGCCGGCGACACGGTCGCGCTGCTCACGCACTCCAGGAAGGGCGGCGCCCCCGGGGTGCCCTTCCACCAGTCGGTGATTCTCCAGAACCAGCTGCTCGGCTGAAGCCCCGGGACGGCCGTGCCGGGCCCCGCCGACTAAGCTGGGGCCCGGCCCCGTACCGCCCACCGCTCGTGCAAGGAGCACCCCCGTGCTGACGATTTTCTTCGAAGCCCTGCTGGTTCTGGTCTGCGTCGGTGTTCTGGCCTTCGCCGGTCTGACCGTGAAGAAGCTCTACCAGGGTCAGCGCTAACCCATCCCTCCCCTCACAGATCGTCTGAGCAGCTCATGATCGAGATCCCGTCCGACCTCCACCCGGACCTCGTCCCCCTCGTCTTCCTCCTCGGAAACTGGGAAGGCGCGGGCGTCTTCGACTTCCCCGGTGACGAGAAGGCCAATTTCGGCCAGGAAGTCACCTTCTCCCACGACGGCCGGGACTTCCTCGAGTACGTCTCGCGCACCTGGGTGCTCGACAACGAGGGCAAGAAGGTCCGCCCGCTGGAGAGCGAGACCGGTTACTGGCGCGTCGACAAGGACCGCAAGGTCGAGGTCGTCATGATCCGCGACCAGGGCGTCGTCGAGATCTGGTACGGCGAGCTGGCGGACCAGAAGCCGCAGATCGACCTGGTGACGGACGCCGTGGCGCGTACCGCCGCCTCGGGGCCGTACACCGGCGGCAAGCGTCTCTACGGCTACGTCAAGAGCGACCTGATGTGGGTCGGCGAGAAGGCGACCCCGGACGTCGAGCTGCGCCCCTACATGTCGGCGCACCTGAAGAAGGTCGTCGACCCGAGGGAGTGGGCGAAGGACCTCAAGGACCTGCCCGACGACGGAATCGCCTTCTTCAAGTAGGCGAGTTCCACGGGGCGGGACAGGACGACGTACGGCCGGTTGCTCGCCGCGCTGCCTACACTGGGCACGTGGTGAGCACCGACTGGAAAAGCGACCTGCGGCAGCGCGGCTACCGGCTGACGCCCCAGCGCCAGCTCGTCCTGGAGGCCGTGGACGCCCTGGAACACGCGACGCCCGACGACATCCTCGTCGAGGTGCGCAGAACCGCGTCCGGCGTGAACATCTCCACGGTGTACCGGACCCTGGAGCTCCTGGAGGAGCTGGGTCTGGTCAGCCACGCGCATCTGGGGCACGGGGCCCCGACGTACCACCTGGCGGACCGCCACCACCACATCCACCTGGTGTGCCGCGACTGTACGAACGTGATCGAGGCCGACATCGGGATCGCCGCCGACTTCACCGCCAAGCTGCGCGAGACGTTCGGCTTCGAGACGGACATGAAGCACTTCGCGATCTTCGGCCGTTGCGAGAAGTGCGCCGCACAGGCTTCGGCCACCGAGTCGTAGGCTGGCCCTCATGCTGCGACACTCACCGACCAGCCCCTTGTTGTCCCTGCCCGGCGCCGTTTCCGCCGAAGGGCGTGACGAAGGCGTCGCCGCGCACTACGGAGACCTGTTCCGCGAGCAGCGCGCGCTCGCCGGCGGTACCGGTTTCGTCGACCTGTCCCACCGCGGCGTCGTCACCGTCACCGGGGACGACCGGCTCAGCTGGCTGCACCTCCTGGTCACGCAGCACGTCAGCGAGCTTCCGGCCGGCCGGGCCACCGAGGCGCTGATCCTCACCGCGCACGGCCATGTCGAGCACGCGATGTACCTCGTCGACGACGGCGAGACCGTGTGGATGCACGTCGAGCCGGGCACGCAGGGCGATCTCCTCGCGTACCTGGAGTCGATGAAGTTCTTCTACCGGGTGGAGACCGCCGACCGCACCGAGGACTTCGCGGTCGTCCACCTCCCGGCCGGCTCCATCGCCGACGTGCCCGAGGGGGTGGCGGTACGGCAGACTCCGCACGGCCGGGACCTCTTCCTGCCGCGGGGCGAGCTGGAGGCGTACGCCGGGGCCCACGGTCCGGCGGCCGGCATCCTGGCGTACGAGGCGCTGCGCGTCGAGGCGCACCGGCCCCGGCTGGGCTTCGAGACCGACCACCGCACCATCCCGCACGAAGTGGGCTGGATCGGCAGCGCCGTACACCTCCAGAAGGGCTGCTACCGGGGCCAGGAGACCGTCGCCCGGGTCCAGAACCTGGGGAAGCCGCCGCGGCGCCTGGTCTTCCTGCACCTGGACGGCAGCGAGGTCCTGCTGCCGCCGCCCGGTACGCCGGTGCGGCTCGCGGCGGACGGCGAGGAGGGCCGTCAGCTCGGCTTCGTCACCACTTCGGCCCGCCACCACGAGCTGGGGCCGATCGCCCTCGCGCTGGTCAAGCGCAACGTGCCGGTGGACGCGGAGCTGATGGCGGGGAACACGGCCGCGGCGCAGGAAGTCGTTGTGGAGCCGTAGAGCGGTAGAGCGGTAGAGCCGTAGAGCCGTAGCGGTCCTTTTCCGCCTTCTTTTCCGCCTCAGACCTCGATCAGTACCGTGAACGGGCCGTCGTTCGTGAGCGAGACGCGCATCTCCGCTCCGAACCGGCCCGTCTCCACGTGGGCGCCCAGGGTGCGGAGCTGCGCCACGACCTCGTCGACCAGGGGCTCGGCGACGTCGCCGGGGGCCGCGGCGTTCCAGGTCGGGCGGCGGCCCTTGCGGGCGTCCCCGTAGAGGGTGAACTGCGAAATGACCAGAAGTGGCGCATTCACGTCGGAGCAGGATTTCTCGCCCGCAAGGATCCGAACCGACCACAGCTTCCGGGCGAGCTGTGCGGCCTTGTCCGTCGTGTCCTCGTGGGTCACTCCCACCAGCACACACAGCCCTTCGCCGGCGATCTCGCCGACCGTCTGCCCCGCCACGACGACGCTCGCGCCGTCGACTCTCTGCACCACTGCACGCATGTGGACCAATCTATCGGGGGCCGAACGGGCGTAGAGCGCCTGCAGGGTGGCAGTCAGGAGTGGCACGATGCACAGAGGCGGTGCGCGCCGCACCGGTCGAGGGGACGGAACACTTCATGAGCACACCTGGTGCCGGGCAGCCGCCCGGGCCCGTACCTATGCCGATGAGCCGGCTGACGGCTTCCGCTTCCGCTTCCGCCGCACGACCACCGGCGCAGCGGTCCGGCGAGAGTACGGGCAACGTCTTCGCGGCCGACCGCAACAAGCCCGATCTCGCCCTGCTGGGGCTGCCGGAGCTGCGCGCTCTGCGCCGTGACTCGCAGCGCGACGAGGCGGACCTCAGCTATGTGCGGCGTCTGCTGCACGGGCGGATCGACATCCTGCGGGCCGAACTGGCGCGGCGTACGGGGCCGGATTCCCCGGTCGTCGACCGGCTCTCGGAGATCCTCGCGGACGCCCCGTCGCAGCACCGTTCCTCCGCCCGGCACGTCACGCTCTCCACACCGCGCAGCGAGGAGTCCCGGCAGCTGGCCGCCGAGATGCTCGCCGAGGTCGAGCTCTCGGACCTCGGTGCCCGTACGGACGAGGAGCTGCACGCGGCCATGGTGCGGCTCGTCCGCTACGAGCAGCAGGTTTCGCGCCGCCGGCAGCTCCTCCAGCGGACGGCGGACGATTGCAGCGCCGAGATCGCCCGCAGGTACCGTGATGGGGAAGCACAAGTAGACGACCTGCTGACCTGAAGCCGACCTCGAGGCCGTGACCCGGCCGACTCTGCCTCGGGGAGTCGGGTCCTGCCCTCGGAAGGTCGATCCGCATGTCCTCCAGCACCGCTGCCGCCGCCATATCCCCGGTCCTCGCGGAAGTCGTTCGTTCCGGTTTCGTCGAGGGCTGTCATCGGGGCTCGCTCGTCGTCCTGGCGGCGGACGGCAGTGTGGAGCTGGCGGTCGGGGACCCGTACGCCCCGGTCTTCCCGCGCTCCAGCAACAAGCCGATGCAGGCGGCGGCGGTGCTGCGGGCCGGGCTCGGCCTGTCGGGGGAGCGGCTGGCGCTGGCGGCGTCGAGCCACTCGGGGGAGCGGTTCCAGCTGGATCTCGTACGGAAGATGCTGGCGGAGTCCGGATTCACGGAGGCGGACCTCCAGACCCCGCCGGATCTGCCGCTGGACCCGGTGGAGGCGGAGGCGCACCTCGCCGCGGGCGGGGTGCGTGAGCGGATCGCCATGGACTGCTCGGGCAAGCACGCGGCGATGCTGGCGGTGTGCGCACGGAACGGGTGGGACACGGGCACGTACCTGGACCCCGCGCATCCGCTCCAGCGGCTCGTGCTGAAGGTGGTCGAGGAGGCGAGCGGCGAGCGCGTCACGGCGGTCGGGACCGACGGCTGCGGCGCGCCTCTGATGGCGATCAGCCTGGCCGGGCTCGCGCGTGCCTTCCGCGGCTTCGTGCTCGCCGGGGAGGGCACGGCGGAGCGCCGCGTCGCGGACGCGATGCGCGCGCACCCCGAGTACGTCGGGGGCACGCGCCGCTTCGACACCTGGCTGATGCGCGAGGTGCCGGGCACGCTGTCCAAGATGGGCGCCGAGGCGGTGCAGGCGGTGGCCCTGCCGGACGGCCGCGCCTTCGCCTTCAAGATCGACGACGGCGCGACGCGGGCGCACGGGCCGGTGCTGGCCGGGGCGTTGCGGCGGCTCGGCGTGGACGCGCCGGTGGTGGACCGGATCGGGCGGGCGCCGCTGATGGGCGGGGCGGCCGAGGTCGGGGAGGTACGCGCGGCGTTCTGAGGCGGCGGGGAGAGGCCGGGGGCCGCCGGGGGCGGTCGGGAAGCGGGCCGCCGGGGCGACGTCGCGGAGCGCGAAATGCGGGCGACAGCCGGTGGCCGGAGTGCCTAGCGTGGGCGCATGAGTGTCGACGTCCGTACGGTCACCGCGTCCGAGTTCCCCGACTGGCTGCGCGCTCTCGCCACCGGATTCCTCCGCCCGCCCGTCGTTTCGCCGGACGAGGCCGCGGAGCGCCTGCCGCACATGGGCCTGTCGCGGATGCGGGGCGCGTTCGACGCCGGGCGCTGTGTCGCGACGTACCGCTCCTTCGCCCAGGAGCTCACGGTGCCGGGCGGCGCACGGGTGCCGGCGAGCGCGGTGTCGAACGTGACCGTGTCGCCGACGCACCGCCGCCGCGGCCTGCTCAGCCGGATGATGGCCGCGGACCTCGCGGCGGCGAAGGAGCGCGGGGACGTCCTGTCGACGCTGATCGCCGCCGAGTACCCGATCTACGGGCGGTACGGGTTCGGGCCCGCCGCCTCGGTCACCGAGTGGGAGGTCGACGTGGCCCGGGCCGGGCTCGACGCCCGCTGGGCGGGGCCGGACGACGGCGGCGGCCGGATCGACCTGGTCGACGGGGCCGACGTGCGCAAGCTCGGGCCCGTGCTGCACGAGCGTTTCCGGGCGGTGCAGCACGGTGCGGTCAGCCGGGACGAGCGCTGGTGGCAGCTCGGCACGGGGCAGGTGGTGATGTCGTTCCAGCCCTGGACCGAGCCGTTCCACGCCGTCTACCGGTCGGCGCGGGGTGAGGTCGAGGGGCTGATGACCTACCACGCCGACGAGAAGTGGGGCGACGGCAAGCAGCCGCTCAACACCGCGACCGTACGCGACATGGTCGCGGTGTCGCCGGCGGCGGAGCGCGCGCTGTGGCACTTCGTCTGCGCGGTCGACTGGATCACGACGGTACGGTCCGGATACCGCGCCGGCGACGATCTGCTGCCCCTGCTGCTCCCGGACCCCCGGGCGGCCAGGGTCGTCACGCAGGCCGACTTCCTGTGGGTGCGGCTGCTGGACGTCGTACGGGCCCTGGAGGCGCGGACGTACGCGGTGCCCGCCTCGCTCGTCCTTGAGGTGCGCGACACGGCGGGACTGGCCGGCGGGCGGTTCCGGCTGGACGCCTCGGCGGACGGGGCGGTGTGCGCCCCTTCGGCCGGGACGCCCGATCTCACACTGGACGTGAGGGAGCTGGGGGCGCTGTACCTGGGCGAGGAGTCCGCGGTGCGGCTCGTGGCGCTGGGCCGGGTCGCGGAGGAGTCGGCGGGCGCCGCCGCCGTTGCCGACGCCCTGTTCCGTACGCCCAGGCGTCCGTGGTGCCCGGACATCTTCTGACCGGGCGGGCGCGATGTCCGTGGAGCGGTCGCAGCAGTGGTGCGACACGGTCCGGAAAGACGCGGTCCGGAACGACGCGCTCTGGAACACCGTCACGTCGGACCTGACACTCTCCTAGTGACTTCTGACGCGACTCAAACCGAACAGGCGGCATCGGTGATCGAGGAACTGCGGGATCTGATCACGGGTGCGCGATGCGTGCTCTTCGACTTCGACGGCCCCCTCTGCCGGCTCTTCGCGGACCACCGGGCGCACGACGTGGCGGACAACCTGGTCGACCGGCTGGAGAGGCACGGCCGGCCCGTGCCGCTGACGGAGGAGGAACGGGCTTCCGGCGACCCGTACGCCGTCCTGCGGGCCGTGGCACGGGCCCGCCCCGGCAGTGAACTGGTGCGGGCCCTGGAGGAAGAGCTCACCCGCGAGGAGCTCCGGGCCGCCGCCACCGCCCGGCCCACCCCGTACGCCGACCCGCTGGTACGCACCTGGAGCGCGGTCGGCAGCCGTCTCGCGCTCATGACGGACAGCTCCTCGCCGGCGGCGGAGCAGTACCTGGCCGGCCGGGGCCTCGCCGGCTGTTTCGCCCCGCACATCTACGGCCGTACACCCGGCCCGAGCCACCCCGGGCCCGGCCCGGACCGCCTCGGCCGCACCCTCACCGCATGGGGAGCCCGGCCTGCCGAGACCCTGAGGGTCGGCGGTACCCCCTCGGACCTGTTCGCGGCGCGGGAGGCAGGCGTACGGTTCCTCGGCTACGCACGCGACGAGAGGCGGATGCGGCGGCTGCTCGGGGCGGGCGCGGCGGTGGTCGTGGACGATCTGGAGCCGGTGCTCCGGGTGGTGCGGGCGACGGCTCGGGTCTGACGGCCCGGAAGAGCAGCCCGGCTCCGGGCGGGGCTGCCCTGCCCTGCCCCTCGGCGACCGGCCGACGGGTACACACGTGCACGCCCGCGTCGCTGATGACGGTGGAGACCGGTTCGAGCGTGCGCCGCCCACCGCCTCCGGGACGGAGAGCGGGTGCGACCAGTCGCCGTGGGCGAAGCCGCCGTCGCCGCCCTCGCTCCGTCCCGGGCCGCATGCCTCCGGAGTGCGACGCGATCAGCCGGTCCCCGGTCCCGGTCAGCCCGAAGCGGTCGGGGAGGGCGGCGGCGCGGGCGCGTCGATCCGCAGCGGTGTCCGGCGGTGACGCGGGTGCTGGATCCGGGGGTCTTCGATCAGCCGGACGAGCCCGATTCCGAGTTCGTCTTCGGGCTCGAACGGCTGCCGGGCGGGGTCGAGGTGCTGGTGCGGAAGCGGGCGGGGGGTGATCCGGGGTACCTGCGGAGGGTCGGTTCCCCTGCCCGTTCCTTCCCGGCTGTGACATTCCGCGGCTCCCCCGCGTGGGGCTCCGCCCCGGACTCTGCTCCTCGGTCTCCCCCGGACCCCGTCCGGGGGCCCCTGGGGGGGGCTGAATACGCCCGCCGAGCGGGAAAGTCCAGCCCGTCCGGCGATCGAGGGCAGGCCCCAAGGGCGCCCGGGGCCTGGGGCTGCCCCCAGTTCCGGGCAGGGGCGGGCAGGGGAAAGCCCCCGCAGGGTGTGCCCCCCTGTACCGGTCAGACGGCCGGTGCCACCGTGAGCAGCGCCTTGCCCGCCACCGCCCGCGCCTCGATCGCCGTGTGCGCCTCCGCGGCCCGGGCCAGCGGGAACGTGGCCGCGATCACCGGGCGCAGGCGGCCCGCCGCCGCCTCCGCCAGGGCCTTCGCCGACAGTCGCGTGATGTCGGCCGCCCCGTACTGGACCTCGCTGATCCCGCGCAGCGTGATCCCCCGGCGTTCCGCCTCGCCCGCGTCGACGGCCGCGAAGCCGCCGCTGGACGCGCCGTGCGCGGAGACGCGGCCGCCGTCGGCCGTCAACGCGAAGGCCGCCAGGCCCAGTTCGCCGCCCACGCCGTCCAGCAGTACGTCCGCCCCCGCGCCGCCGAGCGCCTCGCGGGCCCGGTCGGTCCAGCCCTCCTCGGAGTAGTCCACGACCGCGTCGGCGCCCAGTTCCCGTACGAGATCCAGCTTCCGCCCGCCGCGCGCCGCCCCGACGACACGCGCCCCGGCCGCACGGGCCATCTGCACCAGAAGCGTTCCCATGCCGCCCGCCGCACCCAGGATCAGTACCCGTTCGCCGGGCCGGATGCCGGCCGCCTCGAGGATGCCGGTGCCGGTGACGCCGTCGTGCGCGAGCGCGGCGGCCTCGCGCAGGCCGAGGCCGTCCGGGACCGGGATCAGCCGGTCGAGCGGGGCGGCGACCTGTTCGGCGTACGTCCCGCGGGTGCCCGCGCCCGCCACGACCCGGCGGCCGGTCCACGCGGGGTCCACGCCGTCGCCCACGGCCAGTACCGTGCCGACGGCCGCGCCGCCCGGCACGTACGGCGGCTCGATGCCGAACTGCGGGCCCCAGCCGCCGCGGATCTGCGTCTCGATGTAGAGGGTGTCGGACACGGCGACTTCGACGACCACCTCGCCAGGGCCGGCCACCGGGTCCGGCAGCTCGGTCGCCACCAGTACCTCCGGGCCGCCGAACTCCGTCACCTGAATCGCGCGCATGGCGTCCACTCCCCACTCCGTCGATGTCTGTGTCCCTGCGTCGACAAGTCTGGGACCTCAAGTTCCGTTGAGGTCAAGCGCGTACGCTTCGTCAACATGAGTGGTTTGCGCGAGCGCAAGAAGCAGCGGACGTACCAGGTGATCTCCGATGCCGCGATCGCCCTCTTCCTGGAGAAGGGTTTCGACAAGGTCTCCGTGGCCGAGGTGGCGGCCGCGGCCGAGATCTCCAAGCCGACGCTGTTCCGGTACTTCCCCGCCAAGGAGGACCTCGCGCTGCACCGGTTCGCCGACCACGTGGACGAGGCGGCCCGGGTGGTGGCCGGCGGGCGTGCGGAGGGGCTCTCGCCACTAGACGCCCTGCACCGGCACTTCCTGGACGGGCTCCACCGGCGCGATCCGGTGACCGGGCTCAGCGACGACGCGGACGTGCTCGCCTTCCACCGGCTGCTGTACGGAACGCCGAGCCTGGTGGCCCGCTTGCACGCGTACGTGAAGCGTTCCGAGGAGGCGCTCGCCGCCGCCCTCGACGGGCCCGACCCCCTCGCTTCGCGGCTCGCGGCCGGTCAGACCGTTGCCGTGCAGCGGATTCTCGCCGAGGAGAACTGGCGCCGGATCGAGGCGGGGGAGAGCGCGGAAGAGGTGCTTCCGGGAGCGGCGGCGGCGGCGGACCTGGCCTTCGGGCAGCTGCGGACCGGGCTCCGGGCGTAAATTGAAGCTTGGTTAAATTCATTACTGAGTTACGTTATCTTGGGTGGATGACGTCACTCCACCATGCCCTCAGCCAGGAACGGACCTTCCACGACCTCTGCCGCGCGGCCCTGGCCCGGATGACCGAAGGCGCCGGCGAACAGGTCGTCACCGGCGAGGACGTCTCCGCCTCCGGTGCCGACGCCGAAGCCCTCGGCTTCCATCTGCGCTCGTACGCGAAGGAGTTGAGGCAGGAGCCCGAGAGCCCGCTCTTCTTCGGGCGGCTGGACCTGGCCGACGGCCGGAGCCACCACATCGGCCGCCGCCGCATCGCCGAACATCCCGCGGACCCGCCGCTGGTCCTCGACTGGCGCGCCCCCGTCTCCCGCACCTTCTACCAGGCGAGCGCGCGCGACCCGCAGGGCGTGGTGGTGCGCCGGCGGTTCGGCTGGGCGCCGGGGAGCAAGGGGGCGTCCGAGGACCTGACCGGACTGGAGGACGAGCGGCTCACGGCGGGGGAGGAGGCCGGCGGTGTGCCGGGGGAGGAGGCGGGCGGTGTGCCGGGGGTGGGAGCCGGCGGCGTACCGGGCAGCGGCATCCTCGCCGCCGAGATCGGGCGCCCCCGCGTCGGCCCGATGCGCGACATCGCCGCCACCATCCAGCCCGAGCAGGACGATCTCGTACGCTCCGGACTCACCGAATCCGTCTGCGTGCAGGGCGCCCCGGGCACCGGCAAGACCGCCGTCGGCCTGCACCGCGCGGCCTACCTCCTCTACACGTACCCGCAGCGCCTCAAGCGGGGCGGCCTGCTGATCCTCGGGCCCAACCGGACCTTCCTCTCGTACATCTCCGAGGTGCTGCCCGCGCTGGGGGAGAGCGGCATCAGGCAGTCGACGGTCGACGACGAGACCGGCCGTCACCCGGTGCGCGCCCGGGACACCCCCGCGGCGGCCGCCGTCAAGCACGACGCCCGGATGGCGGCCGTGCTCCACCGGGCGCTGTACGGGCGGGTGTCGGCGCCCGCCGAGACCGTCGTCGTGCCGGACGGCTCATATCGCCGGCGGATTCCGCTGGGCGAGCTGGAGCGGATCGTCGCGGAGGTGCGGGCCGAGGCACCCCCGTACGCCGTCGGCCGCGAACGCGTCCGCACGCGCGCCGTCCGGGCGCTCCAGCTCCAGGCCGAACGGCGGTCCGGGCCGCCGGGCGACGACTGGCTGCGGCGGATGGGGCGGTCCCGGGCGATCGGGGCGTTCGTCGACTCGGTGTGGCCGAAGGTCCGGCCGGAGGAGATCGTCGCCGCCGTGCTCACCGACCCGTCCGACCCGCTCCTCACCCCGGACGAGCGGCGGGCGATCCGCTGGGCGAAGCCACCGCGCTCGTGGAGGAGCGCCAGGTGGTCGGCCGCCGACCTGGTGCTGATCGACGAGGTCGCCGGACTCGTCGAGCGCCCCGAAAGCTACGGCCACGTCGTCGTCGACGAGGCGCAGGACCTGTCCCCGATGCAGTGCCGGGCGATCGCGCGCCGGGTCGGCTTCGGGTCGGTCACGGTGCTGGGCGACCTCGCGCAGGGCACGACGCCCTGGGCCGCCCGCACCTGGCCCGAACTCCTCGCCCACCTCGGCAGGCCCACGGCCGCCGTCGTCCCGCTGACCACCGGCTTCCGCGTCCCGGCCGCGATCGTGGAGCTGGCGAACCGGCTGCTGGGGGCACTGGACGTCGACGTACCGCCGGGGCGGTCGCTGCGCGCGGACGGGGAGCTGTCGGTGCGCCAGGTGCCGGACGTGGTGGCGGCGACGGTCGACGCGGTACGGGCGGCGCTGGCCCGGGAGGGATCGGTGGGCGTCATCGCGGACGCGGGGCGGGTGGCGGAGCTCAGGGAGGCGCTGGAGGCGGCGGGGCTGGGAGAGACGGTGGGGGCGGCTGGGCTGGAAGAGGCGGTGGGGCCGGGGGAGACGTCCCGGGTGTCCGTGCTGCCCGCCGTGCTCGCCAAGGGCCTCGAATACGACCACGTCGTCGCCGTCGAACCGGCCGAGATCGCCGGAGCCGAGGAGCGGGGCCTGCACCGGCTCTATGTGGTGCTGACGCGGGCGGTCAGCCGCCTCGACGTGCTCCACCGCCTTCCGCTTCCGGCGGAGCTGCGGGCCTGAGCGCCCGCACGGTGTGTCACTGCGGGTGGAGCTGAGTGTCCCGTCTCAAATGATCTGTCCTCGAGTCGGGGGCCTGATCTGCGACGACCAGTTCAGTTGAGACGCGAAGAGGCCGGGAATCTCAGGTGATGCGGTCCCCGACGGGGGGATGTCGGCCGCTGTCTCAGCTGATGTGGTTCGGCTCTGCTGTTTCGAACTGATGCCACGCCTGTGCCGTCAGCTATGCACCCGCTGATTGCCTGCATCCGGCATGGAAGCACTGTGCTGACCTGCCAGCATCCCTCATGACGTGGCAGGTTTCCGGCAGGGGAGGATACGTCGACAGGCCGGGACACCCGGCCTCTGCGGGCTGGGGGGTCAAGATGACCGGACTGAGAGAAGTGACGGCATTCCGGGCCGGGGCAAGGCGGGTCCTGGGACTGCTGATGATCCTGGTGTCCGTGGCCCCGGCGGCGGGCTGCGTCCTCGCGTTCGCTGACTGGCTGCCCGCCAACGTCGCGCGGTACGAGGAGTACCGTGCGGCCGAGCGCTGCGCGGCCGACTCGACGCCGGATGTGTGGTGGGAGGACTGCCTGCGAAAGGTCGAGTTCAACATCGTGGACACGGTGGTCGACCGCGGGGGCAGGAACAGTGCGTACCGGGCGACCGTGGACAGCGAGCGGTTCCAGGGTGAGCTGGACTTCGGCGATCCCGGACCGCTCCTGGAGACGCTCCAGGGGGGCGACAAGGCCGTCGCCACCGTCTGGCGTGGCGACATTGTCGCGCTCGCCAAGGACGGGGTCCGGCAGAAGACCTCCGACGAGCCGCGCGACGAGCCCCAGATGATTGCCGCCGGAGGCGCGGGCCTCGGTCTGCTCACGGTGCTCGGCCTCGCCTTCGGTGCGGCGCGCCTCGTCGCGGCGCGCAACCTCGGCACCTTCACCTGGAGCGGGTCCGGCAAGAGACTGTTCTTTACCAACCTGACAGCCACCTTCGGCGTGGGGCTGCCCGCAGTGTGGCTCGGCATTCCCTGGCAGCTCGTGGCCCCGGCGATCGTGGCGGTCGTGCTGGGTGTGGGCTTCTTCCTCCTGGGCAACCAGCGATCCGCCGAGGCCGACGCGCGATGACCGACCGGTGGGCTACGGCCGAGAAGTCCGCCCCGACCTCACGGCGTCCCTCACCTGACTGCCCATCACCCTGGCACTCATCGCCACGGCATGGGACTGACCTGGTACTCGGGCTGGTGCCCGACGGCCTCCGCTTCCTGGCGGGAACCCTCGGCTTTGCCGTCACAGCCACCGTTCCTCCCGGCGTGGTACGCCCGGCGCTCCGGGAGCATCGATCCGGAAAACGGACCAGATCACCTGAGACCACGAGCGAATCGGACCAGATCACCTGAGACGTGGACCAGATCCCTGGAGACGGGACACTGAGGCGTCGGACGAACTCGGTTGTGACTGTCCCCTGACAGCGGATTTGGATACTTTGTCAGGGGAGTCGGACAGCCAGTATGAGGAAGGAAGACAGCGCGAGGGCCTGCCCATCGGCACCGGCGAGTCATCTGGTCTGATTCACTGCCGGCCCGCTGACGTGCATCACCGGAGAGGCGATGTTCAGAATACGACCGGCGGTTCTCGCCCCTTTGATCATCATTCCCGCCGTGACCATGGTCGTCATAGTTGTTGACGGCACGGCGTTCGAGCCGAACTCACCGGTCTTCCCCTCCGACCCGTGCCCAGCGTCCGCTGCTTCCGGGCGTGGGGTACACCCCACGAGGTACACCGAAGACGCGAAGCCCTATACCGGGCCGGGCCCGCACCCAGTCGATCTTCATTTCCGGATGGGTAGGACCTTGCCCCCTCACTGGACGACCCCCGACAGCGAGCCGTACACCGCTCAGCTGGTCGTTTGCGAGTACGTGGAACCAATCACTCTCACGGACATCAAGTGTGACTACCGGGGATACGGTGAGGTACGGCTGATCCAGGCTCGGGCCACCTACCTGCTGCTCGAAGCGACGACCTCCAAACTGATCACCCGTTTCAAAGTCGAGGGGCAAGGCGTCTGCCCAGCCTCCTTGAACTACTCTCCCGATGGCCGCCCGGGACACGTTCGGGAGAACATGGACCCGGACAAGATCATCAAGGCACTGCGCCCCTATGTCGAAAGCGAGGCCCTCCAGAGGAGCCCGGTTCCGACCGTTTCCGACCTCGCGGAAAATAGAAAATGAAACAGCCCGGCACTACGGGCCGGGGAAGCAACCGTCGTCGAGCTGGCTCGTGGGTGCTCCATCAGTCCCACTTCGGTGACAAGCCGTCCAAGTTCGTTGTCAGAGGACAGTGACGGAAGTGATTTCGGCGTTCATGTGACAGAGCGTGTCCGCCCCGCCGTACCCTGACCGGGTATGACCGGTGGACGCTGGGTAACTGTACGGACACGCACGGCATGATGTACGGCACGTCGGCCGTGACCGGGAGAGCGGTACGGCATGACGGAATCCGTGAACCAGGAATCACGCCCCGAGCTGCCCTCGGAGGCGGACGGCACCGCGCACCTGTTCCGTGCGATCGGCAAACAGATCCGGGTGCTGCGCGAGAACCTCGCCATGAGCCAGAGGGAACTGGCCACGGCGACCCACTGCGGTCTCGACCTCATCTCCGCGATGGAACGGGGCGTACGGACGCCGCAGCCGGAGTTCCTGGACCGGGCCGACGACGCGCTGAAGGCGGGCGGGGTGCTGCGGGCGGCGATTCCGGACGTACGGGAGGCGCAGAAGAAGGCGCGGACGCGGCACCCGGACTGGTACCGGAACTACGCGAAGCTGGAGGCGGAGGCGGTTGAGCTGCACCATTACACGAACCATGTCGTGCATGGCCTGCTCCAGACCGAGGACTACGCCCGCGCGATCTTCTCCCAGCGCCGCCCGCTTCTGAGCGATGAGACTGTTGATAAGCGCGTCGTCGACCGCCTGGCCCGTCAACAGATCCTTGAGCAGTGGCCAACCCCCACCCTCAGCTACGTCATGGAGGAAGCTGTACTCCACCGTCCGATTGGTGGACGGCTCATTCATGAGGGCCAGCTGCGGCAACTCCTGCGCCTGGGAAGGCTGCGAACTGTGGAAATCCAGGTGATGCCCACTGTTCTTGAGGAACATTCGAGCCTGGACGGATCGTTCACCTTGCTAACCCCCAAGGGCCGCCAACAGGTGGCATACACCGAGGTCTACGGTCATCCCCGGTTGATCACGGACGCAGAAGAAGTGCGCGCATTCGCCGATCGTTATGGGATTATCCGGGCTCAGGCTCGCACGCCACGTGACTCGCTGGCCCTGATCGAGAAGATGCTGGGAGAACGATGAACATAGATGAACTCACTTGGTTCAAGTCCAGCTACAGCACCGGTGAAGGCGGCGAATGCCTCGAAGTCGCCTACGACTGGCGCAAGTCGAGCTACAGTGGCGGCGAGGGCGGCCAGTGCGTAGAGGTCGCCGCGCACCCCACCACCATCCACGTCCGTGATTCCAAGGTCACCGACGGTCCGCAGCTCGCGGTCGCCCCGGACTCCTGGGCCGCGTTCGTCTCGTACGCCCGCGCCTGACGCACGCACCGCAAGTGCCCTCACCCTCTGGTGGGGGCATTTCGCTGGGCATATGCGGGAGTTGGGCGCGGTGCTGTACGGTGATCGCGTCATCACGCTTCGTGTCCGTCCGGACACGGGGCGGTCCCCGGCGGTGCTACCAACACCATCCGAGGACCTTCACCTTCGAGGACCAACCAGGAGTCCCGAGGATGCTTCGGCATGCTATCGCGCCCCTTCGGCGCTACACGAAGGCTTCGCACGACGTCGTGCAACATCCGCGTCTGAACAGCGACGCGAAGATCCTGCTTCTGTACGTACAGGGTCTCCCTGAGGGCTCGACCGCAAAGTCCCTCAGCGCGCACGCGGAACGTCTCGGGATCAAGGGCCGGGCGTACCAGAAGGTCAAGCAACTCCTCGGCGCCTGCGGGTTCCTGCACGAGTGGCGGCACCAGAACGAGCGCGGCCGGTGGGTGACCGACCAGCTCCTCGCCAACGTCCGCCTCACCCCCCAGGAGGCGACGGCCGTCCGGGAGGGCGGTCTGCCGAGTACGCACATGCGGACGGTCGGTGAACCGGCTCCTCGGGTGGTCGGTGACTCCCCTCCGGGGGACAACAACGGGGAGAAGAACACTCCCCACCCACCCCCCAAGCCCCAGGAACCAGAAACGGAGGCGAAGGCGGAACCGGAGCCGGAACAGGAACAGGAACAGGAGCCGGAGGCGGAACCGGCCCCTGCCACCGGCGACGCCACCGAAGACCCCGCACGCGCGCTTGCCGAGGGCGTGCTGCTGTCGCTGCGCCAGACGCGGCGCGAACTGCACCTGGGCGAACGCGAGGCCCGTACGCTCTCCGCCGTCGCGGCCGACTGGCTGCGCAGAGGCATCAGCGCGGCGGACCTGCGTCACGCGCTGACCAGCGGACTGCCACCGACCGGTGTCCGCTCCGCCGTGGGCTTCCTGAGGCACCGACTGACCGAGAAAATGCCCCAGGAGCGGACCGCCGTACACCCACCGCACCACACCGCGCCCCGGCAGGAATCCCACCGGCCCAAGCCCCTCATCACCTGCGAGGGCTCCGGCCCCGAACACCTCTTCCGGCCGCTGGACGACGAGACCCAGTGCGGACGCTGCCGCCAGGACGCGGCCTGGGAGGCCCACGCCGCGAAGTACCCGCCCCACGCCTCGGAGCCGGTGCCGGTACCGGTGCCGGTGCCGGTGGCTACGATGTCGTGACGGTTCACGATCCGGTCGCGTACGTACGGTTCCAGGGCACGGTTCTCCGGGCGCGGGGGAACTTTCCCGGGATTCGCCGGCGCCCGCAGTCCGTCCTCGTCCGTCACATGTCCGTACGCCGGAGCCGTACCACCGGAATGTCGCGGCTGGTCTTCTTCTGGTAGCTCTCGTACGGCGCGAAGACGTCCACCAGGTGCGGCCACACCCGGGCCTTCTCCTCGGGGGAGAGGGTCTCGGCGCGGGCCGGGAACCGCTCGGTGCCGACCCGGAGTTGCACGTCGGGGTTGTCCCGGAGGTTCCGGTACCACAGCGGGTGCTCGTCGGAGCCGCCCTTCGACGCCACGATCAGATGGTCGTCGCCGTCGCGCCCGTAGATCAGCACGGTGCGCCGTGTGATGCCGCTGCGCCGCCCGACGTAGTCCAACAGCAGGCACGGCGCGCCCTGCATGGTGGTGCCCTTGGTGCCGCCGGACTCCTCGTACAGCTCGGCCTGTTCGGCCACCCAGCCGCTGGGGCTGAGCTTCACCGCACCGCTGCCGTCGCCGCTGCCGTCGCTGCTGCCGTTTCCGTGTGTCACGTGCGCCGCTCCTTCTCGCCGTATCGCCGTATCGATGTCCCGTCGTACTGCCGGACACCCTCCAGAGTCGCCCCTGGAGCCGCAGGTCGCACAAAATCGCTCGACAGCGGGCGTACGGGCGAAGAACATTCACCCCGATGACACGAACCGATGAGCCTCCCACACCCGACGAGCGCGCCTCGCTCGCCACCTTCCTCGACTACGTCCGCGACACCGCGCGCGCCAAGTGCGACGGCGTCTCGCCGGAGGACGCCCGCAAGGCGCCGCTGCCCGGTTCCCCGCTGATGACCCTGTGCGGGCTCATCAGCCACCTCCGCTGGGTGGAGTACTACTGGTTCCAGGTGGCGTTCCTCGGTGAGGAGGACGAGGGGCCGTGGACGGACGAGGACCCGGACCGGGAGATGCGCATCGCGCTCGACGTGCCCCTGGCCGACCTCCTCTCGGCGTACGAGGCCCAGTGCGCCCGCTACCGCGAGCTTGTGTCCGAGCACGACCTGGACACCGAGGCCAAGCGCGCCGGGCGCAACGGCAAGCACCCCAATCTGCGCTGGATCCTGCTCCACCTGATCGAGGAGACCGCCCGCCACAACGGCCACCTCGACATCCTGCGGGAGCTGGCCGACGGCCGTACCGGCTCGTAGGTCCGCGCGCCGGCACCTTCCTCCGCTTCCGCTTGCACGCACTCGGCCACAACGGCGCGTAACACTTTTGCAAGCATGCGCTTGCAAAAGTTAGCAACCATGGCGCACTATCGGGACATGGCATCGCTCAACGTCGGCAATCTCGGTGAGTACCTGCGCGAGCAGCGGCGCAGCGCGCAGCTGTCGCTGCGGCAGCTCGCCGACGCCGCCGGGGTGTCCAATCCGTACCTCAGCCAGATCGAGCGCGGTCTGCGCAAGCCGAGCGCGGAGATCCTCCAGCAGCTCGCGAAGGCGTTGCGGATCTCCGCCGAGACGCTGTACGTGCAGGCCGGGATCCTCGACGAGCGGGAGCGCGAAGAGCTGGAGACGCGCGCCGTCATACTCGCCGACCCGTCGATCAACGAGCGGCAGAAACAGGTTCTGCTGCAGATCTACGAGTCGTTCCGCAAGGAGAACGCGACGGACGCCGAAGCGGACGTCGTGACGGACGCCCCCGCCGACGACAGCGATACAGGCACACCACCCTCACAGTGAACTGAGATCCGGGAGGACCACAGTCATGGCCATCACCGATGACCTGCGCAAGACCCTCACCGACCCGACCCCCCTCTACTTCGCGGCCGGCACCGCGGACCTCGCCGTACAGCAGGCGAAGAAGGTGCCCGCGCTGATCGAGCAGCTGCGGGCCGAGGCCCCGGCGCGTATCGACGCCGTGCGCAACACCGACCCGAAGACCGTCCAGGACCGGGTGGCCACCCAGGCCAAGGGGGCCCAGGCCACCGTCCAGGCGAAGGTCACCGAGGTGCTCGGCGCGCTCGACACCGACCTGAAGAAGCTGGGCGAGCAGGCGCAGGACCTCGCGCTGCGGAGCGTGGGAGTGGCCGCCGAGTACGTGGTCAAGGCGCGCGAGACGTACGAGAAGGTCGCCGAGCACGGCGAGCAGAGCGTGAAGACCTGGCGCGGCGAGGCGGCCGAGGAGATCAACGAGATCGCCATCGCCGTCGAGCCCTCCCCGGAGACCGGGAAGAAGGCGGACGCGGACGAGCCGAAGGCCGCCGAGGCCAAGGCCGCTCCGGAGAAGAAGCCCACCGCGCGCAAGGTTCCGGCGAAGAAGGCCACCCCGGCCACCCCGGCCGCCGACAAGTAAGGCAAGCCGGGCGGACAGGGCAAGCGGGCGATACGAGAGCGAGCCGGGCACCTTTATGGGTGTCCGGCTCGTTGTCCGGGTACCTTGGCCGCGAGGCGCTCATCCACTCTTAGGCGGTGTACAGCATGTTGCTTTCGGCATTCGGCACTCTGTTGTGGTTGATCAACCTCGCCATGCTCGTCCTCGCCGTGGTGGCGCTGTTCTTCGCCGTGACGGCCCGCGAGGACGCGTACCGCGCCGCCGACAAGCAGACCAAGGTCTTCTGGCTGGTCCTGCTGGGCGTCACGGTCGCCGTGAACCTGTTCGTCCCGATGCTGTTCCTGCAGATCGCCGGTCTGGTCGCGACCATCGTCTTCATGGTCGACGTACGGCCCGCGGTCCGGCAGGTATCGGGCGGCGGCGGTGGCGGCGGCCGCAGGGGCGGCAGCAGCAGCGACGGTCCGTACGGGCCGTACAACGGCGGGCGTTAGGGCGCCAGGGCGTCAGTCACGGCTGCCACGGCTGGAACTGTCCCGGGCCGGCCCGCCCGGGACAGGCGCCGCTCAGCCCCGGTCCAGGAGCAGCAGCGCCACATCGTCGGTCAGTTCACCGCCGTTGAGGTCCCGTGCCTCGGTGACCGCGGCCTCCAGGAGGTCCTCGCCGCCGAGTCCGGCCGCGAGCTGACGGTTGATCATCTCGACCATTCCGTCCTGCCCGAGCCGCTGCTTCGAGCCCGGCGGGCCGACGCGGCCCTCGATCAGGCCGTCCGTGTACATCATCAGGCTCCAGGAGCCGCCCAGTTCGACCTGGCGGCGCGGCCAGCGGGCGCGCGGCAGCAGGCCGAGTGCGGGCCCCCCGTCCTCGTACGGGAGAAGCTGTGCGGCCCGGCCCTGGCGGGCGATCAGCGGGGACGGGTGACCGGCCAGGCACAGACCGGCCCGCCGTCCGTCCGGCGCGATGTCGACCGTGCAGAGTGTCGCGAAGATCTCCTCGCTCTCCCGCTCGTGCTCCAGGACCTGCTGGAGCGTGGAGAGCAGCTCGTCGCCGCACAGTCCCGCGAAGGTCAGGGCCCGCCAGGCGATGCGCAGTTCCACACCGAGCGCGGCCTCGTCCGGGCCGTGGCCGCAGACGTCGCCGATCATCGCGTGGACCGTGCCGTCGGAGGTGCGGACCGTGTCGTAGAAGTCCCCGCCGAGCAGGGCGCGCGAGCGCCCCGGCCGGTAACGGGAGGCGAAACGCAGGTTCGATCCCTCCAGCAGCGGGGTGGGCAGCAGGCCGCGCTCCAGACGGGCGTTCTCCTGGGCGCGCAGCCGTGACTCGGCCAGCTTGTGCTGCGCGGTGTCGGCGCGCTTGCGCTCGACGGCGTACCGGATGGCGCGGCTGAGCTGGCGGCCGTCGAGTTCGTCGCGGAAGAGGTAGTCCTGGGCGCCGACACGCACCGCTTCGGCGGCCCGCTCGGCGTCGGCCTCGGCGGTCAGCGCCAGAACGGGGTGCCGGGGCGCGAGGCGCAGCACGTGCCGCAGCGTCGCCAGCTCGTCCCCGTCCTCGCCGGCGGGTCCCGGCAGGGCCAGGTCGAGCAGGATGCAGTGCACGTCGTCCGTGAGCAGCCGCTCGGCCTCGGTGAGGTTGCGGGCGGTGCGGATACGGACCCGGGTGCCGGCGGCGTCGAGCAGCGACGGGACGGTGAAGGTCCCCGCCGGGTCACCCTCGATCACCAGCAGGGTCAGGTCGTTGCTGGGCGCGGACGCGACGGCGGCGGGGGAGGCGGGGGCTGTCGGAGCCGCCGGGGCTTTCGGAGCCGCCGGGGCCGCGCGGCCCGCGGCTGCCGGTGCTGCGACGGCTGCCGCGGTCTCCGGGCTGCTCCCGGCGTGCTGCTGCCTCGGCAGGACGGCCTGACCGTGCTCCACGGCCGGGTTCTCACGCTGCCGCGGTACGGGTACGGGCATCGGTCTCGGTTTCCTTCCCTCCCCCCGAGGGTGCGGCGGCACGCCGATCGACGTTCCGCCAAACGGGGACCATAGCGTCACCGGGCACCGCAACGGAATGCCGTGCGGAAGACCGCCGGCGTCACATGCCGTCTCCCGCAACGCATCCGGCGGGGTCGGCGGGGTGCGGGGTCATGACGAACATCACGCCCCGCCGCCCCCGCGCCCCGCCCGTTCGGCCGCCCCTGCGCCCCGCCCGTTCGGCCGCCGCTACTTGTCCGGACGTACGACGCCCAGGATCGGCATCGAACCGGCCCCGGCGACCGTCACGTCCCGGCCGGGACGCGGCGCGTGCACCATCGTGCCGTCGCCCAGGTACATCCCGATGTGGCTGGCGTCGTCGAAGTAGACGATCAGGTCGCCGGGCCGCATGTCCTTCACGTCGACGCGCGGCAGCTGCCTCCACTGCTCCTGCGACGTGCGCGGTATGGCACGGCCCCCCGCGCGCCACGCCTGCGCCGTCAGCCCCGAGCAGTCGAAGGAGCCCGGCCCCTCGGCTCCCCAGACGTACGGCTTGCCGATCTGCGCCATCGCGTACGCGACAGCCGCCTCGCCGTCCCGCGTCGCCTCGCCGCCCCGCGCCGCCGTGTCACCGGTGGCCTTGAGGGCGCCGGAGTCCAGCCAGGCGGTCTGCGCCGCGCGCTGCGCCTCCTGCTCCATCCTGAGGAGCCGTGCCCGCTCCTCCTTCTCCAGCGTCGCTTCCAGCTTCTCGGCGGCGGAGATCTGCTTCTTGATCTCCTTCTTCGCCGCTTCCTTCTTCTTGCGGTGGGACTCCAGCTTCTTCCACTGGGAGGTCGCGTCCTGGGTGTACGCCTCCAAGTCGTCCTGGGCCCGCGACAGTTCGGCGATGAGGGACTTGGCCGCCTGCTGGCCCTCCAGGATCCGGCTCGCCCCGTCCAGGAAGTGCTGAGGGTCGTTGCTGAGCATCAGGTGGGCCTCGGGCGGCAGGCCGCCGCTGCGGTACCGGGCGCTGGCCTCGGCCCCCACCCGCTTCTTCAGCCTCTCGATGTGCTTCTCGCCCTTGACGATCTCCTCGGCCAGTTCCTCGACCTCGGACGACTGCTTCTCGGCGCGTTCCTCGGCGAGGTTGTACGCGTCCGTGGCGGCCGCGGCCTTGCGGTAGAGGGCGTCGATCTCGCCGCGCACCTCCTGGAGGCGCTGCTCGCTCCTCGGCGGCCTGGGGTCCGCGTACGCCTGTCCGGGCAAGGCCGGCACGGCCAAGGCGCAGACCAGCACGATCGCGCTCGCGGCGCTGCGACGTCGGTTCACGAGCTCCCCCCGGATCCCAGATCCCAGATCACACATCCACATGTGATTTACCGTCAGTAACTTAGGTCTCAATGCCGCGATGCTGCCATGTCGTCCGTCAAAACGACAGGGGTCCCCGCCCACAGGTTTCTGACGAACGGCCGACGGGCCGTGTTCCCCTCCGGCAGTCACTCGTCCGAGAAGATCCGGACCGGTTTCAGGCGGTGCGGGGCTGGAGAGCGGCCCAGTCCACCGTGACTTCGCCCTGCCGCCACCGCCGTTCCCCGTCCGCCAGCGGCCAGTCGGCCGAGAGGTCGCGCACGGCCTTGATCCAGCGCTGCCGGGCGCCGAGCGAGGCGTACGGAGCGGCCGCCGCCCACGCCCGGTCGAAGTCCCGCAGGAAGGCGTGCACCGGCTCGCCCGGCACATTGCGGTGGATGAGCGCCTTCGGCAGCCGCTCCGCGAGGTCCGACGGCCGGTCCAGCGACCCGAGCCGGGTCGCGAAGGTGACCGTCCGCGGCCCCCCGGCCCCGAGCGCGACCCACACGTGCCGCCGCCCGATCTCGTCGCACGTCCCCTCGACCAGCAGCCCGCCGGGCGCCAGCCGCCCGCACAGCCGCGCCCAGACGGCGGCGACCTCCCCCTCGTCGTACTGGCGCAGCACGTTCGCCGCCCGGATGAGGGCGGGGCGGCGGCCACCGGGCAGCGGCACCTCGAAGCCGCCGTGCCGGAAGGCGAGGCCGTCGCGCTCGTACGGCTTCGCGGCGGCGACCCGGGCCGGCTCGATCTCGATGCCCACGACCTCGGCGGCGGGCACGGCGGTGCGCAGCCGGCCGAGCAGCTCGACGGCGGTCCAGGGCGCGGCCCCGTATCCGAGGTCGACCGCGACGGGATCGTGGCTGCGGCGCAGCTCGGGGCCGTGCACGGCGGCGATCCAGCGGTCCATGCGGCGCAGGCGGTTCGGGTTGGTCGTCCCGCGGGTCACGGCGCCGACAGGGCGCGAGGGGGAAGTACGGGAGGCCATGAAGCGAGGGTAAGCGAGGGAAAACGCCCGTCCGGACCCGTAAAGGTCGAGGTGGATTGAGTAATGATTTGGCAAAGCGGAAATTGGAAGGAGGCATTCCGATGTTTGCGCTCAACGGAGGGCCTCACACCCTCTCTCCGTCATGCCCGAGCGAGGAGGACCGTCGACGTGAGCCAGTACGTCTCCCGACTCGCCGGCACACTGGCGACACCGCCCCGCCTGAGGCTGCCCGGCGGCCACCACCGCAAGCCGCGCCGCATCGCCATGCTCAGCGTCCACACCTCCCCGCTGCACCAGCCGGGAACGGGCGACGCGGGCGGCATGAACGTCTACATCGTCGAGCTCGCCAAGCGCCTGGCCGCGATCAACATCGAGGTCGAGATCTTCACCCGGGCGACCACGGGCGGCCTGCCCCCGAGCGTCGAGCTCGCGCCCGGCGTGCTGGTGCGCCACGTCGACGCGGGACCGTACGAGGGCCTCGCCAAGGAGGAGCTGCCCGCGCAGCTCTGCGCCTTCACGCACGGCGTGATGCAGGCCTGGGCCGGCCAGCGCCCCGGCTACTACGACCTCGTCCACTCCCACTACTGGCTCTCGGGGCACGTCGGCTGGCTCGCCGCCGAGCGCTGGGGCGTCCCCCTCGTGCACGCCATGCACACCATGGCCAAGGTCAAGAACGCCGCGCTCGCGGAGGGCGACACGCCCGAGCCGGCCGCGCGCGTCATCGGCGAGACGCAGATCGTGCGCGCCGCGGACCGCCTCATCGCGAACACCGCGGAGGAGGCCGACGAACTGGCCCGCTTCTACGAGGCCGACCCCGGCAAGGTCGCCGTCGTACACCCCGGCGTGAACCTGGAACGCTTCCGTCCGGCCGACGGCCGGGCAGCGGCCCGCGACCGCCTGGACCTGCCCCAGGACGCGGTCGTCGCGCTCTTCGCCGGCCGCATCCAGCCGCTCAAGGCCCCGGACATCCTGCTGCGCGCGGTCGCGGTGCTCCTCGACGAGGACCCGTCGCTGCGCTCGAAGCTCGTCGTGCCGGTCGTCGGCGGTCCCAGCGGCAGCGGCCTCGCCAAGCCCGAGGGCCTCCAGAAGCTCGCCGCCCGCCTCGGCATCGCCGACGTCGTACGCTTCCGCCCGCCCGTCGGCCAGGACCGCCTCGCGGACTGGTTCAGGGCGGCATCCGTCCTGGTCATGCCCTCGTACAGCGAATCCTTCGGCCTGGTCGCGATAGAGGCCGAGGCGTCCGGCACACCGGTCGTGGCGGCGGCGGTGGGCGGTCTGCCCGTCGCCGTACGGGACGGGCAGACCGGCATCCTCGTCGAGGGCCACGATCCGGCCGGATACGCCCGCGCGCTGCGCCGCTTCATCGACGAGCCCGGCCTGGTGGACCGGATGGGCACGGCGGCCGCCCGCCACGCGCAGTCCTTCGGCTGGGACACCGCCGCGTCCGCCACGGCCGACGTGTACACGGCCGCGATGCACGAACACCGCCGTCGCGTACGCTCGCACCATGGCTGACGCACGGCAGACCGCCGCCGAGACGCTCGAACGGACGCTGAAGGACGCGGACCTGGAGTGGGAGAGCCCCGAGCCCGGCTCGTACGTGGTCACCCTCCCCGGCACGCGCAAGCTGTCCACCACCTGCTCCCTGATCGTCGGCAGGCACTCCCTCTCGATCAACGCCTTCGTGATCCGTCACCCCGACGAGAACGACGCGGCGGTGCACCGCTGGCTGCTGGAGCGCAACCTGCGCCTGTACGGGGTGAGTTACGCGATCGACTCCCTCGGCGACATCTACCTGGCCGGGAAGCTCCCGCTCTCCGCGGTGACCCCCGACGAGCTGGACCGCCTGCTGGGGAGCGTCCTGGAAGCGGCCGACGGCAGCTTCAACACCCTGCTGGAGCTGGGTTTCGCGAGCGCGATCCGCAGGGAGTACGCGTGGCGGGTGTCGCGCGGCGAGTCGACCAGGAACCTGGACGCGTTCACGCACTTGACCCGGCCCGCGGCCGACTGATCCCGACCGTCCCCGGCCGTCCCCGACCGGCTTCGGCGGACCGCCGAAGGCCCCGCGCACGGCGCGACAGTTGACAGGGGCATGCGCTGAGAACAAATATGCCTCTTGCCGCTGGGGCCGCAGTGTCCCGGCGTGCGCCTCTGTGCCTTCCTCGACCATTCGCCCGGTGCGGCGTCGCTCTTCTCTCTTCCCGGCAGTTCCCGCTGCCTCGAGCGCTCGGCCGGGCGTTGTGAAGCCATGATTGGATTCCGCATGTCCATAGCGAGTCGTGTCACCCTGTGGCGCCTGGCGGGGGTGGGCGCAGCAACTCTCGCCCTGTCCACGGCAGTCGTCGCCTCCGCCCACGCGACCGGTTCCCCCGGCGGCAACGGGTGGGACAACGGTCCCCAGGCCGCGTACAAGCCGGGCACGGGCGCAGGGGTGAAGACCGCGACCGACCGCTGCGAGTTCTCTCTCGACGGGCAGGCGTGGAACGCCTCTGTCCGGGTCGACGACCTCAACCTCAAGCCGTCCGACGACGGCAAGGTGCACGTGAAGGTCCGGGCCGCCGCGGACGCGGCGTCGTGCACGGCCTCCCTCGCCTCCTACCGTACGCACGGCGCGACGTGGCAGACCTCCGGTGAGCAGGTCTTCCACGACTTCGACACCGTGAACGTCAAGGACGGCGCGGTCGACACGCTCGACATCGCGGTGCCGGACGTGGGCTGTTTCGCCCAGGTCGACCTCTACCGCGGCAGCGTCAAGTACGACGGCAGGACCGACGCGAACGACGGCTTCGAGCACGGGGACCTGCCGGTCGGCCCCAGCCGTCCGGTCATCAAGGACAAGCTGATCGCGGCCTGGAACGGCGGCACGAAGGACTGCACCAAGCAGGAGGTCCCGGCCCCCGGGACCCCGTCCGCGACCCCGTCCGCGACTCCCTCCGACACCCCGTCGCAGACCCCTTCGGAGACTCCGGCCGAGACGGAGACCGCCCCCGCGACGGAGACGCCCGCGGCGTCCGAGCCGGCGACGCCCACGGAGGCCGGGACCGCCCCCGCCAGTGAATCCGCGACGGCCTCCCCTTCGGACGCGCCGTCCGAGTCGGCCCCCGCGAACCCGGGATCCGACGACTCCACCGGCCCGCTGGCCGAGACCGGCAGCAGCAACGTCGGCGTCACCGTCGCCGGTGCGGCCGCCCTGCTCGCCGCCGGCGGCGGAGTCCTCTTCGCCGTGCGGCGCCGTCAGGCAACGCGTCGCGGCTGACAGCTGACAGCAGTTCACCTGCCGGAAGGGGTACGGCGGATCGCCCGCCGTACCCCTTCCGCGTACCCGCACGCACTGAACGCGCCCCCTTCCCCGCGTTCGGCCTCCCCCATCCGACCCTGCTCGCAGGCGCGTTACTCGCCCCTCACCCCCGGGTGCCGGCCCCGGGCTTCGCCGCCTGCTCCCGCGTACCGGCGGCGGAGGCAGCCACCACCGCTTCCACGACCGCCGCTTCCACGACCGCCGCTTCCGCCACCGCTGTCTCCACGACCGCCGCTTCCACCACCGCTCCCTCCGCCTTCACATCCGCCGGAAGGCTCCGCATCAGCAGCCAGTACCCGGCCGCCGCCACCGTCCCCAGCACCGCGCAGGCCCCCCACAGC
Organism: Streptomyces sp. NPDC003016; assembly: GCF_053591455.1. NCBI lineage: Bacteria > Bacillati > Actinomycetota > Actinomycetes > Kitasatosporales > Streptomycetaceae > Streptomyces > Streptomyces sp. NPDC003016. The sequence continues at coordinate 52,654 of NZ_JBSFTV010000030.1, forward strand.
CACTCCGCCCCGTACCGGTCGATCAGGAAGCCGGACATCAGCGGGGCGACCAGCGCCGCCGCCGCCCACGACATCGTGTAGATGCCCTGGTAGCGGCCGCGCCCGTGCACCGGCGACAGGCGCACCACCAGGCTCGTCTGGGTCGGTGAGTTCACGATCTCCGCCAGCGTCCAGACGCACACGGTCAGCGCGTAGACGGCGATCGACCCGGCGAAAGCGGTGAGCCCGAAGCCGTACCCCGCGAGCAGCGACGAGACGATCAGCAGCCGACGCGGATCCCGGTGCTCGATGAACCTGGTCACCGGTATCTGCAGGGCCACGATCAGCACACCGTTGACCGCGATCGCCATGCCGAAGTCGGCGCTGGTGAAGCCGTCCGTGCCCATCGCCACCGGCAGGCCGACGTACCCCTGCTGGAAGATCAGCGCGATGACGAACGACAGCCCGACCACGCCCATGAAACGCCTGTCGCGCAGTACGGTCCCCAGCCCGACGTCCGGCTCGGCCGGCCTGCCCGCCGCGTCCATCACCCGTGCCGGCCTGGACTCGGGCAGTTTCACGAAGATCAGCACCGCGCACACCAGCGTCATCGCGGCCTCGCCGAGGAAACCCGCCAGATAGCTGTACTCGGCGATGAACCCGGCCCCCGCCGAGGAGATCGCGAACCCGAGATTGATCGCCCAGTAGTTCAGGGAGAAGGCGCGCACCCGGTCCTCGGGCTTCACGATGTCCGCCATCATCGCCTGCACCGCCGGGCGCGACGCGTTGCTCGTCATGCCGACGAGGAAGGCGACGGCCGCGATCGCCACCGGGTGCTCCATGAAGCCGAGCAGCGCCACCGAGAAGGCGGTCGACGTCTGCGCGACCAGCAGGGTGGGACGCCGGCCGAGCCGGTCGGTCATCACGCCCGCGCCGAGGGAGGAGACGACGCCGCCGAGCCCGTGCAGCGAGGCCACGAGTCCGGCGTACGACGCCGAGTAGCCGCGGTCCAGGGTCAGATACAGCGCCATGAAGGTCGCGACGAAGGCCCCGAGCCGGTTGACGAGGGTGCTCGTCCACAGCCACCAGAACTCCTTGGGAAGCCCGGCGACGCTCTCGCGCGCGGCCCGTCCCAAGCTCTTCACGGACATGGTGGCCATCGGGCTTCCCCCCAGGGATGTAAGCGGCTCAGCGAATAATCGCAACTTACAAGTGCCCTGCTCCGGGGTGCCAGTCAATTGACGGCAGGCGTCAATCGTGGCGCGTGGATTAGGCTCGGGCGCATGGCCGAAGCACCGTACAAGCTGATCCTCCTCCGCCACGGCGAGAGCGAATGGAACGCGAAGAACCTGTTCACCGGATGGGTGGACGTCAACCTCACCGAGAAGGGCGAGAAGGAGGCGGTACGCGGCGGTGAGCTGCTCGTGGACGCCGGCCTGCTGCCCGACGTCCTGCACACCTCGCTCCAGAAGCGCGCGATCCGCACCGCCCAGCTGGCGCTGGAGTCCGCGGACCGTCACTGGATCCCCGTCCACCGCTCCTGGCGTCTGAACGAGCGCCACTACGGCGCCCTCCAGGGCAAGGACAAGGCGCAGACCCTCGCCGAGTTCGGCGAGGAGCAGTTCATGCTCTGGCGCCGCTCGTACGACACCCCGCCGCCGGTCCTGGAGGACGGCGCGCCGTTCTCCCAGTCGGACGACCCGCGCTACGCGACGATCCCCGGCGAGCTGCGCCCGCGCACCGAGTGCCTCAAGGACGTCGTCGAGCGCATGCTGCCGTACTGGTACGACGGCATCGTCCCGGACCTCCTCGCGGGCCGCACCGTCCTGGTCGCCGCCCACGGCAACTCGCTGCGCGGTCTGGTGAAGCACCTCGACGGCATCTCCGACGCGGACATCACCGGACTGAACATCCCCACCGGCATCCCGCTCTACTACGAGCTCGACGCCGACTTCCGCCCGGTCACCAAGGGCGGCACGTACCTCGACCCGGAGGCCGCGAAGGCCGCCATCGAAGCCGTGAAGAACCAGGGCAAGAAGAAGTAACACCTACGGATCGAGCCCCCTGCCGCGGATGTCCCGCGTCGGGGGGCTCGGTGCTGCGTGACGCGGCGTGAAGGTTTCCTGCGGTCCGAGAAGTACGCGAAGAGGCGAGAGCACAGTATGAGCGACACCCTGCTGACCACACTGGCCACTGCCATGGCGCAGCTGGTCACGGCCATCGACATGACGGACCAGGACGAAATCGATCCGGACCTGGCCACGACCTGGTTCGAAGACGTCGCCTACAACCTCGGCAGGCTCTCCACCGAGGACCGTCGCCAACTCGCGGCGCTCTTCAGGGAAGCGGCCATGGAGGAGACGCGGCCCGAGTTCCGGGAGGCGATGCTGGAGGTGCCGGAGAACTTCGGCCTCGAGGACGACGAGGACGACGAACGGGACGAGCGCGACGAGCGCGACGAGGACGGCCGGTACGGCCGGTACGACGAAGGCGGCCGGGTGTAGGTCCGGTTACGGGACCGTACAGACCCGTACAGACCCGTGCAGACCCGTGCGAACAGAAAGGGCCCCGTCCTCACCGGACGGGGCCCTTTCCGCGAGCACTGGCAACACCGGCAGTGCCGACCGCACTAACCGCTGCAGCCGCCGCACTGGCACGGCGCGCCCGACTGGCAGCCGCAGCCGCAGCCGGAGCCACAGCCGCAGGCGCCGAGGACGGGCAGCGCGGGCAGGCGGACCGCCTCGGCCGGTGCGTCCTGCGGGGAACGGGATATAGGGGAATCGGCCATGGGGATCCTCCTCGAAGAGGCACGCGGCGTACTCCTGCTGCTGCCCATTGGATGCCCACGGGGGCGGGCGCATCAACGGCGCACACGCGCAATTCCCGGGCTTACTCGCCCTGCGGGGGCGTGGCGGCCGCCGCCTGGATCTCGTCCGCGTGCTCACCCGTCACCAGGTACACCACGCGCTTCGCCACCGAGACCGCGTGGTCGGCGAAACGCTCGTAGTAACGGCCCAGCAGCGTGACGTCGACCGCCGTCTCGATGCCGTGCTTCCAGCGGTCGTCCATCAGGTGCTGGAACAGCGTGCGGTGCAGCAGGTCCATCTCGTCGTCGTCGTGCTCCAGCTGGAGCGCGAGGTCGACGTCCTTCGTGGTGATGACCTCCGCCGCCTTCGCCATCAGGCGCTGCGCGAGCTGGCCCATCTCCAGGATGGTCGCGTGCAGGTCGTGCGGTACGGCCGAGGCCGGGAAGCGCAGCCGGGCGAGCTTCGCCACGTGCTGGGCCAGGTCGCCCGAACGCTCCAGGTCGGCGCTCATCCGCAGCGAGGTGACGACGATCCGCAGGTCCGTCGCGACGGGCTGCTGGCGGGCCAGCAGGGCTATCGCGCGCGCCTCCAGGTCGTGCTGGAGGTCGTCGACCTTCTGGTCGGCGGCGATCACGCTCTCGGCGAGCTTCAGGTCCGCGTCGAGCATGGCCGTGGTGGCCCGCCCGATCGCCGACCCGACGAGCCGGGCCATCTCGACCAGGGCTTCGCCGATCGAGTCAAGTTCCTCGTGGTACGCGTCGCGCATGAAAGTCCCTCTCTTGTCCTTCTGAGGTCAACCTCTGAACCCCACGCTCCCACGTTCTGTCCGTTACGCGTCCGCTTCCGGCATCCCAAGTGAACCAACTCCGTCACCTCGGTGAACTCTGGGCGACGAGTGTTCGAGCGGCCACCCTTTTGGCTGGGGCGGTGTCATCGCCCCGGCATAACCTGGGTGCATGGACGTGAACGCGGCAGTCGCCGCAGCAGCAGCGATAGCCGGTCTGTGCACCGGCGTGGTCGCCGTGCTGACGTTCCGCTGGAGCGAGCGCGAGCAGTCGAGGCCCACCCGGTCCTCGCTGCGCCCCGACATCAACGCGGTGCTGCCGCCGGGCGTCGACACCGTGCTGTCCGTGCTCCGCTCCTCCGCCGTCGTACTGGACGAGAGCGACAGCGTCGTCAAGGCCAGCTCGGCGGCGTACGCCCTCGGGCTCGTCCGGGGCGGAAAGCTCGCTGTGGACCCCATGCTCCACATGGCCCGCGACACCCGCAGGGACGGCGAGATACGCCAGGTCGAGCTGGACCTCCCCCGTCGCGGCACGGGCCGCGGCGAGGCCCTCGCCGTGTCCGCCCGCGTCGCCCCGCTGGGCTCGCGCCTCGTCCTGCTCCTGGTGGAGGACCTCACCGAGGCCCGCCGCATCGAAGCGGTACGGCGCGACTTCGTCGCGAATGTCAGCCATGAGCTCAAGACTCCTACCGGCGCGCTCTCGCTGCTCTCCGAAGCCGTCATGGACGCCTCCGACGACCCCGAGGCGGTCACCCGCTTCGCGGGCCGCATGCAGATCGAGGCGACCCGCCTCACCAATCTGGTCCAGGAGCTCATCGACCTCTCCCGCGTCCAGAACGACGACCCGCTGGAGGACGCCGAGCCGGTCCGCGTGGACGAACTGGTCGCCGAGGCCATGGACCGCAGCCGCCACGCCGCGTCCACCAAGAACATCACGATGGCCGCCGGCGGCACCTCGGGCCTGTACGTCTGGGGCAACCGCGGCCAGCTCGCCGCCGCACTCGGCAACCTCGTCGAGAACGCCGTCAACTACAGCCCGGCCCGCACCCGCGTCGGCATCGCCGGCCGCCGGATCTCCGCGCCCGGCGCCGGGGGCGCCTCCCAGGCTTTCGGCTCCGGGGGACTGATCGAGATAGCCGTCACCGACCAGGGCATCGGCATCTCCGAGAAGGACCGCGACCGGATCTTCGAGCGCTTCTACCGCGTGGACCCGGCCCGCTCCAGGGCCACCGGCGGCACCGGCCTGGGTCTCGCCATCGTCAAGCACGTGGCCGCCTCGCACGGCGGGGAGGTCACGGTGTGGAGCTCTGAGGGACAGGGCTCCACCTTCACCCTGCGGCTGCCCGAAGCAGCCGCGCCGCGCGACCGGTCACCGGTCGCCGCCCCGGACGCCCCGGACATCCCGGACGACGACGTCGACGAGTCCGCAGACGACGAAGTCGGCCCGCACAAGACCACTGATCGCGAACCCATTCCTGCCCCGGAGGTCCTTCCGTGACCCGAGTGCTCGTCGTCGAGGATGAGGAATCCTTCAGCGACGTCCTGTCCTACATGCTCCGCAAGGAGGGCTTCGAGGTCGCCATCGCGACCACCGGCCCCGACGGGCTCGACGAGTTCGAGCGCAACGGCGCCGACCTCGTCCTGCTGGACCTGATGCTCCCCGGCCTGCCCGGCACCGAGGTCTGCCGCCAGCTGCGCAGCCGTTCCAACGTCCCGGTCATCATGGTGACCGCCAAGGACAGCGAGATCGACAAGGTCGTGGGCCTGGAGATAGGAGCCGACGACTACGTCACGAAGCCCTTCTCCTCGCGCGAGCTGGTCGCCCGCATCCGCGCGGTCCTGCGCCGCAGGGGAGAGCCGGAGGAAGTCACCCCGGCGGCCCTGGAGGCCGGTCCGGTCCGCATGGACGTCGACCGTCACGTGGTCACGGTCGGCGGCGGCAAGGTCGACCTCCCGCTGAAGGAGTTCGACCTCCTGGAGATGCTGCTCCGCAACGCGGGCCGGGTCCTCACCCGCATGCAGCTGATCGACCGGGTGTGGGGCGCCGACTACGTGGGCGACACCAAGACCCTCGACGTCCACGTGAAGCGGCTGCGGGCCAAGATCGAGCCCGACCCGGGAGCGCCGCGCTACCTGGTGACGGTCCGCGGCCTGGGGTACAAGTTCGAGCCGTAGACCGAGACAGACGCCGTGGACCGGGACGCGGCGGACCGGGAAGCCGCGGACCGGGACCGTCCACGCACAGGGGCGCCCCGCCGGTACGAACCGGCGGGGCGCCCCTGTGCGTGCTGTCCGCTGTGGCCGTACGGGCCTCAGTGCTCCGCGCCGTGCTCCTCGGCGTCGTCGTCCGCGGCCTCCCCGGAGGAGCCGTTCTGCGGCGTCGACGACGCCGTGGCGCCCGCGGCACCGCCTGCCGTCCCCGGAGTGCCCGAGGGGCTCGCGGTCGCGGTGGTGACCGGCGGCTTCGGGAGCTCGCTCGGGCCGAAGTCCTTGAAGTAGTGCGTCGCCGGGAACACCAGCGCCTGCAGTTCCACCGCACCGGTCTCGCTGAGCTCGAAGACCACCGGCTGCGTGCCGCCGTTCTCCACGGCCTCGCGGCCGTTCTCGATCACGGCGGAGGCGTTGCCCTCGCCGCCCAGGACGAGCGACCCGCCGGCGGGCACGGACACCGGGCCCGCACCCTTGGCCGGCTTGAGCTTCACCTCGCCGCTCGCGCCGGGCAGCTTGACCGATTCGAGCGTCTCGGCCTTGGCGCCGTTGTTGAACAGCGTCGCGGTGACGACCGCGGGCCCCTCGGCGTCGGGCTTCGGCTGGGTGACGATCGCCGCGTTCTGGATCTTGATGTCGTCGACGGCGGTCGCGGCGTTGTCCGGCCTGATCTGCAGCGACTGCGCGTCGTTGCCCGCTCCGCAGGCGGCGAGCGAAGCGATCGAGAACACGATGGCGGTGGCGGCGAGGGCACCGCGTCGAAGGCTGCGGCTCACGGGGGCGGCATCTCCTGTCAGAGGACGGACGTACGGGCGGACCCATCAGGTGCGAGCGACGTGAAGCCGCCCCAAGGGTGTGTCGGCGCGCTTAGGTTACCGAGCCGTCGACCGGCCCTCGCACCCGACCCGCCCCACCCCGCCCGCCCGTACCGGCCCGTACCGGACCGGCGGCCTGTTCCGTACGCCGTTCACATATCCGGGGAGCGGCGGGAGCGCGCCCCGAGTGCGGATTATCTGTAAGGAATGCGGGGAGGCCCCGGAATTGATCACAGCCGCACGTGATCAATTCCGGATTCGGGCCGAACGGGTGACCGGGCGCCGAACGGAGTACACCAAGTTCACCGCCCGGAAACCGGCAAAACGGGACGTTCGGCCTCTTCGGCGGGTCCCGTGATGTGTGTAACGTACGCGTTTCTCTCCGCCCGCACAGCCGCTCCGACCTGCGAATACCCGCTTCCGGAAGGCCCGCGCAGCACGTTCCTGTCGCTGTTGTCAAGCCCCGAGATATGCCCTGACCTGCGGAAACGCCATTCAGAAGAAGCCGTTTCCGTGTTACTCTGGATAGCCACGGAAGGGGTACCTGTCACATGACGTTCAAGGTTGGCGACACCGTGGTCTATCCCCATCACGGGGCCGCGCTGATCGAGGCTATCGAAACTCGCCAGATCAAAGGCGTGGACAAGACCTACTTGGTGCTCAAGGTCGCCCAGGGTGACTTGACTGTTCGTGTGCCTGCGGACAATGCGGAGTTCGTCGGTGTACGCGACGTAGTCGGTCAGGAAGGTCTCGACCGGGTCTTCGAGGTGCTCCGCGCACCGTATGCAGAAGAGCCGACGAACTGGTCCCGACGCTACAAGGCAAATCTCGAGAAGCTCGCCTCCGGTGATGTCATCAAGGTCGCTGAGGTAGTACGCGACCTGTGGCGCCGTGAGCGTGAGCGCGGTCTCTCCGCAGGTGAGAAGCGCATGCTCGCCAAGGCGCGCCAGATTCTGGTGAGCGAGCTCGCGCTCGCGGAGAACACGAATGAAGACAAGGCCGAGGCTCTGCTCGACGAGGTCCTCGCGTCCTGACTCCGGGTCGCAGGGGCTCCTTCCCTGATACCCAGCAACGATGCCGTGGTGCCCGCTGACAAGGCCGTCCAGCCCTTGTCGCCGGGCGCTGCGGCATGTCTCGTTCCCGTGCGCCCCTGAATCGGACCGTCCCTGGTGCTCCGGCCTGCCGGACCCGGCAGCCGGCTCGACCAGTCGTCACGGAAGGGGCCGGTCGAGGCGTCGTGCCCGGCACTCCCCCAGCCTTCGGCCGGGGGCACCCCCAGGCCATACCCACGTAGGCCGCGGACACAAACCTGGCGGACCCGAACCCGTTCCCGAAGCTGTCGGCCCCGGAGCTATCGATGACAGACGAATCGCGCCACACGTCCACTCCGCAGTCCACCCCGAGATCCACCCCGCGCACCGCCGCCGTGATCCCCGCGGCCGGCCGCGGCGTGCGGCTCGGCCCCGGCGCGCCCAAGGCACTCCGCGCGCTGAGCGGCACCCCCATGCTGATCCACGCGGTACGGGCCATGGCCAACTCCAGAGCCGTCTCGCTCGTCGTCGTGGTGGCCCCGCCGGACGGCGCCGCCGAGGTCAAGAACCTCCTCGCCGAGCACGCGCTGCCCGAGCGGACGGACTTCCTCGTCGTACCGGGCGGTGAGACGCGCCAGGAATCGGTGCGGCTCGGACTCGACGCCCTGCCCGACGACATCACCACCGTCCTCGTGCACGACGCGGCCCGCCCCCTCGTGCCCGTCGACACCGTCGACGCCGTCGTCGAGGCCGTACGGGACGGAGCGCCCGCCGTGGTGCCCGCGATGCCGCTCACCGACACCGTCAAGGAGGTCGAGCCCGGGGAGAAGGACGAGCCCGAACCGGTCGTCGCCACGCCCGAGCGGGCGCGGCTGCGCGCCGTGCAGACCCCGCAGGGCTTCGACCGCGCCACCCTCGTCCGCGCCCACGAGACGATCACGGCGAAGGGCGAAGGCGCGACGGACTGCGCCGGGATGGTCGAGCGGCTCGGCGTGCAGGTCGTGGTCGTACCCGGCCACGAAGAGGCGTTCAAGGTGACCCGGCCGCTGGACCTCGTCCTGGCCGAGGCGGTACTCGCCCGCAGGAGGGCAAACGATGGCTTCTGACACCCCCTCGCTCCCCCCGCTGCCGCTGGTCGGCATCGGAACCGACATCCACGCCTTCGAGGAGGGCCGCGAGCTGTGGTGCGGCGGCCTGCTCTGGGAGGGCGAGGGGCCCGGCCTGGCCGGCCACTCGGACGCCGACGTCGTCGCGCACGCCGCCTGCAACGCCCTCTTCTCCGCCGCCGGCCTCGGCGACCTCGGCGCGCACTTCGGCACCGGCCGCCCCGAGTGGTCCGGCGCGTCGGGCATCACGCTGCTCACCGAGGCCGCCCGGATCGTACGGTCCGAGGGCTTCGAGATCGGCAACGTCGCCGTCCAGGTCGTCGGCGTACGCCCGAAGATCGGCAAGCGGCGCGACGAGGCGCAGAAGGTGCTCTCGGCCGCGGCCGGCGCGCCGGTCTCGCTGTCGGCCGCGACGTCCGACGGGCTCGGCTTCACCGGCCGCGGCGAGGGCCTCGCGGCGATCGCCACGGCACTGGTCGTCCGCACGGCCTGAGCGGGGTCCGGGGCGGAGCCCCCACGCGGCGGAGCCGCACCACGGCACAGCGGGAAGAGGCGGGGCGGGGAAGGCTCCGCAGGAGCCGCTCGGCCGGTACGGGCGAAACGGCACGGAGGGCGCCGCCGCGCCGCGACCCTCCCGTACCGGAAAGGGTCGCTGGGCACTGCCGTCCGCCCACTACCCTGGTGGGGTGACTATTCGGCTGTACGACACCAGCGCCCGGCAGACTCGCGACTTCTCCCCGCTCACTCCGGGCTGCGTCTCGATCTACCTGTGTGGCGCTACCGTGCAGGCCGCCCCGCACATCGGGCACATCAGGTCGGGGCTCAACTTCGACATCATGCGCCGCTGGTTCACCTACCGGGGCTACGACGTGACGTTCATCCGCAACGTCACGGACATCGACGACAAGATCATCAAGAAGTCGGCCGACCAGGGCCGCCCCTGGTGGTCCATCGGGTACGAGAACGAGCGCGCCTTCAACGACGGCTACGCCGCCCTCGGCTGCCTCCCGCCCACCTACGAGCCCCGCGCCACCGGCCACGTCCCCGAGATGGTCGAGATGATGCGCGGCCTCATCGAGCGCGGGCACGCGTACGAGGCCGACGGGAACGTCTACTTCGACGTCCGCTCGTACCCCGGCTACCTGGCCCTCTCCAACCAGGAGCTGGACAACCTCCTCCAGCCCTCCGGCGAGGGCGAGACCGGCAAGCGCGACCCGCGCGACTTCGCCATGTGGAAGGCCGTGAAGCCCGGCGAGCCGAGCTGGGAGACCCCGTGGGGACGCGGGCGCCCCGGCTGGCACCTGGAGTGCTCCGCGATGGCCCACAAGTACCTGGGCTCCGCCTTCGACATCCACGGCGGCGGGATCGACCTGATCTTCCCGCACCACGAGAACGAGATCGCCCAGGCCAAGGCGTTCGGCGACGACTTCGCGACGTACTGGGTGCACAACCACTGGGTCACCATGGCCGGCGAGAAGATGTCGAAGTCGCTGGGCAACTCGGTCCTCGTCTCCGAGATGGTCAAGCAGTGGCGGCCCATCGTCCTGCGCTACTACCTCGGTACGCCGCACTACCGCTCCACCATCGAGTACAGCGAGGAGGCCCTGCGCGAGGCGGAGTCCGCCTTCTCGCGCATCGAGGGCTTCGTCCAGCGCGTCGTCGAGAAGGCCGGCGGCGACGTCGAGCCCGCGGCCGAGGTCCCGCCCGCCTTCGCCGAGGTGATGGACGACGACCTGGGCGTCCCGCAGGCGCTCGCGATCATCCACACCACCGTGCGCCAGGGCAATTCGGCGCTGGCCGCCGACGACAAGGACGAGGCCGTCGCGCGGCTGGCGGAGGTACGGGCGATGCTCGGCGTCCTCGGCCTCGACCCGCTCGCCGAGCAGTGGTCGGGCGGCGGCACGGAGCGCGGCGAAGACCTGCACGGGGTCGTCGACACGCTCGTACGCCTCGTACTGGACCAGCGCCAGTCGGCCCGCGACCGCAAGGACTGGGCCGCGGCCGACGCGATCCGCGACCAGCTCCAGCAGACCGGCCTCGTCATCGAGGACAGCCCGTCGGGCCCGCGATGGACCCTCGGTCCGCGCTGACCGGCACACTTTCCCTTATACGTACGCACGTCTGAAGCAACGGAACAGGTAACAGGTCATGGCCGGGAACAGCCAGCGCAGGAACCGCCGCACGTCCAACAAGAAGGGCGCTACGGTCGGCAGCGGTGGCCAGCGGCGCAAGGGCCTCGAGGGCAGGGGCCCGACGCCGCCCGCCGAGGCACGCAAGAAGCACAAGAAGAACCGCATCGCCACCGCCAAGGCCAAGCAGGCCGCGGTCCGCCGCCCGGCTCCGCGCCGCGGCGGCGTCAAGGGCACGTCCGAAATGGTCGTCGGCCGCAACCCGGTCTTCGAGGCGCTGCGCGACGGCGTCCCGGCGACCACGCTCTACGTCCAGCAGTACATCGACAACGACGAGCGGGTGCGCGAGGCGCTCCAGCTCGCGGGCGAGCGCGGCAACATCAACCTGATGGAGGCCCCGCGCCCGGAGCTCGACCGGATGACGAACGGCCTGAACCACCAGGGCCTCGTCCTCCAGGTCCCGCCGTACGAGTACGCGCACCCGGACGACCTCACCTCGGCGGCGTACGACAAGCACGAGGACCCGCTGATCGTCGCGCTCGACGGCGTGACCGACCCGCGCAACCTCGGCGCGATCGTCCGCTCCGTCTCCGCGTTCGGCGGCCACGGCGTGGTCGTGCCGGAGCGCCGCGCGGCGGGCATGACGGCCGGTGCGTGGAAGTCCTCCGCCGGTACGGCGGCCCGCACGCCGGTCTCCCGCGTCACCAACCTGACGCGCGCCCTGGAGGGCTACCAGAAGGCCGGCCTCACGGTCGTGGGCCTGGCGGCCGACGGCGAGCACACGGTCCAGGACCTGGAGCAGCTGGGCGGCCCGGTCGTCATCGTCATCGGCAGCGAGGGCAAGGGCCTGGGCCGCCTCGTCGGCGAGACCTGCGACTACCTGGTCCGCATCCCGATGCCGGGCGGCGCTGAGTCGCTGAACGCCGGTGTCGCGGCGGGTATCGTCCTCTGGGAGGCGGCGCAGCGCAGGCGCTGATCCGGCGCCGGGCGTGCCCGGGTGCGGCTCCGGCCGGCTCTGCGCCGACGGACGGCGTCCGTCGCGGGCGGCCGAAGCCCGCGGAGCGGTGCGGGGGCGGCAGACAGGGACGCCGCTGAGCGCCGGTGTCGCGGCGGGCACCGTGCTCCGGGAGACGGGCGGCGCAGCGCAGGCGCCGGTCCGGCGCCGGCCCACCTGGGACCGCTGGAGCGAGAACGGGTGTTTTGCCCGGTAAGGGTGGCTTGACGGGTCTCGGACAGATCGAGAGCGTCAAGGCAGTGTCCTAAACGCCCATCACTCGGTTAGATGAGTGTGGACACCAGAACACCCGGGACCGACGATCAGCCCGTCCTGAGCATGGTCAAGGTGCCCTGCGACCCAGCGCAGGTCACCGCCAACCACGCCGTTTTCCGCGTGCAGTTCGCCCCGGCCCAGAGCAGGCGGCCCGTTCCGCCGTACGCGGGAGCGGGCGGTGTGGGCGCCGGCCTGGGGGACACGGGGCGGTTCCCGGCCGGGAACATCAAGGCCGTGGTGCGGCGCCGGGCGCCCGTCGTCTGGAGCGGCAAGTCCGAGCCGGGGGACCCCGGCGCCACCGGACTGCTCCAGGCCGTACGCAACTCCTCGGTCGGCGGCGAGCGCCTCGACAGCGGCGCCACGCAGGTCATTTCCCGGATCTCCGTCGGCGACGCGGGCGAGAGCGCAGAGGACACGGCGGCGCTCCCCACCGTCATCGGGCCGCGCAGCCCCGAGCCGCCCAGGACGCAGATGCTGCCCCGGACGAGGCCGGCCGTCGGCGCCTACGACGACCCCGGCCCGGACACCGGAGGCACCTACCCGGACGACCGGTTCGACGAGTACGGCGACTCCGGCGAGGACGGGGCGTACGGCGAGGACAGCGCGCGCGGCCGGGCCGCCGAGGCGACCGCCGTCCGGCACGGCTACTACCCCGGCCGGCGGATGAACCTCGGTGTGGTGCTGCTGCCGCTGAGGGTGTTCCTCGGCTTCATCTCCATCTACGCCGGCATGGGCAAGCTCTGCGACCCCGTCTACTTCGACGGCGGCGAGCGCGGCTCGATGGTCAAGTGGCTCAACTCGCTGCACCCCTGGACCCTCGCCGAACCGCTGCGCGACTTCGCGCTCACCCACCCCGTGGGCGCGGGCCTGACCGTCGCGTTCCTCCAGGTCGTCGTCGGCGTGCTGACGGTGCTGGGGCTGTGGCAGCGGGTCGCCGCCTGCTTCGGGACGCTGCTCTCCGTCGCGCTGCTCGTCACGGTGAGCTGGAAGACCGTACCGGCGTACGACGCGCCCGACATCATCTACCTCGCCGCCTGGTCCCCGCTGATCATCGCGGGCGCGCCCGTCTACTCCATCGACGGCCGCCTCGCCGGCGAAGCCTGGCGCAAGCTCGGGCCGCGCTCCGAACTGTGGGAGCTGCGGCGGCGCGTACTGCGGCGCGGCGCCCTCGTCGCCTCCCTGGTGGTCGGACTGACGCTGCTCGTCGGCTCGATGCTGGGCGGGGCCGTACGTTCCTCGGACATGGTGACCGTGCCCGGCCCGAACGACGACCCGACCAACTACCTGCCGGGAGCCCCGCTCCCCCGGGAGACCGGCAGCGGCAAGGCCCGTTCCTCGCAGCCGCCGGCGAGCCGCAAGCCCGTCCCCTCCGCCAGCAGCTCCGCCGCCCCTTCGGCCGGGGTCACGACCCCGGGCGCGGTCCGCGAGACCGTCACGGCCGGTACGGCCGGCGCGGGCGCCCAGCAGCCGAGCCGGACGCAGGGCAGCACGGCGGGCCAGGCCCCGCCCCAGCAGCAGCCCGCACCGCCGCAGGCGCCCGCCACCAGCGCCGGACCGACGTCCAGCGGCGCGGGCAGCGGCGGGACCACCAGCGGCTCCGCCACCGGCGGCTCCACCCCGGGCGGGAGCACCACCGGAGGCTCCACCACGGGCGGCTCCACCACGGGCGGCGGCGGGAGCAGCGGCAGTGGCGGAAGCGGCGGCAACGAGGGCAGAGTGATCGGCGGCCTGCTCGGCTAGGCCGCCACGTACGGCAACTACGGCACGTACGGCAGGTAAGGCGAAGGGCCCGGCGCACGGGATGGACGGATGTGCGCCGGGCCCTTCGCCTTCGGCGTACGTACGCGTGCGGGTATGGGTCCGCGTGCGGGTATGGGTGCGGGTATGGGTGCGGGTACGGAAGGGCTCAACCGCGCGCGGCCGAGAGCTCCTTGGCGGCCTCGGTGAGGTCCTTGGCGGTGTCGATGGCCCGCCAGTACGCCCCCTGCGGCAGCGGGAAGCCCGCCAGACGGCGCTCTCGGGCCAGCCGGGGGAACGTGGTGCGCTCGTGGTCGCCCCGGTCCGGGAGAAGCCCTGTGAAGGCCGCGGAGAAGACGTACACACCCGCGTTGATGAGGTACGGCGAGGGCGGCGACTCGATGAAGTCGGTGATGTGCCCGAAGGTGTCCGTCTCGACGGCTCCCCAGGGGATCCGGGGACGGGCGAGGGCGAGCGTGGCGGTGGCGTCGCGCTCGGTGTGGAAGGCCGCCATGTCGCGCAGCGAGAAGCGCGTCCAGATGTCGCCGTTGGTGGCGTACCAGGGGCGGTCGGGGTGCGGGAGGTGCGCGGCGGCGTACTTGAGGCCGCCGCCGCGGCCCAGCGGCTCCGTCTCCACCACGGTGGTGACGCGCAGCGGGAGTTCGGCGGAGTCCAGCCACTCCTGGAGGACGCCGGCGAGATGGCCGCAGGAGACGACCACGTCACTCACGCCCTCGGCGGCCAGCCAGGAAAGCTGATGGCCGATGATCGGGGTCCCGGTGCCCGGGATCTCGATCATCGGCTTGGGGCGGTCGTCGGTGTAGGGGCGCAGCCGCGAACCCTGGCCGCCTGCCAGGATCACGGCCTGCGTCGGAGACGGAGACGTAGTCATACGGGGCACGATATGCGGCGGGACGTCGACGGCCCGCCGGTGCCCGGCTCTGGTCAGCCTCTCAGCTGCTCGGTCTGCTCGGTCGGCCCGGCCGCCGTTCAGCCGGTCTGCTGGGCCACGCCGGAGGCGAAGGAGGTGTCGCAGACGGGGCGGGAGAACGACTGTGCGCGCGTCGGACCGTACTGGTTCACCGCGGCGCGGCCGAGCGAGCGGGCGATCGACATGCAGTGCTGGGCGAGCGAAGGACGCCGCTCCACCTCGCGCTGGAGGTGGGTGAGCGCGACGCCGGGGTCCTTCTCCTGGAGTTCGAGGAGGAGCTTGTCGCGCAGGATGTCCTGCGGGGCGCGGGACTTGGCGCGTACGTTCACCTTCTCGGAGGACGCGGTCAGGACCTGTGACTCGGGTCCGCTCGTGGACCACGGGACGCGGGTGACCGCGAGGGTCCCGGAGAGCACCAGGACGACGGGCAGGACGAGAGCGAGACTTCGGCCGATTCGGCGGGCTGTGTGGGTCACGCGAGCGAGCGTAGCGGGCGGTAATGATTTGGCGACATTTAGTCACCCTTGCGGGGGATGGTTCGAGGGAACTTTTCGAATGCGTGTTGACGCACGGAGTCCGAAATGGCTGTTATGCCGGGGTATTTGTCGACACCCGAGGCGCGTGCGAAGGGCCCCGCACCGGAGTGCGGGGCCCTTCGCACGCGCTGATGTCAGTCACTCGTCGGTTGCTCGTCAGCCGTTCGTCAGCCGTTCGTCAGTCGCTGAGGCGCTCGCCGGTCGACGAGGAGAAGACGTGCATCTCGCCCGCGCGCGGCACGACGTGCAGCTCGACACCCTTGTCCGGCACGGCGCGGCCGTTGACGCGGACCACCAGGTCCTGGTGCTTTCCGCCGACCTGCGCGCTGCCGTACACGTAACCGTCGGCGCCGAGCTCCTCGACGACGTTGACGGTGACGGCCAGCCCGGCCGGGGCGTCGGCGGTGGCCTTGGTGAGCGACGCGGCGGCGGCGCCGCCCTGCTCGACGATGTCGAAGTGCTCGGGGCGGACGCCGACCGTGACAGTGGTGTCGCCCCGGTCGGCCGCGGCGGAGAGCGCCTCGCGGGAGACCGGGACGACGCTGTTGCCGAACTTCACGCCGCCGTCGGTGATCGGGACCTCGACCAGGTTCATGGCGGGGGAGCCGATGAAGCCGGCGACGAAGAGGTTCACGGGACGGTCGTACATGTTGCGCGGCGAGTCGACCTGCTGGAGCAGACCGTCCTTCAGTACGGCGACCCGGTCGCCCATGGTCATGGCCTCGACCTGGTCGTGCGTGACGTACACCGTGGTGATGCCGAGGCGGCGCTGGAGCGAGGCGATCTGCGTACGGGTCGAGACGCGGAGCTTGGCGTCGAGGTTCGACAGCGGCTCGTCCATCAGGAAGACCTGCGGCTCACGCACGATGGCGCGGCCCATCGCGACACGCTGACGCTGACCGCCGGAGAGGGCCTTCGGCTTGCGGTCCAGGTACTCGGTGAGGTCGAGGATCTTCGCGGCCTCCTCGACCTTCTTGCGGATCTCCGCCTTGTTCACGCCGGCGATCTTGAGCGCGAAGCCCATGTTGTCGGCGACGGACATGTGCGGGTACAGCGCGTAGTTCTGGAACACCATGGCGATGTCCCGGTCCTTCGGCGGCAGGTGCGTGACGTCGCGGTCACCGATGCGGATGGCGCCGCCGTTGACGTCCTCAAGACCCGCGAGCATGCGCAGGGAGGTCGACTTGCCGCAGCCGGAGGGACCGACGAGGACGAGGAACTCGCCGTCCTCGATCTCGATCTCGAGCTGGTCGACGGCGGGCTTGGTGGATCCCGGGTAGAGCCGGGTCGCCTTGTCGAACGAGACAGTAGCCATGGTGATGTGCTCCTTCACCGGCAGGAACGTGCCGGACGATCCGAGTAAGGGAGTGGTCTGGTCCACATGCGTGAACCTGCCGTGACGCTACCTGGCGATGCTCCTCCTGTCAGTAGCCGGAAGACGACGGAATTTTCGATCGGGGCGCCGGGCGATCCGGTTAGACTTCTCGGACGCGCCTCCTTAGCTCAGCTGGCCAGAGCAACGCACTTGTAATGCGTAGGTCGTCGGTTCGAATCCGACAGGGGGCTCCACCAGTGGAAACGCCCCGAACTTCGAAAGTTCGGGGCGTTTTGCTCTGTGAAGTGGTGGTGGTCGGCAACGGCCTGTCGGGCGCTCTGGGCGGAGCTTTTCCCGGCTCCCGTACAACCCTCGCGTCCCGGAAACCGTCTCCTGTGCGCCGACCGCCACGCGGCTCCGTGTCTCATTCCGGACGACCGTGGAGGAAAAGCACCTTTTGGCCTGGGGGCTCCCAGACGCGCGACCTCCCCGGCCGATCCGGTCTCCACCGCAGCAACCGAACGCCCTCCGGGCCCGCACACACCGCGCGGGCCCGGATTTACCGGCATCCGGAGTCTCATGCGTACGCATGCCCTGTTCCTGACCACCGCCCTCGCCGCCGGCCTCCTCGCGGCCGCCCCTTCCGCGGCCGCCGCGCCCTCGGGCCTCAGTGGCGACTTCAACGGCGACGGACACCGCGACCTGGCCCTCGCCGCGCCGTACGCCTCCCTCCCCGGCCAGGGCATGTCCGGATACGCGGCGGTGGTGTACGGCACTTCGGCCGGCATCAGTACGGCCAAGCGCACGGTCGTGCACCAGAACTCGACCGGTGTGCCGGGCTCCGCCGAGGCCGAGGACACCTTCGGCGCGGCACTGGCCGTCGCGGACTTCAACGGTGACGGCTACGCCGACCTCGCGGCCGGAGCGCCCGGTGAGGACGTGGGGTCCGACGGCGACGGCGGCAGCGTCACCCTCCTGTGGGGCTCCGCCACCGGTCTCAAGGGCGGCACCACCGTCAAGGACCCGGCGGCCTCCGCGCACGACGAATTCGGCCGCGTTCTCACCGCCGGTGACTTCGACGGCGACGGCCGGGCGGACCTGGCGGTCGGGGCGTCGGGCTCCTTCGTTTACGTGATCAAGGGCGGCTTCACCCAGGCGGGCGCCACCGGCGCCGTTCAGAAGGTCGGGCTGCCCCAGAAGGCCAAGTACGGCATAGACGCCGCCGAGGCGGGCGAGATCAATGCCGACAACCGGTCCGACCTCGTCATCACGTACCGCACCACCACGCCCGAGGGCAAGGACTGGTCGAAGGGTGTGGCCTACCTCGGCTCGTCCGCGGCGAAGGGGGTCGACGCGGCCGTTCCCCGCCCGCTGGACGGCGGTACGTCCATCGCCATCGGCGACATCGACGGCGACGGCTACGGCGAGGTCGCCCTCGGCAACACCTTCGGGAAGGGCGACGACCACGACGGCAGCCTCGGCGGCAAGGTCGTGGTCATCCGTGGCTCCGAGGGCGGCCCGGTCAACGGGGACGTCCCGATGGCCCGGCTGACGCAGTCCAGCCCCGGCGTTCCCGGCGCCGACGAGGAGCGCGACGGCTTCGGCGGCTCGCTCTCCATCGCCGACACCAACGGCGACGGTTACGGCGAACTGGCCATCGGCGTGGTCTTCGAGGACATCGGCGAGGACGAGGCGACCGGCTCCGTGGTCGTCATGCGCGGTTCCGCCGCGGGTCTCTCCACGACCGGTGCGAAGAACCTCTCGCAGTCCACCTCCGGTGTCCCCGGCGCCGCCGAGGACATGGACTACTTCGGTTCCGACGTGCACCTCTCCGACGTGACCAGGGACGGCCGCGCCGACCTGGCCGTCACCGCCGGTTTCGAGAACGAGGGCGCCGGCGCCGTCTGGACCCTGCGTTCCACCACCGCGGGCGTCTCGACGACCGGCGCGAAGAGCTTCGGGCCCTCCGCCCTCGGGATGCCCGCGCAGTACGGCGCGTTCGGCGCCCACCTCACCAACTGACCCCGTATCACTCCCCTCGGCCGGGCGGTTCGGCGAGCCGCGGGGAAAACGCCCCGGACCTGGAGGTCCGGGGCGTTTTCCTGCCCGGGCGGCGGTGGTTCAGTGGCGGCCCGCGATGCGGTCGGCCGCTCTTGCGAGGGGGTCCGTCTCCGTCGTACGGCCGGACGCCTCGCGGCGGTCCGCGGTGCGGTAGGCGGCGTACATGCCCTGGACTCCGAGCCAGCGGAAGGGCTCGGGCTCCCATTTGCGGACCTTGTGGTTCACCCAGGGGAGCGTGGTGAGGTCGGTGGGGCCGCCCTGGCCCGAGTCCTGCTGGATCAGGTCGCGCAGGGTGCGGGCGGCGAGGTTCGTCGTGGCCACGCCGCTGCCCACGTAACCGCCGGCCCAGCCGATACCGGTGGAGCGGTCCAGGGTGACGGTCGAGCACCAGTCGCGGGGCACGCCGAGTACGCCCGACCAGGCGTGGGCGATGGGGACGCCCGCGGTGGTGGGGAAGAAGCGGATCAGGATCTCGCGCAGCGCCTCGACGGTGGCGGGCTGGGTGCGGCCGTCGTTGTCGGTGCGGGAGCCGTAGCGGTAGGGGACGCCCCGGCCGCCGAGCGCGATGCGGTCGTCGGCGGTGCGCTGGGCGTACATGTAGGCGTGGGCCATGTCGCCGAGGGTCTCGCGGCCGTCCCAGCCGATCGTTTCCCAGGTGGAGGCGGGGAGGGGGTCGGTGACGATCATCGAGGAGTTCATGGGGAGCCAGGTGCGGCGCTGGCCCTTGAGGCCGGCCGTGAAGCCTTCGGTGCAGCGCAGGATGTACGGGGCGCGGACCGTGCCGTAGGGGGTGACGGCGTGCTTCGGCTTGATCTCCGTGACCGGTGTGGACTCGTGGATGGTGACGCCGAGGGATTCGACGGCGGTGGCCAGGCCCTTGAGGAGTTTGACCGGGTGCAGGCGGGCGCCGTGCGGGGTCCAGGTGGAGCCGACGGCTCCGGTCACCCGGATCCGGCCGGCGGTCTCGCGGGCTCCGTGGAGGGTGCGTTCTTTCTCGCCGAAGGAGATCTCGGTGGCGTGGAAGCGCTTGAGGCGGGCCAGTTGGGCGGGGGTATAGGCGACTTCGAGTACGCCGCCGTGGTGGATGTCGGCGTCGATGTTCTCGGCGGCGGCGGTGCTGATGACCTCGGTGACGGTGTCGTTCATGGCCTGCTGGAGGCGGACGGCCGCGTCGTGGCCGTGGAGCTCGGCGTAGCGGTCGCGGCCGGCGATGCCGTTGTAGAGCCAGCCGCCGTTGCGGCCGGAGGCACCGTAGCCGCAGAACTTGCCTTCCAGGACGGTGATGGCGAGGAAGGGGACGGCTTTTTTGAGGTAGTACGCCGTCCAGAGGCCGGTGTAGCCGCCGCCGACGATGCAGACGTCGGCCGTCGTGTCGCCGGGCAGGGGCTCACGGGGGGCGGGTATGCCCTCGTTCGCGTACCAGTAGGAGATGCCGCCGTTGACGGTGCTCATGATCCTGTTGCCCCTGCGTTCGTTTCTCGCTGCTGCTCAGTGGTGGTGGCGCGGACGCTAGCGGGCGGGGGCGGGGTGCGGCAATGGCGGGGTGCGCGGTGGGGTGTGCGGTGTGGTGTGCGGTGTGGCGTGCGGTGGAGTGAGCGGTCGTAGGATCCGGGCGTGATCGGGATTCCGGAAGCTCTGGTCGAGACTCAGGTGGAGTTCAACGGCGAGGCGGGGCGGAAGTGGATCGCCGCGCTGCCCGGGGAGGCCGCGGCGTATCTGGAGCGGTGGCGGCTCCGGCTCACCGGGCCGTCGATGCACGGTGCGGTCTCGCTCGTACTGCCGGTGGAACGGGCCGACGGGACGCCGGCCGCCCTCAAGCTCCAGCTGCTGGACGAGGAGAGCGCGGGCGAGGCCGCCGCGCTGCGGGCGTGGGACGGGAACGGTGTCGTACGGCTGCTGGAGCACGACGCGCACAGCGGCGCGATGCTGCTGGAGCGGCTGGACGAGAGGCGGCACCTGTCGGTGGTGGCGGACACCATGGCGGCGGCGCGGGTGGTCGCGGAGCTGCTGGCGCGGTTGAACGCGGTGGCGGCGCCCGAGGGCGTACGCCGCCTCGGGGACCTCGCGGGGGCGATGCTCGACGACGTACCGCGACGGGTGCGGGGGGCGGCCGATCCGGCGGAGCGGCGGCTTCTCGAACGGTGCGCGGGGGCGGTGCGGGAGGTCGCGGGGGAGCCGGGCGGGCAGTTGCTGCACTGGGATCTGCACTACGACAACGTGCTGGCGCCGCTGGCGGGGTCCGGGCGCGGTGAGCCGTGGGTGGTGATCGATCCGAAGCCGCTGGCCGGTGATCCGGGGTTCGAGCTGCTGCCCGCGCTGGTGAACCGTTTCGAGGCGGAGCAGGTGCTGTCGCGCTTCGATCTGATGACGGAGGTGCTGGGGCTGGACCGGGGGCGGGCGCGGGCGTGGACGCTCGGGCGCGTACTGCAGAACGGTCTCTGGGAGTTGGAGGACGAGGAGGAGGGAGAGGGCGGGCTGCCGGGGGAGCTGGTGGCTGTCGCGCGGGCACTGCTTACGCTGCGGGCATGATTCGAAACGCGACGCCCGCTGATGTTCCGGCTGTTCACGAGATGATCCGCGAGCTCGCGGAGTACGAGAAGGCGCTGCACGAGGTGCGTGCGAGCGAGGAGCAGCTGCGCGAGGCGCTTTTCGGGGAGCGGCCCGCCGCGTACGCGCACATCGCGGAGACGGCGGAGGGGGAGGTCGTCGGCTTCGCGCTGTGGTTCCTGAATTTTTCCACCTGGCGCGGGGTGCACGGGATCTACCTGGAGGACCTGTACGTGCGGCCCTCGCAGCGCGGCGGCGGGTACGGCAAGGCGCTGCTGGCGTCGTTGGCGCGGATCTGCGTCGAGCGGGGGTACGAGCGGCTGGAGTGGTCGGTCCTGGACTGGAATTCGCCGGCCCGCGAGTTCTACAAGTCGCTCGGGGCGGTGTCCATGGACGAGTGGACCGTGAACCGTCTGACGGACGACGCTCTCCATAGGCTGGGGACGGGCGCGTAGGCGTCACCGGGGTGACCCCGCCGACCGTGAACGCCCGTCCGGGGCATCCCAGGGCGGGCGTCGGCGTATGCGGCAATCCGCGACGGCCCCGGCCATCCGCCTCCACGGGGGACCGGCGCCGGGCCCTCTGCGCGGTCAGGGTCTGCCATCGCGGACATGGCCGGCTGGAAGAGCTGGGTGGAGAACGCGGTGGACGCCAGGTTCCGGGACGTGGCCTCCGCCGCGTACACGGCCGTCAGCCGGTCCGGCGATGCGTGGAACCGGGACTGGCCGAAGTCCTTCAGCGACTGGAACCAGCGCTTGGCGATGGGGTGCCGGTCGCCGGACGCGCGGGGGCGGCCGGGACCTTGTCCGCCTCCGCCTTCACGGTCGCGGGGCCGTCGGTGTCGCGCCTTCGGTGCTGGTCGGACCGCTTGGGCGCAGGTCCGGGCGTGGCTGGTCACCTCCTGGGCTGGGCGATGGACGCAGGGTCCACAGTGCCGTCGGGCGGCTCTCCGCCAGGCGGCACGGCGGGGTGTTTCACCAGGCCGCCGCCACCGGCCACGCGGAGCCGTCACGCACGTGGCCGAACGCCGCTTCAGGAGCGTACGTTCGCCGCGTCGAGGAGGGTCTTCGCCGCGTCGCGGGCGTGGCGGGCCGGGTCCTGGGAGCCGGTGATGCCTGCCGTGGCCATCGCGCCGTTGGCCAGGACGGCGAGCTGGGCGGCGAGCCGGTCCGCGGGCCCGGGAGGCGTGCCGGCGGCTGCGACGAGTTCGGCGAAGTGGTCCTGGAGCGAGCGCTTGTTGGCGCGGGCGATGTCGGTGACGCCCTGGGACACGCCGCCCAGCTCGCCGAAGGTGTTGATGAAGGAGCAGCCGCGGAACGTGTCCCGGCCGAACCACTCCTCCAGGTGGTCGAAGACGGCGAGGACGCGCTCGCGAGGGCTCTCGTGCGCGGCGCTGGCCCGCTCGATTCCGCTGCGGACGGTTTCGTCGCGGCGGCGCAGTACCGCTTCGAGGAGGTCGTCCTTGGAGGGGAAGAGCTGGTAGAGGCGCTTGAGCGACACGCCGGACGCGGAACGGATGGCGTCCATCCCGACGGCCTGTACGCCGCGTTCGTCGAAGAGGGTCTCGGCCGCGTCCAGCAGGCGGGCCTCGGCGGTTCCGGCGTCCATTCCTCGATCACCTCTTGCGTGGAGAACCATCGTTCTCCTACTCTACACGGCATCGAGAGAACGATCGTTCTCCGTCGATTCGTCCGTCTCACGCTGCCCGGGAGTAGCTGTGTCCGTGTTCGGTACGCGCCACCACACCGTCGACATCGACGGACTGGACGTCTTCTACCGCGAGGCGGGCGACCCGTCCCGCCCCACGCTCGTCCTGCTGCACGGCTTTCCGTCCAGCTCGCACATGTACCGGGGGCTGATCGCCGAACTCGCCGACGAGTTCCACCTGATCGCCCCCGACCACATCGGCTTCGGGCGCTCCGCCGCCCCGGACGCCGGTGAATTCACGTACAGCTTCGAGAAGTTGACCCAGGTCACGCTGGCGCTGCTCGACAGGCTGGGGGTGGAGAGGTTCGCGCTGTACCTCCACGACTACGGCGCCCCGATCGGGCTGCGCATCGCCAGTCGCGATCCGGGGCGCGTGACCGCGCTGATCAGCCAGAGCGGCAACGCCTACCGGGAGGGCTTCACGCCCTTCTGGGACGTGCTGTTCGCGCACGCCCAGGACCGCGCGACGCACGAGCCCGCCGTACGCGAGCTGCTGACCGCCGGGGCGACCAGATGGCAGTACGAGCACGGGGTGCCGGCGGACCGGCTCGACCGGATCGGCCCCGAGACCTGGACGCTGGACCAGGCCGGACTCGACCGGCCGGGGAACAAGGAGATCCAGCTCCAGCTCTTCTGGGACTACCGGTTCAACCTCGACGGTTACCCGGCCTTCCAGGAGTACTTCCGCATCCACCGGCCGCCGGCGCTCGTCGTGTGGGGGCGGGGCGACGAGATCTTCGGGGTGGCGGGCGCGGAGGCGTTCGCCCGGGACCTGCCCGACGCGCGGATCCATCTGCTCGACGCCGGGCACTTCGCGCTGGAGACGCACGGCGGGGAAATCGCGGCTCTGGCGCGGGACTTCCTGCGGGACGTGCGATGAAGAGGACGCACGTGCCCGCCGTGGCGGCTTCCGCCGCGACCGGGCTCGCGGACCCGGGCGCCCGGTACGCGGGCCGAGCAGGCCGCGCTGCTTGAGCCAGGGCCCAGAGGGGCCCGCCGTTGCAGAGGGCGTGCGGGCCCTCGTCGGCCCTGTACGGGCCCTCGGCGGTGCGGGCCGGCCGCCGAGCGTGGGGTGGGCCTCGCGCAGGGTCACCTTGGCGCCCGGTTCGGCCGTGGTGACGGTTGCGGTGAGGCCGGCCACGCCGCTGCCGGGGACAGTGATGCGGAGCATTTTCCTGTTCCCCTTTCCTGTGCCGTCGTTGGTCGCTCTCACGGGTCGTACGGGTCTCACGGGTCGTACGGGTCTCACGGGTGAGGACGGACGGCGGGGGCGCGGATGCGACATCGGGGCCGGGGGGCACCGGGGATCACCGGGAGCCGCCGGGAGCACCGGGTATCGCCGGGTGAGTTGTCAGTGGGGTGGTACAGCATGGGCGGATGGCACGGAACGCGAAGCAGACGCAGGCAGTGGTACGTCCCGTACGGCGCCCCGAGGTGCGGCTGCCGCCGCTCGCGCCGTTCGGGCCCGATGGGCTGGAGCCCGAGGGGGACTACGACGGGTTCGAGTTCCGGGACCTCGACCTGGGCGGCCAGGAGGGGCGCGGGGCCCGCTTCATGGACTGCGGTCTGTACGGTGTCGCGCTCGACGGGACGGGGCTGAGCCGGGCGCGCATCATCGACTCGGTGCTGGACGGGGTGCGGGGGGTGGGCACCGACCTGGCGGAGGCGTCACTGCGCGATGTGGAGGTGACCGACGCCCGGCTCGGCGGGGTCCAGCTGCACGCGGCGTCCCTGGAACGGGTGCTGGTGCGGGGCGGGAAGATCGACTACCTGAATCTGCGCAGGGCGCGCCTGAAGGACGTCGTGTTCGAGGGCTGTGTGCTGGTCGAGCCGGACTTCGGCGGGGCCCGCCTGGAGCGGGTGGAGTTCCGCGACTGTGTGGTGCGGCGGGCGGACTTCAGCTCGGCCACGATGGTCGGTGTGGATCTGCGTACGGTCGCGGAGCTGGACATCGCGCGGGGCGTGGACCGGCTGGCGGGGTCGGTGATCAGTCCGTCGCAACTGTTCGAACTGGCCCCGGCGTTCGCGGCGCAGATCGGGGTGCGGGTGGAGAGCCCCGGGGAGTAGGAGGGGAGGAGGGAGCAAGGGGGCGCGGGTCAGGGGGAGACACGGGGGAAGCGGGCCTGGAGGTCCCACACCACCGGGTTGTCGGCGAGGCCGTCGTGCAGGTCGGTGAGGTCCGCGATCAGGTCGTGCAGGAAGTCGCGGGCCTCGCGGCGCAGCAGCCGGTGACTGAAGGTGATCGGGGGCTCCTCGACCGGCATCCAGTCGGCGGCGATGTCGACCCAGCCGAAGCGGCGCTCGAAGAGCATCCGGTCCGTCGACTCGGTGAAGTCCAGCTCGGCGAACTGCGGCTGCGAGGCGCGGCTGCCACGCGGGTCCCGGTCGAGCTGCTCGACGATGTCGCACAGGGCCCACGCGAAGTCGAGCACGGGAACCCATCCCCAGGCTGTGGACACCTCCCGGTCCGACGTGGTGTCGGCGAGATAGACGTCCCCGCAGAAGAGGTCGTGCCGCAGGTCGTGGACGCCGGCGCGCCGGTAGTCGGTCTGCGGGGGGTCCGGGAAGCGCCGGGAGAGGGAGTAGCCGATGTCGAGCACGTGGTCGATGGTGTCACGTCTGCCGGACGGGCTCGCCCCGGCCGGTTCTGGCCCGCGAAAACGTCACCGCTCGCGCGTTCGGGTGAACGGTTCCAGGTTCCGGCTGGGTGAGGGCGCCTACTCCGGGAGTGTCGCTCTGCGCGGAAGAGGTCCGCCGTGGCACTGCCCGTACCGGAGCGCGCGCGTGGTGTGAAACCGGGCTCAACGGTGATGAGCTCGATCGCGTACAAGCTGTCGGAGACCGTCCCGCTGCCCGAGCCCCTCGGTTCCGGCCTCGACACCGGCGAGTTCCGGCCCCGCGAGACCTGCCTGCCGACTGCCGACTGCCCACTGCCGAATACCCACTGCCATCTGCCGGCTGCCTGTTGCCGGCGTTACGGCAGCAGGCGCTGTTCCTTCGCCACCGCCACCGCGCCCGACCTCGTGTCCACGCCGAGTTTCGCGTAGATGCGGCCCAGGTGGGTCTTCACCGTCGCCTCGCTGATGAACAGCGCGCGGGCGATCTCCCGGTTGCCCAGGCCGTGTGCCAGCTGGCCGAGGATGTCCGTCTCCCGTTCCGTCAGGGCCGGGCGGGCCGCACCGCGCATGCGGTCCATGACGCGGCTGGCGACCGGCGGGGAGAGCGTCGTGCGGCCCTGGGCGGCCGAGCGGATCGCGGTGAAGAGCTCCTCCGGGCGCTCGGCCTTGAGCAGGTAGCCCGTCGAGCCCGCCTCGATCGCCCGCGTGATGTCCGCGTCCGTGTCGTACGTCGTGAGGACCAGGACGTGGACCCCGGTCGGAGCGATGCGCCGGGTGGCCTCCACGCCGTCGATGCCCGTGCCCAGCTGGAGGTCCATCAGGACCACGTCCGGGGTCAGCTTGGCGGCCATCGCCACCGCTTCCTCACCGCTGCCCGCCTCCCCGACGACCTCGATGTCGGGTTCGCTGCCCAGCAGGGCGAGCAGTCCGGCGCGTACGACCAGGTGGTCGTCGCAGAGCAGGATGCGTACGGGACGGGCGGGGCTTACGGAACGTGCGGGACTCATCGGACGCGCCGGGTTCATGACGGGGGCTCCAGGGGGATCGCGGCGGAGAGCACGGTGCCCTCGCCGGGGACCGACTCGATCGTCAGGGTGCCACCGAGCTGGCGTACGCGGGCACGCATCGCGGGCAGACCGTGGCCGCGCACACCAGCAGGGGAGGGGGAGGCGGCCGGGGTCTGTGCGAAGCCCGTGCCGTCGTCGGCGACGTCCAGCACCACCTGGTCGCCCAGGTAGGTCAGGGTCACCGCGGCCGCCCGCGCGTTCGCGTGTTCGCGTACGTTCGCCAGCGCGCCCTGCGCGATCCGCAGCAGTGCCGACTGCACCCGGTCCGGCAGGCCGCCGTTCGGCGCCCCGTCCACCCGGAACGCCGCCGACTCCCGCGCGGCGAGCATGCGCAGTGCCTCCTCCAGGCTGCCGCCCTCCGCCAGGTCGGCCGGGGCCAGGTCGTGGACGAAGCGGCGGGCCTCGGCCAGGTTGCGCTCCGCGATGGACTCGGCCGTACGGACGTGACGGCGGGCCGTCGCCGGGTCGGCGTCCCACTGCCGGTCCGCCGCCTGGAGCAGCATCTGCTGGCTGGACAGGCCCTGCGCGAGCGTGTCGTGGATCTCCATGGAGAGGCGCTGGCGCTCGGCGAGCGTGCCCTCGCGCCGCTCGGTCGCGGCCAGTTCGCGGCGGGTGCGGATCAGGTCGTCGATCAGCGCCCGCTGCCGGGCCGCCTGCCGCTGCATGCAGAGG
This sequence comes from Streptomyces sp. NPDC003016, assembly GCF_053591455.1. Lineage (NCBI taxonomy): Bacteria > Bacillati > Actinomycetota > Actinomycetes > Kitasatosporales > Streptomycetaceae > Streptomyces > Streptomyces sp. NPDC003016. The sequence goes on from NZ_JBSFTV010000030.1 coordinate 79,974, forward strand.
AAGACGGCGGTCGCGACCGCCGCCACCGCGGGCGGCGCCAGCACCAGGTTGGGGTCGAAGCCGCCGTGCGCCAGCTGGAGCTGCGCGGCGACCACGAAGGCGGTGAGCAGGCCGACCAGGAGGAGTGCGGCGCGGGAGGGGAGCGTACGCAGCCCGGTGTAGAAGAGCGGCACCGCGCACCACGCGAAGCTCGGGGCCAGCACCACCAGCACCATCCAGACGGTGACGACCCCGCCCAGCCAGACCAGCCGGCGGGGCGCGGGGCGGGCCGCGCCGGGGGCGGCGGGGCCCAGGACCGGGCCCAGTACGTACAGCAGCGCCAGCGTGATGCTCAGCGCGATGATCCAGGGGGTGCGGGCCTCACCGGGGTGTCGCAGCAGGAAGCGGGTGAGCGAGGCGCCCAGCAGCAGGAAGAACGCGGCGTGCATCACGGGGGCGAGCCAGCGGGCGTCGGGGTCCGGCTGCTCGGGCCGTTCCCGCCGCGGTGGATCGGTCTTCCGCTCCTGGTCCTGGTGCACCGTTCGCTCCTCGCTGACCTGCGCGTACGTGTCCCCATGGTGACCCGGTGGGACCAGACCCGCATCAACCGATCGGCTGACGGACGGGTCGGCCGTCCCGCACGCGGTATGCAGCCGGTACACCGACGGTACGGGCCCGGAAGCGGCCGGAGGATCGACAACAGAGCCGAAGCGGGGCGCCACCGGACCCCACTCGGAACCTTCCCAGCCCCAGGAGCCACACCATGAAGAAGCTTTCGCTGCGCACCCGTGTCCTGACCGGTGCCGTCGCCGCCGCCGCCCTCAGCGCCGGCACCTTCGGCGCGATGTCCGCCAACGCCACCGAGCCCGCCGCCCCGCCGGCCGTCGCGGTCAAGGCCGACGCCGCGAACAAGAACCTCCAGCAGTCCACCCACCTGACCGTCGCCGCCGCCACCCAGGCCGCGCAGGCCACCCTGGACGCCGCCGAGGAGGAGAACCAGCGCATCACCGTCGCCGTCGTCGACCGCAACGGCAACACCGTCGTGACGCTGCGCGGCGACGGCGCCGGACCGCAGTCGTACGAGTCCGCCGAGCGCAAGGCGTACACGGCCGTCTCCTGGAACGCGCCCACCTCCGAGCTGGCCAAGCGCCTCGCCCAGGCCCCCAACCTGAAGGACATCCCCGGCACCCTCTTCCTCGCGGGCGGCGCCCCGGTCCAGGTCAAGGGCGCCCCGATCGCGGGCATCGGGGTGGCCGGCGCGCCGAGCGGCGACCTGGACGAGAAGTTCGCGCAGGCGGGCGTCGCGGCGCTGGGCAAGTAACGCCCTGACACCGCGCCGTGCCCGTGCAGCATCTGTGCCATGCCCGTGCCGCGTCCGTGCCATGCCCGTGCCGCGTCCGGCTGTGCGGGAGACGCCCGTCTGGCCGGGTGAGCGGGGCATTCCGCGCATATGATCCTCTCTGTGGATCAATGGTCTCGTGTACGACGCGCAGCCCCCGCCGTCGCCACCCTGCTCGCGCTCACCTCGTGCACCGGCGCCGGAGCCGGCGGGCTCGGCGGGCTCGGCGACGGCGCCCGCGGCGAACCGGGCGCGTCGGGCGTACGCGACCCGTACTTCCCCGGGCTCGGCAACGGCGGCTACGACGTCGAGCACTACACCCTGACCCTCGACTACGACCCCGAGCCCGGCGGCGACCGTACGGAAAGCACGGGCAGCACGGGCAGCACGGGCAGCACGGGCAGCACGGAAAGAACGGGCGGCGCAGGCCGTGCCGGCACCGCGGACCGTGCCGGCCGCGCGGACCACGGAGGGCCCGCGGGCCGCCTCACGGGCATCGCCGAGATCACCGCCCGCGCCACCCAGGACCTCAGCACCTTCAGCCTCGACCTCCACGGCCTGGAGGTCCGTTCCGCCACCGTCGGAGGGGCCGAGGCCGCCGTCAGCCGTGCGGGCGACGAGCTGACGCTGCGCCCCGCCGCCGGGCTCGCGAAGGGCCGGACCTTCACCACGGTCGTCCGCTACTCCGGCACCCCGGCCACGATCACCGACGCCGACAGTTCGCGGGAGGGCTGGCTGACCACCGTGGACGGCGCACTCGCGCTCGGCCAGCCGTCCGGGTCGATGGCGTGGTTCCCCGGCAACAACCACCCCAGCGACAAGGCGTCGTACGACATCACGGTCACCGTTCCCGAGGGCCTGAAGGCCATATCGAACGGCGAGTTGAAGAGCGCGCGCACCCGGGGCGGCCGCACCACCTTCGCCTGGCACAACGGCGAGCCGATGGCCAGTTACCTCGCCACCGTCGCCATCGGCGCGTACGAGACGAAGACTTCGCGCACCCCCTCCGGCCTGCCCGTCCACACCGCCGTCGACCCGGCCGTCGCCGAGGGCAGCACCGAGATCCTGGCCACGGTCCCCGACGTCATGGAGTGGGCCGCCGGGAATTTCGGCCCGTACCCCTTCTCCTCCACGGGTGCGATCGTCGAGCGCGGGAACGACGCGGGATACGCCCTGGAGACCCAGACCAAACCGGTCTTCCCCGGCGTGCCCGACCAGGGACTGCTCGTCCACGAGCTGGCCCACCAGTGGTTCGGCAACTCCGTGACGCCCAGGACCTGGCAGGACATGTGGCTCAACGAGGGCTTCGCGACGTACGCGGAGTGGCTGTGGGACGAGGACTTCGAGGACATCCCCGCGGACGACAGCTTCGCCGTGGCCTTCGCCGACCCGGACAACTGGGCCTTCCCGCCCGCCGATCCGCCCACCGCGGCCGAGATCTCGCGGGCGCCCGTCTACGGGCGCGGCGCGATGGTGATCCACAAGGTCCGTGAGGCGGTGGGCGACGACGCCTTCTTCGACATCGTGCGGGGCTGGACCGCCGCCCACCGCCACGGCAACGCGTCCACGGACGACTTCACGGCGTACGTCGAGAAGAAGTCCGGCAAGGACCTGAAGGACCTCTGGGAAACCTGGCTCCACGGCCGGGAGAAACCCGCCGCCCCCACCGCTCCGGGCCCTCCCCGGTCCGCCCGGTGACCGGAGGGTGCCCCGCCCCCCGGGGGCGGAGCGCGGACCGAACCCGCCTCTCGACCGCGTGGCTGTGTTACTGCGTTACTGCGCAACAACGCGGCAGGGCCCCGGCCGTCGTGGCCGGGACCCTGCTCGACAGGCGTGCGCGCGCCAGGTGTCAGACGCTGACGCCGAAGTCCGAGGCGATGCCCGTGAGGCCGGACGCGTAGCCCTGGCCGACCGCGCGGAACTTCCACTCCGCGCCGTTGCGGTAGAGCTCGCCGAAGACCATCGCGGTCTCGGTGGCGGCGTCCTCGCTCAGGTCGTAGCGGGCGATCTCGGCGCCGCCGGCCTGGTTGACGATGCGGATGTACGCGTTGCGCACCTGGCCGAAGTTCTGGCTGCGGGTCACGGCGTCGTAGATCGAGACCGGGAAGACGATCTTGTCGACGTCGGCCGGCAGGCCCGCCAGGTTGACGTTGATCGCCTCGTCGTCGCCCGCGCCCTCGCCACTGCGGTTGTCGCCGGTGTGGACGATGGTCTGGTCCGGCGTCGACTTGTTGTTGAAGAAGACGAAGTGGCCGTCGGAGTAGACCTTGCCGGTCGGGTTGACCGCGATCGCGGACGCGTCGAGGTCGAAGTCGGTACCGGTGGTCGTACGGACGTCCCAGCCGAGGCCGACCGTGACGGCGGTCAGGCCGGGGGCCTCCTTGGTGAGCGAGACGTTGCCGCCCTTGGACAGACTTACAGCCATCGGGATGTCCTCTTCCTTGAAGTCGTGCGGGCCGGTCGGACCCGTGGGGTCCGAAGCTACCGTCACCCGTCCTAACGCGGGCAGGTGGCCGCAAGGTTCCACGTCCGCGGGGAAAGGGGGAAGGGGAAAGCGGGTGACGCGATGCCTGTGGACACGGGATCATTGGACGCATGTCCGGGCCTCATGTCATTCGCGGTGCTGTCTCCCTGCCGGAGGCAGAGCTCATGTGGCGTTTCTCCAGGTCCTCAGGGCCCGGCGGACAGCACGTCAACACCACCGACTCCCAGGTGGAGCTCCGCTTCGACCTGGCGAAGACCGAAGCGCTGCCCCCGGTCTGGAAGGAGCGGGCGCTGGAGCGGCTCGCTCCCCGGCTGGTGGGCGGCGTCGTCTCCGTACGGTCGTCCGAGCACCGATCCCAGTGGCGCAACCGCGAGACCGCGCTGGTCCGCATGGCCGCCCTGCTCGCCGAGGCGACGGCCCCGCCGCCCAAACCGCGCAGGGCGAAGAAGATCCCCCGGGGCATCAACGAGCGCCGGCTGCGCAACAAGAAGGCGCGCGGCGAGACGAAGCGCGGCCGCGCCGGCGGCTGGGACTAGGCCCGCCCCGGAGCCGGAGCCGGAGCCGGAGCCGGAGCCGGAGCCGGAACCAGGCCCGGAGCCAGGTCCGGACCCGGAACCAGGTCCGGACCCCAGGTCCGGCCGGTCAGGCCAGGTGCCGGTAGCGGCCCCTGAAGTACGTGAGCGGGGCGCCCTCCGCGTTCGGCAGGCCCACCGCGAGCACCCGGCCGATCACCAGCGTGTGGTCCCCCGCCTCCACCCGCTGCTCGGTCCCGCACTCCACCACCGCCAGCGCGCCGTCGATCAGCGGCGCCCCGGACACCGCGCCGCGCGTATGGGCGACGTCCTCGAACAGCAGGCGGTCGCTGAGACGGCCCTTCATCGCGAACCGTCCCGCGATGTGCCGCTGGCTCTCCGAGAGCAGGGAGACCGCCCACAGCGGCTGCTCGGCCAGCAGGTCGTCCATGCGGGAGCCGTTCCGTACGCTCACCAGCACCAGCGGCGGGTCCAGCGACACCGACATGAAGGCCGTCGCGGTCATGCCGGCGTCCTCGCCGCGCGCACCGCTGTCCGGATCGTGCGCGGTCACCAGGGTGACGCCCGCGGTGAACCGGGACATCGCGGCGCGGAACTCGTCGTTGCTCACCCCCTCAGAATGGGGGATCGGGGCGGGGGACTGGGGGGAGGTCGTAGGGAACACACAGGGAACGCTATGCCCGGGGCCCGCACCCGCACCATCGGGCACAGGGACCAGGAGGGGACCGTGCGAGGTCCTAGGACCGCGGCAGCGCCCGCACACCTCCTGTGCCGCTCATCATCTGACGTGACTTGAGTCACAGAGGCCACAATTTGCTGACCCTGTGTACCGGGTGGGCAGCTCGCTGTGATTCAGTGGCCGTGATAGTGCAACACGTGCGGCTATGGGAATCCTGGAGTTGCTGTCGAGGTCTCGGGGAGAGCGAACAATGGAGGCCGAGTCCGAGCCGTACGTCCGCCTGGCGACGATGCGGCAGCTGCACCAAGTGGTCGCCGATCTCAACCGGGCCACCAGCCTGGCCGACACCTTGCAGGCCGTCGCCGACGGAGTCGTCACGGGCCTCGGGTATGAGCTGGCCTGCGTCAATCTCGTCCAGCCCGACGGCGACCTGGTCATCGCCGCCTTCGCCGGCAACGCGGCGGCCGAAGCCCTGATCACCGGCCGCGTCGGCTCGCGCGCCTCCTGGGAGCGCCGCCTCTCCATGGGCGAGGCATGGGGTGACCTGCACTTCATTCCGCACACCGAGGGCTGGGTCCTGATGGAGGACGACGTCCCCCAGTGGCACACCGACGGCCCCGAGCCCCGCTTCGCCGGCGAATGGCACCCGCAGGACCGCCTGTACGCCCCCATGTACGCCTCGGGCGGCGGCCAGGAGCTCCTGGGCGTCATCTCCGTCGACCGCCCGCGCAACGGCAGGCACCCCGGCGCGTGGGGCCAGGAGGCGCTCCAGATGTACGCGTCCCAGGCGGCCATCGCGATCAGCAACGCCCGGCTGCGCGCCAACATGCAGCGCGCCCTGGTCCGCCTGGAGCGCGAGCAGCAGGCCCTGCGCGCCAGTGAGGAATCCTTCCGCCAGGCTTTCGAGTACGCCCCGAGCGGCATGGCCATCGCCGAAATGGGCGGCGACCAGCACGGCCGCCTGCTGCGCACCAACGACGCCCTGTGCCGTCTCCTCGGCCGCCCCGCCTCCGCGATGCGCCGCTACTCCTTCGCCGACCTCGTCCACCCCGAGGACATCGGCACCCTGCTGCGCACCTCCGCCGAGGGCGGCCGGGCCGAGCTGCGGCTGGCCCGGCGCGACGGCACGTACGTCTGGGTGTCGCTCCGCAACTCCGTCGTCGCCGACACCACCGACGGACCGCGCTTCCTCCTCACCCACGTCGAGGACATCGAGGAGCGCAAGCGCCACGAGCTGCACCTCGCCCACCGCGCCTCGCACGACCAGCTCACCGGCCTGCCCAACAGCGCCGAGCTGCGCACCCGCCTCGCCTCCCGGCTGTGCCGCCGCCCGCACGCGCACTCCGCGCGCGCCACGGCCGTGGAGGCCCTGGACGCGGCGTACGGCGAACCGGCCGCCCGGGGGACGGCCGTGCCCGAGCACGACTTCGACTACAACCCGCACACGGACGCGGGCTCCTACGACCACCACGTCCACATGGTCGCGCCCACCTCGGACTCCGGTGGCCCCGACGACGGCACGAAGGGCCTCGCCGTCCTCTTCTGCGACCTCGACGGCTTCAAGTCGATCAACGACCGGTTCGGGCACCACACCGGTGACGCCGTCCTGATCGAGGTCGCCCGCCGCCTGACGACGTGCGTGCGCGACGGCGATACGGTCGCCCGCCTCGGGGGTGACGAATTCGTCGTTCTCGCCGACGGTCTCGGCAGCGCGGACGCCGCCGACCTCGCCGTACGCTTGCGAAACGCCATCATTCCGCCCATCCGCATCGACGGCAGGGCGGTCCGCGTCGGGGCCAGCTTCGGCATCGGCTGGGCGAGCTGCGGGATGACGGCCGAGGAAGTGTTGCAGTCGGCTGACCAGCGGATGTACGTGGAGAAGCGCTCCCGCGCCAAGGTTCACAGGCGAGCGGGCTGAAGGACGCCCTACTACCGCACTGTGACCCACGCCAAACCTTCGGCTTGCCGGTTCGAGGTAGGCTCGCCGGGTCGGCGACGGCTGGCGAACATGGTGAGGAGTGACCAGGGATGACGGCCGCGAACAACGGCACGAGCACGCCTGAGGACGACGATCCGTTCGGCTACCTCTACGAGGACGGACAGGCGGCGGGCGCCGTCTCGCCCCGCTCGGGCGGCTACGGCTACCCGGGCCCGGCCGCGCAGCCCGGGGTGCCCAGAACCTCGTACCACCAGGTGGGAACGGTCGGCCAGCGGCAGTACGGGCAGCAGCAGTACGGCCAGCAGGTGCCCCCGCAGCAGCAGTACGGCCAGCAGGTGCCCCCGCAGCAGGCGTACGGCCAGCAGAACTACAGCCAGCCCAACGCCCACTACGCGGCCCCCGAGACGCAGCCCGGCGGTGCCCCCACCCGCCCGGTGCCGCCGGTGGGCGGCGGTGGCGGCGGCCGCGGTGGCGGCGGCCGCAGTGGCGGACCCAACACCAAGGGCCTGCTGATCGGCGCGGTGGCGGTGGTCGCCGTCGTCGTCCTCGGCATCGGCATCGCCCTGATCACCAGGGGCGGCAAGGAAGACAAGAACCCGCAGGCCGGCGGGGTGGGCGGCTCGACGGCCGGCGCGACGGCCGAGCCGAGCAGGGAACCGGCCAAGAAGGACGGGAAGCCGGCGGCCGCGCTGCCGAAGCAGGACGCGGCGCTCCTCAAGCTCTCCCCCGGGATCTCCACGGACAAGACGATTCCCGGCGCGAGGTCGTCGAGCGGCGCGTACGTCCCGCTGAACGCCCCGGGTGCCTCGGCGACCTGGAAGGTGAAGGTGCCGAAGGCCGGGGCGTACACGCTGTCGGTCGACTACGGCGTGCCCGGCAAGGACGCCAAGACCTCGCTGACGGTCAACGGCAAGCCGCACGGCGGCGGCCTCAACATGGAGAACTTCGCGCACGCCGAGGAAGGCGCCTGGGACAAGGGCTGGACCAACACCTTCGCCTGGGTCAACCTCACCGAGGGCGAGAACACCTTCGTGATCTCCTGCGGCGACGGCGACCAGTGCGAGGCCAACCTCGACCGGCTGGAGCTCAAGGCCGGCCACATCAAGTGACCTGCGTGTTCCAGCGCTCTACGGGCGCATCAGCCCCAGGAAGTGCGCCACCGTCCCGGTCATCGCCTCGCGAGCCGGGACGAGGTACTTCCTGGGGTCGACCGTCGTGCGGTGCGCGTCCAGGTAGGTGCGTACCGCGCCCGTGAAGGCCGTGTTCAGCGCCGTGCCCACGTTGATCTTGACCATGCCGGCCGCGACCGCCCGGCGGATCTCCCCGTCCGGTACGCCCGACGAGCCGTGCAGGACCAGCGGCACCGGCACGGCGGCGCGCAGGGCGGCGATCAGTGCGTGGTCCAGGGCCGCCGTGCGGTCCGTCATCGCGTGCGACGAGCCGACGGCGACGGCCAGGGCGTCCACGCCCGTGTCGGCCACGTAGGCCGCCGCCTCCGCCGGGTCCGTGCGGACGCCGGGCGCGTGGGCGCCGAGCGGGGCCTCGCCCTCCTTGCCGCCGACCTTGCCGAGCTCCGCCTCGACCCAGATGCCGCGCGCGTGGCCCCAGCGGACCGCCTCGGCGGTGGCCTTCACGTTGTCGCCGTACGTCAGCTTCGAGGCGTCGAACATCACCGAGCTGAAGCCCGCCGGGTGCGCGGCGCGCAGCAGCCCGACGGACTCGACGTGGTCGAGGTGGAGGGAGAGAGGGGCCGAGGACGCGCGGGCCACGGCCGTCGCCGCCGCCGCGACGGCGGTGAGGTCGCCGCCGTGGAACTTCACCGCGTTCTCGGAGATCTGGAGGACGGCCGGTGCGCCCGCCCGCTCCGCGCCCGCCGCGATCGCCTCCGCGTGCTCCAGCGTGATGACGTTGAAGGCGGCGACGCCGTGACCGGACTCCCGGGCGGCGGTGACGAGTTCGCCGGTGCTGACGAGTGGCATGCGGTCCCCTGTTGCTCGTGTGCGGGCGTCGTGTGCGGGTGTCGTGTGCGGGCGCGGTCACGCCGCCGTGGCGCGTGTCGTGACGTCGATCCTCGGCAGCAGGTCCTCGTACGCCACCACGTCGAACTCGCCCGCCGCCGGGGCCAGTACGGTCGCCGCCGACAGCGCCACCGCCCGGGCGAGCCGCTGAGGCCAGGGGAGTTGCTCGACCAGGCCCGAGAGCAGCCCGGCCACCGCCGAGTCGCCCGCGCCCGTCGGGTTGCCCTTCACCCGGGCGGGCGGGGCCGCCCGCCACAGGCCGCCGGGGGCGGCGGCCAGCAGGCCGTCCGGGCCGAGCGAGGCGACCACGGCGCAGGCGCCCCGGCGACGGGCGTCGTGGACGGCGCGCAGGGGGTCGCGGGAGCCGGTGAGCTGGGCGAGTTCGTCGGCGTTGGGCTTGGCGAGGTCGGGGCGGGCGGCGATGCCCCGGCGCAGCGGTTCGCCGCTGGTGTCCAGGAGTACGGGGACGCCGGCGGTGCGGGCGCGGCGGATCAGCTCGGCGTACGCGCCGACGGGGACGCCGGGGGGCAGGCTGCCGCAGAGGGCCACCGCCCGGGCGCCGCGCAGGAGCCGGCCGTACGAGGAGAGGAAGGCGGCCCACTCCTGGGGGGTGATCACCGGGCCCGGCTCGTTGAGCTGGGTCGTGTCGCCGGTGGCGGCGTCGACGACGGCGACGGTGCGGCGGGTGGCGCCGGTGACGGGGACGAGCGCGTCGACGGGGGCGAGGGGCGCGAGCAGGTCGCGCAGTACGGCGCCGGAGGAGCCGCCGGCGAAGCCCGTCACGACGGTGTCGTGGCCGAGGGCCGCCAGTACGCGCGCCACGTTGATCCCCTTGCCGCCGGGGCGTTCGGCGACGTCGCTCACGCGGTGGGAGGCGTGCGGGGTGAGGGCCGGGACGCGGTAGGTGAGGTCGAGCGCGGTGTTCAGCGTGACCGTCAGGATCACCCGCGTCACCCCCCGTGCCCTGTGGAAAACGCCTGCCGTGTGCGTGGTGCCGGGGCGATCATGCCAAAAAGAAAGCGGTTGGCCCAGGGCCCGGGGCCAACCGCCGCATGTCGCTTTGATATCAACTGGTGCAGAAATCACCCCAGTTGGGACGGCTGGGGCCTTACGGCTCCCTCAGCCAGACGCCCTTGCGCATCACACCCTTGAGCGTGAAGTCCGCGTCCAGCACCACCAGGTCCGCGTCCTTGCCCGGCTCCAGCGAGCCGACCCTGTCGTCGACGCCCAGCAGGCGGGCGGGGTTGGCGGAGATCGACCGTACGACGTCCTCGACCGGCAGCCGGTCGACGGTCACCGCCCGCTTGAAGGCGGTGTCGAGGGTGAGCGTGGAGCCGGCGATCGAGCCGCCTTCGGCGAGGCGCGCGACGCCGTTCCTGACCTCGACCTCCAGCGGGCCGAGCAGGTACGTGCCGTCGCCGAAGCCCGCCGCGTCCATCGCGTCGGTGATGAACGCTACCCGGCCGGCGCCCGCCCGGTGGTACGCCAGCTCCAGCGCGGCCGGGTGCAGGTGGGTGCCGTCGTTGATCAGCTCGACCGTGACCCGCTCGTCCTCCAGGAGCGCGGCGATCGGGCCGGGCGTGCGGTGGCCGAGGGCGGGCATCGCGTTGTAGAGGTGCGTGGCGACGGTGGCGCCCGCGTCGATGGCCTCGGCGGTCTGCTCGTACGTCGCGTCCGTGTGGCCGATCGCGGCGATCACGCCGTGCTCGGCGAGCAGCCGCACCGAGTCGATGCCGCCGGGCAGCTCGGTCGCCAGCGTGACCATCTTCGCCGTGCCGTGCGCGGCGTCGACCAGCTTGCGGACCTCCGCCGGATCGGGGTCGCGCAGCAGGTCCTCGCTGTGCGCGCCCTTGCGGCACGGTGAGATGAACGGGCCCTCGAAGTGGAGGCCGGCCAGGTCGCCCTGCTCGACCAGCTCGGAGAGCAGCGCGGCCTGCCGGGCGAGTACGTCCGTCTCGCCGGTCACCAGCGACGCGGCGATGGTCGTCGTGCCGTGCTCGCGGTGCGTCCGTACGCCCTTGAGCACCTCCTCGGCGGTGCCGGAGGTGAAGGACGCGCCGCCGCCGCCGTGCACGTGCATGTCGACGAAGCCGGGCACGATCCAGTGGCCGGAGAGGTCCAGGGAGGGGGTGTCCGCCGGGGCGGAGCCGGCGATGCGGCCGCCCTCGACGATGACCCGGCCGTTCTCGACGGTCCCGGTCGGCAGCACCACCCGGGCGCCGGAGAGAACCTTGGTTGCAGCGCGTCCGGCCATCAGGCGGATACCTCCGTGGCTTCTGTGGTTGCTGGGGCTTCCGTGGCGAGAAGGTCCCAGGCGAGGAGCCCCGCGCCCAGGCATCCGGCGGTGTCCCCGAGGGCCGCCGGAACGATCGGGGGCAGCTTCTGGAACGTGACGCGTTCCGCGACGGCCGCCCGCAGTGGTGTGAACAAGGTTTCCCCGGCCTCGGCCAGTCCGCCACCGATGATCAGCGTGCCGGGGTCCAGGAGGGTGAGCGCGGTGACCAGCCCGTCGGCGAGCGCGCCGACGGCTTCGCGCCACACCTCCCGGGCCCGCGGATCGCCCGACTCGACGGCCTTCGCGCAGTCCGCGGCGTCGGCGTCCGGGTCGCCGGAGGCGGCGGCCCAGGCGGCGGACACGGCGGAGGCGGAGGCGAAGCGCTCCAGGCAGCCGCGCTGGCCGCAGCCGCACAGGATGCCGCCGGGGCGTACGACGATGTGGCCGATCTCGCCGGCGCAGCCGTGTGCTCCGGCCTCGATGACGCCGTTGATGCCGATGGCGCCGGCGATCCCGGTGCCGAGCGGTACGAACAGGAAGCGGTCCGCGTCCCGGCCCGCCCCGATGCGCCCTTCGGCGAGGCCGCCGGTGCGTACGTCGTGACCGAGGGCGACCGGCACCCCGCGCAGCTTCTCGCCGAGGAGTGCGCGCAGGGGCACGTCGCGCCAGCCCAGGTTGGCGGCGTACACCGCGATCCCGTTCTCGGCGTCGACGATGCCGGGCACGGCCACGCCGGCGGCCGAGGCGCTCTCGCCGTACCGCTCCTCGCCGTACGCGCGCAGCTCGGCGGCGAAGCCGGTGATCGACTCGACGACGGCCTCGGGCCCCCGCTCCCTGCCGGTGGCCCGGCGGGCCTCGTGCAGCAGCGTGCCGTCCGCGCCGACCAGTGCGGCCTTCATCCCGGTGCCGCCCACATCGAGGGCGATGACGTGTTTCACGGACACAGTCTCGCGCGTCAACCGGGGAAAGGTCTAGTCCACTTGCGCCTGTTCTCCCGTCCGCCCTGCCGCCCGCCCTTCACGCAGGTGTTGCAGAAGCGATATCCGGGTGGTGTAGACCTCCTGGCGCGGAATAGGAGAAAATCGCAGCTCGCACGCATGTCGGACAACAAATTGATGAATCAGGGTGGGACAGGGCTGTGCACCGGCGCTTCTTGGGTTTGACCGCGACAGTCGCCGCACTCGGCATGACAGTGGCTCTGTCGGGGTGCGGAAGCAGCGGCTCCGAGGGTGAGGTCACCCTCAAGCTCGTCGCGGCGGACTACGACCCCGAAGGCGGCGACAGCACCAAGCGGTACTGGGACGGCGTCGCCACCGCTTTCGAGGCCAAGAACCAGGGCGTCAAGATCGACGTCACGGTCTACGACTGGAAGGACGTCGACCGCAAGGTCGCCGAGATGGTCGCGGCCGGCAAGGCCCCCGACATCGCCCAGATCGGTGCGTACGCCGACTACGCGGCCAAGGACCAGCTCTACTCCGTCGACGACCTGCTCTCCATCCCCGTGCAGGCCAACTTCCTCGCCCCGCTCGCCGACGCGGGCGAGGTCAACCGCGTACCGTACGGCCTGCCGTTCGTGGCCAGCACCCGCCTGCTCTTCTACAACGAGACGCTCTTCACCCGGGCCGGCCTGAAGGCCCCCAGGACGTGGGGCGAGATCGAGAGCGCGGCCGCCGCGCTCGAGCAGCGCGGCGTGAAGTACCCGTTCGCGCTGCCGCTCGGCAACGAGGAGGCCCAGGCCGAGACCATGATGTGGATGCTCAGCGCCGGTGGCGGTTACACCGACGCGGTCGGGACGTACCAGATCGACTCCGAGCCGAACGTCAAGGCCTTCGAATGGCTGAAGGACGACCTGGTCGGGAAGGGGCTGACCGGGCCCGTCGCCCCGGCCAAGCTCAACAGGAAGTCCGCCTTCACCGCGTTCGCGGACGGTGAGGTCGGCATGCTCAACGGCCACCCCTCCCTCCTCCAGCAGGCCGAGAAGAAGGACGTCAAGGTCGGGATGGTGCCGCTGCCCGGACCGGACGGCAAGCCGGAGTCCAGCATGGGCGTCGCCGACTGGATGATGGGCTTCAAGCAGAACGGCCACGGCAAGCAGATCGGTGCCTTCCTCGACTTCGCGTACAGCGACGACAACGTCCTGGAATTCGCCGACCAGTACGACCTGCTGCCGGTCACCGTCTCCGCCTCCGAGGCGATGAGCGACGACGCCGAGCACAAGAAGCTGTGGCCCTTCCTCGAAGCGCTGCCGGAATCGACGCTCTACCCGGTGGACAAGACGTCGTGGGCGAAGGTCAGCGAGAGCATCAAGAAGCAGATCGGGTCCGTGGTCGGCCCCGACGGCGATCCGGCCGGGACCCTCGGCTCCATCGGCCGTGAGGCGATGGCGACGGAGAACGCCGAGTAGCACGAGGTAACGCCGAGTAGCACGGGGTAACGCCGAGTGGGGCGTTTTCGAGCCGTTCTAGACTGCTCATATGCCTTACGACTCCGACGAAGAGGACGAAGAGGACGCGCACGGCCCCGAGCTCTCCGAGCGGGACCGTGCCCTCCTCGCCGTGGAGCGGCGCTCCTGGGCCGGGCCCGGAGCCAAGGAACGGGCGATGCGCGAGCAGCTCGGCATCTCGCCGACCCGCTACTACCAGCTCCTCAACGCCCTGCTCGACGACGCGCGCGCGCTCGCCCACGACCCCGTCACCGTCAACCGCCTCCGCCGGGTGCGGGACGCCCGCCGCGAACGCCGCTGACCCGGCGCCGGGGGTCCGGCACCGCCGGTGCCCGGCCCGGCGTGCGCCGGTAGGGTCGGGGGGCATGGGCAGCCAACCGCAACCGCAACCGCATCCCCTGCCGACCGACCTCACGCCGGCGACCCCCGCCGGCCGCGACGGCCTCGCCGCGCTGCTGGACGCGCCGGGCCGGACGCTGATCGCCCTCGACTTCGACGGCACGCTCGCCGACATCGTCCCCGACCCCGAGCAGGCCCGCGCCCACCCCGGCGCGGCGGAGGCGCTCGCCGCCCTCGCGCCCCACGTCGGCGCCCTCGCCGTGATCACCGGCCGCCCGGCCGCCGTCGCGGTCCGCAACGGCGGCTTCGCGGGGGTCCCGGGCCTCGAACACCTCGTCGTACTCGGCCATTACGGCGCCGAACGCTGGGACGCCGGCACCGGAACCGTCAGCGCCCCCGACGCCCACCCCGGCGTGGAGGCCGCCCGCGCCGAGCTCCCCGGCTTCCTCGACGGCGTCGAAGCCTGGCGCGGCGCGTGGGTCGAGGAGAAGGGCCGGGCCGTCGCCGTACACACGCGCCGCGCCGCCGACCCGGTGACGGCGTTCGAGTCCCTGCGGGTCCCCCTGGCCGAGCTCGCGGCCCGCCACGGCCTGATCGTCGAACCCGGCCGGCTGGTGCTGGAGCTGCGCCCGCCCGGCATCGACAAGGGCGTGGCACTGACCGAGCACGTGCGCGAAACCGGCGCGGGCTGTGTCCTGTACGCCGGGGACGACCTGGGTGACGTGGCCGCGTACGCGGCCGTGGAGAAGCTGCGCACGGAGGGCGTCCCTGGCCTGCTGGTGTGCAGCGGCAACGAGGTCCCCGCCCTCGCGGACCGGGCGGACCTGGTGGTCGAGGGCCCGTCGGGAGTGGTCCGGCTGCTCACCGCCCTGTCCTCGATCGCCGGAGGGGCTTGATCGCCGCCCCGGCACCCTTCGGCCCGTCGGGGGTCCCCCGGGCTTTGCCCGGGGAGTCCGGGGCCCGGGGCCCGGGGCCCGGAGGGCGGGCCGGGGACAGCTCCGCAGGACCCGCCCCCGGCCGGGGGCGGGTCCTGATCCGAGGCCGGCGCCCCGCCTACTCCGAGGCCAGCGCCGCGAGCTGGTCCAGGAACCAGGCCGCCGGCGGCAGCGCCGTCGCCGCCGCGGCCAGCCGCTTCGTCCGCTCCGCCCGCTCCTGCGGCTCCATCACCAGCGCCTCGTGCAGCGCGTGGGCCGTCGCCATGACGTCGTACGGGTTGACGACGATCGCGTCCTCGCCCAGCTCCTCGTACGCCCCCGCCTCCCGCGAGAGCACCAGCGCGCACCCCTCGTCGGAGACGACGGGCACCTCCTTGGCCACGAGGTTCATGCCGTCCCTGATCGGGTTGACCAGCGCCACGTCGGCCATCCGGTACGCCGCCAGGGACCGCGCGAAGTCGTCGTCCAGCTCCAGCAGCACCGGCTGCCAGTCGTCCGTCCCGTACGCGGCGTTGATCTCCTCGGCGAGGCGTCGCACGGAGGCCATGTAGTCGCGGTAGACCGCCAGGTCCTGCCGCGACGGATACGCGAACGCGATGTGCACCACCCGCCCGCGCCACTCGGGCCGGTCCGTGAGCAGCTGCCGGTAGGCGAGCAGCCCGCGCACGATGTTCTTCGACAGTTCCGTACGGTCCACCCGGACGACGGTCCTGCGCCCGGCCCCGACCCGCTCCCGCAGCCTGACCAGCCACTCCTCCACGTCCTGCCGCTGCGAGCGCGCCCGCAGGAAGTCCGCGTCCGCGCCCAGGCCGTGCACCCCGAGCGCCGTGCCGTCCAGCGCGCCGGCGCCCAGCACGTCCACCGCGCACGCCGCGAAGGCGTCCGCCCAGCGCCGGGTCAGGAACGCCACCCGGTCCGCGCCCAGCAGGCCGCGCAGCAGCTGCCGCGCGATGTCGTCGGGCAGCAGGCGGAAGTAGTCGACAGGCGCCCACGGGGTGTGCGAGAAGTGGCCGATCCGCAGGTCCGGGCGCAGCTCGCGCAGCATGCCGGGCACCAGACACAGGTGGTAGTCCTGCACCAGCACCACGGCGCCCGGCGCCGCCTCGGCCGCCAGCGCGTCGGCGAAGGCGCGGTTGTACGTCTCGTACGCCGCCCACTGGCGCCGGAACTCCGCGTCGAAGGCCGGCTCCAGCGGGGTCTGGTAGAGCATGTGGTGGACGAACCACAGCACGGAGTTCGCGATGCCGTTGTACGCGTCCGCGTGCACCCCGGCGTCGATGTCGAGCATCCGCACGCCCGGCTCGCCGGTCCCGCGCCGCACCGCCTCCCGGTCGCCGTCCCCGAGCGCCGCGCACACCCAGAGCGAGTCGGCGCCCTGCCCGATCGCCGACAGGCCGGAGACGAGACCGCCCCCGCCGCGCCTGGCGTCGAGCGAGCCGTCCTCGCGGAGGGTGTACGCGACCGGGCCGCGATTGGAAGCGACAAGTACCTGTGCAGCGTGCTCGGAGACCATGTGCCGAACCTAGCCAGTCCTGGATGCCCTCAAACGTGCGTACGGTCGGAGCCTCCGGCGCCCGTCACGCCGCACGGCGCGCCGCGTACTCGTCGATCTCGCACATCGGCGGCCGCTCCTCCGTGTCCACCGCGTAGGTCCGCGGTACGAACCCGTACCCGTCCTCGCCCCGCTCGAACTGCGTCAGCACGGGCCGCACCAGAGTGCCGCGCGAAAGCCGCTGCTGAGCGGTCCGGTAGATCGTGGCGGCCATCCGTCCGAGCGCCTGCCCGTCCTGGTGGCGGTGTTTGCGTACGCCCACGTCGACCTGGGCCAGCGCGTCCAGACCCACCGTGTGGAGCGAGTCGACGAGCAGGCCCAACTCCACTCCGTAACCGACGGGGAAGGGCAGCCGCTCCAGGAGCGAGCGGCGCACGGCGTACTCGCCGCCCAGCGGCTGGACGAACCCGGCCAGCTGCGGCCAGTGCAGATTGAGCAGCGGGCGGGCCACCAGCTCGGTCACCCGACCACCCTGACCTGTGGCTTCGCCGAGCGGACGGTCGTACATCGCCTTCACGAAGTGCACGTCGGGTTCGGTGAGCAGCGGCCCGACGATGCCCGAGACGAACGAGGCGGAGAAGTCCCTCAGGTCCGAGTCGATGAAACACACGATGTCACCACTGGTCACCAGCAGTGACCGCCACAGCACCTCGCCCTTGCCGCGCAGGGCCGGTATGCGGGGCAGCACGGCGTCACGGTGGACGACCCGCGCCCCCGCCGCCGTCGCGACCTGCGCCGTGCGGTCCTTCGAGCCGGAGTCGACGACGACGAGCTCGTCGACGAGCGGCACGGCCTCCATCAGCTCATGGCGTATCGCCGCGACGATGTCACCGACCGTCGACTCCTCGTCGAGGGCGGGCAGCACGACGCTGACGGTGTGGCCACGTCCGGTCTTGGCCGCGATCAGCCGGTCCAGCGACCGGTCGGCCGTGGTCCAGGACCGCAGTTCCAGCCAGCGCTCCACCTCTTCGAGCACGTGCCTCTCCCTTGCGTGCCATGCCGCAAATACGGCATATCGATACAGTCATCTCGCGGTGCGGACGACTGTCTCCGCCGCCCGGGGCTTCGGTTACAGTCTTGAACAACGCGGACCGCCCTCGCATCTCGGGGGGCTCGCGGAACAAACGCGCCGGGCCCAGACCCGCCGCCATAGCGCTCATCCAGAGGGACAGAGGGAACGGCCCGTTGAAGTCCCGGCAACCATCCTGCCGACCGCGAGGTCGTGGTGGGGACGGTGCCAATTCCGTCTCACGGCGAAACGCGCCGTGGGGAAGATGAGGAGAAAGGGCCTCGCCACCATGGCTGTGCAGACCGTCGAAACCGATGCAAGCGCCACCGACTCGCATTCCCTGCCCGTAGACCTGGGCCCCGCCACCGCGCTTTCCTGCCGCGAGTGCGGAGAACGATTCGAACTGGGCCCGATCTTCGCCTGCTCTTCCTGTTTCGGTCCTCTCGAGGTCGCCTACGACCTCCCGCTCGGCGACGCCGAGGCGCTGCGCAAGCAGATCGAGGCCGGACCGAACAACATCTGGCGCTACGCGCCGCTGCTGCCCGTGCCCGCCGACGTGGCGTCCAAGCCCAGCCTGAACCCGGGCTTCACCAAGCTCGTCAAGGCCGACAACCTGGCCCGCGAGCTGGGTGTCACCGGCGGTCTGTACGTCAAGGACGACTCCGGCAACCCGACGCACTCCTTCAAGGACCGCGTCGTCGCCATCGCCGTCGAGGCCGCCCGCGCGTTCGGCTTCACCACGCTCTCCTGCTCCTCCACCGGCAACCTCGCCGGCGCGGTCGGCGCCGCCGCCGCGCGGGCCGGCTTCCGCTCGTGCGTGTTCATCCCGCACGACCTGGAGCAGGGCAAGGTCGTGATGGCCTCGGTCTACGGCGGCGACCTGGTCGGCATCGAGGGCAACTACGACGACGTCAACCGCTTCTGCTCCGAGCTCATCGGCGACCCGCTGGGCGAGGGCTGGGGCTTCGTCAACGTCAACCTGCGCCCGTACTACGGCGAGGGCTCCAAGACCCTGGCGTACGAGATCTGCGAGCAGCTCGGCTGGGAGATCCCGGACCAGCTCGTCATCCCGATCGCCTCGGGCTCGCAGCTCACGAAGATCGACAAGGGTCTCAAGGAGCTCATCGCCCTCGGCCTGGTCGAGGACAAGCCGTACAAGATCTTCGGCGCCCAGGCGGAGGGCTGCTCCCCGGTGTCGACGGCCTTCAAGGCCGGGCACGACGTCGTACGGCCGCAGAAGCCGAACACGATCGCCAAGTCGCTGGCGATCGGCAACCCGGCCGACGGCCCGTACGTCCTGGACATCGCCCGCCGTACGGGCGGCGCGGTGGAGGACGTCGACGACGAGCAGGTCGTGGAGTCGATCAAGCTGCTGGCCGAGACGGAGGGCATCTTCGCGGAGACCGCGGGCGGCGTGACCGTCGGCGTCACCAGGAAGCTCATCGAGGCCGGTCTGCTGGACCCGACCCTGACGACCGTGGTGCTCAACACGGGCGACGGCCTGAAGACCCTTGAGGCGGTGGCCCCGACCACGGGTCAGTCCGCCGTCATCCGTCCCAACCTGGACTCTTTCCGAGAGGCTGGCCTCGCGTGAGCGGGCGCAGCGAGCGAACCAAAAAGGAGGCGCGTCACGCTGTGCGTCTCCGAGCGCTAGCGAGGAGAAAAGCATGAGCGTCAACGTCCGCATCCCCACGATTCTCCGTACGTACACGGGCGGCAGGGCCGAGGTCGCGGCCGAGGGCGCGACCCTCGCCGAGGTCATCGCCGACCTGGAGAAGAACCACGCGGGCATCGCGGCCCGTGTCCTGGACGACCAGGGCAAGCTGCGCCGCTTCGTGAACGTGTACGTGAACGACGACGACGTGCGCTTCGAGCAGGGCCTGGAGACGGCCACGCCGGACGGCGCCGGCGTCTCGATCATCCCGGCCGTCGCCGGAGGCTGATCCGCCGCCGTACACCCGTCGTCACGCGCATTGCCCCCTCCGCCACAGAAGCGGAGGGGGCAATTCTGCATGGTTGAGCGGGGTAGAGTTGGGGAAGCCCCTTCCGCTGCCTTTGCCGGGCGCATATGAGAATGCGTCCCCGTGCGACAAGAAGCAGCCAAAGTGTTCGAGCCGATTGCCGCCAATGCGCGCCTTGTCCGGCCCGACTTGCCCTGAAAACCAGGGACTTCCTCATATTCGAGCGTTCGGCCGCGCCCAGTTTTCTCGTCGAATTGACCTGTTGCAGAGGGCAGTTGGGCAGATACATTCAGCCGCGGTCGACGCGTTCCGGCGCACGCCCTCTCCTGTCGGAGGGTGGAGATCTGACCCGGGTCCGCGAAGTGCGGTCCCGTGCAAGGGCCAGTAATAGGGGAGTTAGGCATGGCTCAGGGCACCGTCAAGTGGTTCAACGCGGAGAAGGGGTACGGCTTCATCGCGGTCGACGGTGGTGCGGATGTTTTCGTCCACTACAGCGCGATCCAGATGGACGGGTACCGCACCCTTGAAGAGGGGCAGCGAGTCGAATTCGAGATCTCGCAGGGCCAGAAGGGTCCGCAGGCGGACATGGTCAAGCTCGCCGTCTGATCCCGGCGCGATCGGCCACCGACGCACTCACGCAGGAAGGGCCTGTACCCACACCGGGTACGGGCCCTTCCTGCGTGCCGCGCGCCCCGGGGACGCCTGTCCACATCCGAGGGGGACGCTTGCACTCGAGGGGGTCGAGTGCTAATCATTGGCGTTAGCACTGTTAGCACTCTCCCAGTGAGAGTGACAGAAGGACCGGGCCGGTGAGGCCCGCAGGCCGGGTGGGACAAGGAAAACCACCCGGCAGGCTGGCCGTCCGTCGCGGGCGCCACTCGGTCCGGAGAATCCACCCCAGTCCGGGAGGACCACTTCACATGGCCAAGATCATCGCGTTCGACGAGGAGGCACGGCGCGGTCTCGAGCGCGGGATGAACCAGCTCGCCGACGCCGTCAAGGTCACCCTCGGCCCCAAGGGCCGCAACGTCGTCCTCGAGAAGAAGTGGGGCGCCCCCACGATCACCAACGATGGTGTTTCCATCGCCAAGGAGATCGAGCTCGAGGACCCGTACGAGAAGATCGGCGCCGAGCTGGTCAAGGAAGTCGCGAAGAAGACCGACGACGTAGCCGGTGACGGCACGACGACCGCGACTGTCCTCGCCCAGGCTCTGGTCCGCGAGGGCCTGCGCAACGTCGCCGCCGGCGCCAACCCGATGGCCCTCAAGCGCGGCATCGAGAAGGCCGTCGAGGCCGTCTCCGCCGCTCTCCTTGAGCAGGCCAAGGACGTGGAGACCAAGGAGCAGATCGCTTCGACGGCCTCCATCTCCGCCGCCGACACCCAGATCGGCGAGCTCATCGCCGAGGCGATGGACAAGGTCGGCAAGGAAGGCGTCATCACCGTCGAGGAGTCGCAGACCTTCGGTCTGGAGCTTGAGCTCACCGAGGGCATGCGCTTCGACAAGGGCTACATCTCGGCGTACTTCGCCACCGACATGGAGCGCATGGAGTCGTCGCTCGACGACCCGTACATCCTGATCGTCAACTCCAAGATCTCCAACGTGAAGGACCTCCTTCCGCTGCTGGAGAAGGTCATGCAGTCGGGCAAGCCGCTGCTGATCATCGCGGAGGACGTCGAGGGCGAGGCGCTGTCCACGCTCGTCGTCAACAAGATCCGTGGCACCTTCAAGTCCGTCGCCGTCAAGGCTCCGGGCTTCGGTGACCGCCGCAAGGCCATGCTCGGCGACATCGCCATCCTCACCGGTGGCACCGTCATCTCCGAGGAGGTCGGCCTCAAGCTGGAGAACGCCGGTCTCGACCTGCTCGGCCGCGCCCGCAAGGTCGTCATCACCAAGGACGAGACGACGATCGTCGACGGCGCCGGTGAGAGCGACCAGGTCCAGGGTCGCGTCAACCAGATCCGTGCCGAGATCGAGAACTCCGACTCGGACTACGACCGCGAGAAGCTCCAGGAGCGTCTGGCGAAGCTGGCCGGCGGCGTGGCCGTCATCAAGGCCGGCGCCGCCACCGAGGTCGAGCTCAAGGAGCGCAAGCACCGCATCGAGGACGCGGTGCGCAACGCCAAGGCCGCCGTCGAGGAGGGCATCGTCGCCGGTGGTGGCGTGGCTCTGCTCCAGGCCACGGCCGTCTTCGAGAAGCTCGAGCTCACGGGTGACGAGGCCACCGGCGCCAACGCCGTGCGTCTCGCGCTGGAGGCCCCGCTCAAGCAGATCGCCGTCAACGGTGGTCTCGAGGGTGGCGTCATCGTCGAGAAGGTGCGCAACCTGCCGATCGGTCACGGCCTGAACGCCGCGACCGGCGAGTACGTCGACATGATCGCCGAGGGCATCATCGACCCGGCGAAGGTCACGCGCTCCGCGCTGCAGAACGCCGCGTCGATCGCCGCGCTGTTCCTCACCACGGAGGCGGTCATCGCCGACAAGCCCGAGAAGGCCGGTGCCCCCGCGGGCGGCGGCATGCCGGGCGGTGACATGGACTTCTGATCCCTCCAGGATCAGCAGCTCCATCGCTGTACCGCTGTACGCGACCGAGGGCGGCACTCCCACTGCGGGGGTGCCGCCCTCGGGCGTTTCCGCCCGCATGCGTTTCACTACTCTGTGTATTCAAACCACCGCACCGAGCGATTGTGAGTGATCGTTTCTGCATGGTGCCATCGTGACCATGCCACATCCCATGAGGATCGCCCTCGCGGCCGCCGTCACGGCGGTCCTGGCGCTCGCAGGTCCGTTGTCCGCCGCAACAGCACAGCCCGCCGATACGGCTCCCGCCCCGCTCCGTCTCGCCGACCGGCCCGTCCCGGGCCAGTACCTCGTCGCCATGAAACCCGCGTCGGACGTCGCCGGAGCCGCGCGGAAGGCCGGCGTCACCCCCCTGTTCAGCTTCGAGAAGGTGCTGAACGGCTTCGCGGCCGAGCTCACGGACGCCCAACTCGCCACCGTACGGGCCGACCCGAACGTGACGGCCGTGGAGCAGGACGCCGAGGTCACCGCGTCCGCGCCCGCCGCGTCCTGGGGCCTGGACCGTATCGACCAGCGCACCCTGCCGCTCGACGGCCGGTTCACCACCGAGGCGACCGGTGCCGGAGGCACCGCGTACATCCTCGACACCGGTATCGACTACCGCCATGCCGAGTTCGAGGGGCGCGCCAGGTCCGGCTTCGACGCCTTCCCGGCCCAGCGGAGGTTCGGAAGGGACTGCAACGGCCACGGCACACACGTCGCGGGCACGGTGGGCGGCGCGACGTACGGCGTGGCGCGCGAGGCGGACCTCGTCAGCGTCCGGGTCCTCGACTGCGAGGGCAGGGGCAGCAACGCCACGGTCATCGCCGGATTCGAATGGACGGCGTCGCACGCCGCGCAGGACCCTGCGCGGCCGGCCGTGCTCAACGGATCGCTCGGCGGCGAGCGCTCCCGCCTGGTGAACAAGGCCGCCACCGCCCTCTCGGACAGCGGCGTCCTGCCGGTCGTCGCGGCGGGCAACGAGGCGGCGGACGCCTGCGGCGTCTCCCCGGCGTCGGCGCGGCGCGTGGTCACGGTCGCCGCGTCCGACCGCTCCGACACGCAGGCGCCCTTCTCCAACCACGGCCCCTGCGTGGAGCTCTACGCACCGGGCACCGACATCGTCTCGGCCAGGCTCGGTGGCGGAAGCGCCACCCTGAGCGGCACGTCCATGGCCTCTCCCCACGTGGCCGGGACCGCCCTGCTCTACACCACCGTCAACCCGGCGGCCGAACCGGCGGAGATCGCGGACTGGATCGACGACACCTCCACCAAGGGCGTACTGTCCGGCGTCACCCCGGGCACGCCGAACAAGCTCCTGTTCACGGGCGGTATCTGACCCCCACTGCGGCGCTCTGCCCTCCGCCCCCGGCTCGGGGGAGGCGGAGGGCAGGCGTCGTTTCAGTGGGCGTGCTCCTTGAGCTCCTCAGTGTCCAGGGCGGTCCCGACGGGGGCGGGGAGCTCGACATCGGCGCCGTACGGACATAAGGCTTTCTGCTGGTACCTGCCGTTCTCCGGGTCGCTGTACACGCATGGCGTCGCCTCTTCCCCCCCATCGCGCCCCGGTTCCGGCGCGAGTGGGCTGCACCGTCACGCGCGGGTCCTTCCGGGTGGGCGGGTCGCGGCCGCCCGGACCCTGGCCGCGTGGGCGCGGACCTCGGCGGGGGAGAGCCCGGCGGCGCGGCGGCCGGGGACGGGCTCGCCCCGGCAGGGGCCGCACTCGCCGCCCGGCAGGGCCTCCGGGGGCCCGGGGACGCCGCACGTGGCGCATTCCAGGACGCGCAGCGCTGGGCGGGGAGCCGGTGGGGGCGGGAGGGGCGCGCCTTCCGGCGGGAGCTTGGCGGTCAGGCGGGTGCGGGCGAGCGAGGCGGCGTGGTGGACGGGGACCGGCAGCCCGGAGGTGAGGGCGAGGAGTACGTCCTGTTCGGTGGCGCCCCGGGCGAACCATTCACCGACCAGCGGCGCCAGCTCCGCGCAGTCGGCCGCCGACAGCGACATCGCCGGGGCGGTACGGCCGAGCGCCGCCAGCAGGATGTGGGCACGGGAGCGGGTGGGGCGCGGCGGGGCGTCCGCCGGTACGTCGCCCCTGGTGAAGGCGGTCCACCACGCGTCGTCCCGTGCCGTACGGGAGAACCAGGTGCGGGTCACCCAGCGGGCGCTGCCCGAGCCGACGACGTGCTCGCTGCCCCGGCGCAGGTGGCCGGCGTTCTGGAGGCGGTTGAGGGCGGTACGCAGGGCGCACTGGCCGTACGGGAGCACTTTGGCCAGGGTTTTGACGGACATGTCCGCGCCGTCGGGGAGCCGGTCGACGTACGCGGCGATGGCGGCCTCCCGGGGAGGGAGGTGCGCGAAGTCGTGGGCCGCGCGGGGGAGTTGGGAGGGGGCGGACCGTTTTCCGTAGCCGGGACCGGCCATCGGGTGCGGGTCTGCCTGTGTCGGGCACGGGGCAGCACTAAGCTGGCTGACAGCCATGGGATCGCTCGATTCGATCTCGTTGGTCAGGCCCTCGACAGGTGTTGGCGCACCTGGCGGGGGCCGTTCGTTATTCGGGGACGTTAGAGCGTGATGACCGTGCGTGGCAAGCCGGACGCGGAAAGTCAACCGGCGGGGAGGGTGGGTGGGTTGAGGCCCTCCACCCCTTCCTTGAAAAGAGGGCTCGGGGCGCGGGGCTTGAGCTCCGGGCCCGGATCTGCCGCTTCTGGGTCCTCAGGCCGGGGCGGCGAGGAACGGCAGGACCGACCCGGCCAGCAGCGGGGAGTTCAGGAGGTCGTAGTGCGTGGTGCCCGGCAGGATGCTCAGCCGGGACGCCGGACGCCCGCTGTTGTCCCAGCCCGGGTCCTTCAGCCCGCCACCGAGCAGAGCGAAGAACTCCACCATGTGCGCGGGCCGCACGGCGTCGCCGTCGCCGAAGACCAGCAGAACCGGGGCGGCGATCTCCGCGATCTCGGCGGTCCAGTCGTAGTCCCGCCGGTTCAGCTCGGCGATCTTGCCGATCAGGACCGGCCAGTCCGCCGGCCGGGGCGCCAGCCGCGCGTACAGCTCGTACATCGGTGACTGCTTCATCACCTCCGCGACCGCCGG
>NZ_JBSFTV010000031.1:0-104738 GCF_053591455.1 Streptomyces sp. NPDC003016
CTAGGAGAGCCGCCCGGCGGCCCGCAGCCGCCCACGGCGCGCACCGCCGTACCAGGGCAGGCGGCCAAGAAGACGCCCGCCCGAAGGGCGGTCCTTCTAGCTCTACGCCCTGCCGCGCGGTTCGGCCAGCCGCCCGGTGATAGCGACCATGGGAAGGGTCGCGAGATCCCTTGTAGAGCCGTTTTCGCTGGTCTGCGGTGAAGGACTGCTATCCGCTAACGGCCTGATCAAGGATGGTTTAGGTCGCTATCAGGGTTGCTATCGATAGCAACCCGGGGCGCTATCGTTAGCGACCCATGGCGGGCATCGAAGTAAGGGCCGCGCGCGAGCGGCGCCGCTAACGTTAGCGCCCACCAAGGCCCCATGGTCGGGCCGTCTGTGGGCCGTCCGAGGCTCGCCAATGATGACCAATGACCCCCATTGACGACCGCTGCGGATTCGTTGTCAGGCTGGTCACAGCGCAGCGTCTGCGACACTGGATGGACCATGCCTGTACCTGGAGAACTCACTTTCGTCGCGCCGCGCGGAGCCAAGAAGCCCCCGCTCCACCTCGCCGACCTCACGCCCGCCGAGCGCCGCGAGGCCGTGGCCGCGATCGGCGAGAAGCCGTTCCGCGCCAAGCAGCTGTCGCAGCACTACTTCGGGCGGTACGCGCACGACCCGGCCGAGTGGACCGACATCCCCGCCGGCTCGCGCGACAAGCTCCGGGCGGAGCTGCTGCCCGAGCTGATGACCGTGCTGCGCCACATCAGCTGCGACGACGACACCACGCGCAAGACCCTGTGGAAGATGCACGACGGGACGCTCGTCGAGTCCGTTCTGATGCGTTACCCGGACCGGGTCACCATGTGCATCTCGTCGCAGGCCGGGTGCGGCATGAACTGCCCGTTCTGCGCGACCGGACAGGCCGGACTCGACCGCAACCTGTCGACCGCCGAGATCGTGCACCAGATCGTGGACGGCATGCGCGCGCTGCGCGACGGCGAGGTCCCCGGCGGCCCCGCGCGGCTGTCCAACATCGTCTTCATGGGCATGGGCGAGCCGCTCGCCAACTACAAGAGGGTCGTCGGCGCGATCCGCCGTCTGACCGACCCGGAGCCGGACGGCCTCGGGCTGTCGCAGCGCGGCATCACCGTGTCGACCGTGGGCCTGGTGCCGGCGATGCTGCGCTTCGCCGACGAGGGCTTCAAGTGCCGCCTCGCCGTCTCGCTGCACGCGCCCGACGACGAGCTGCGCGACACCCTCGTGCCGGTCAACACGCGCTGGAAGGTCCGGGAGGTACTGGACGCGGCGTGGGAGTACGCCGAGAAGTCCGGCCGCCGCATCTCCATCGAGTACGCCCTGATCCGCGACATCAACGACCAGGCGTGGCGCGGCGACCTGCTGGGCCGCCTCCTCAAGGGCAAGCGGGTGCACGTCAACCTGATCCCGCTCAACCCGACCCCGGGCTCGAAGTGGACCGCCTCCCGCCCCGAGGACGAGAAGGCGTTCGTCGAGGCGATCGCGGCCCACGGCGTGCCCGTGACCGTACGGGACACCCGTGGCCAGGAGATCGACGGAGCGTGCGGACAGCTGGCGGCCACCGAGCGATAGGCCGCCGGGAAGGCCCGTGTACGGTGGGCCGCACATCTTCATATTCCGACAGGGGAGCGCCACAGCGCTGAGAGTGCGGCACGCCGCAGACCCTCTGAACCTTGCCCAGGTCATTCTGGGTAGGAAGTTCGGTCACTACTCGAGCTGTTGCGCCCTGCCCGTTTTCCGCGGGCAGGGCCGCGTCTCTTCCTGGATGTCCCATCCCAGGAGGAATTCAGTGCACACCACCAAGAAGCTCGCGGTCACCGCCGTGGCCGCGGCGCTCGCCGCCTCGACGCTCGCCGGGTGCGGGAGCAGGAACGATTCCGCGTCCGGTGACGGAGCGAAGTCCAAGACCGTGACGCTGGTCAGCCACGACTCGTTCAACGCCTCCGACGCCGTACTGAAGGCGTTCACCGAGGAGACCGGCTACACCGTCGAGATCCTCAAGAGCGGGGACGCGGGCGCCGCGCTCAACCAGGAGATCCTGACCAAGGGCTCCCCGCGCGGCGACGTCTTCTTCGGCGTCGACAACACGCTGCTCTCGCGGGCCCTGGACAACGGCATCTTCACGCCGTACGAGGCCGAGGGGATCGGCGAGGTGCCCGCCGAGCTCCAGCTCGACCGCGACAAGCACCGCGTCACGCCCGTCGACACCGGCGACATCTGCGTCAACTACGACAAGAAGTACTTCGCCGACAAGAAGCTCGCGCCGCCGAAGACCTTCGACGACCTGGTCGAGCCGGCGTACAAGAACCTCCTCGTCACCGAGAACGCCGCGACCTCCTCGCCCGGCCTCGGCTTCCTGCTCGGCACGGTCGGGGAGTACGGCGACGACGGCTGGCAGGACTACTGGAAGAAGCTCAAGGACAACGGCGTCAAGGTCGTGGACGGCTGGGAGCAGGCGTACAACGAGGAGTTCTCCGGTTCCGCCGGTGGCAGGAAGGCGAAGGCCGACCGGCCGCTCGTCGTCTCGTACGCCTCCAGCCCGCCCGTCGAGGTGCTGTACGCGGAGCCGCGGCCCGAGGAGGCGCCGACCGGTGTCGCGACCGGTACCTGCTTCCGGCAGACCGAGTTCGCGGGGCTGCTGACGGGGGCGAAGAACGAGGAGGGCGGCAAGGCGCTCATCGACTTCCTCATCGGGAAGAAGTTCCAGGAGGACATGCCGCTGAACATGTTCGTGAACCCGGTGGTCGAGGACGCGAAGCTGCCGGAGCTGTTCACGGAGCACGGCGTGGTCGTCGACAAGCCGCGGACCGTGGCCCCGGAGAAGATCGCCGACCACCGTGAGCAGTGGGTCAAGTCGTGGTCCTCGCTCGTCCTGAAGTAACCAGGAAGACGCGCGGGAGCGCGGTGCGGCTCGGTCTCATGGCCGCGCCCGTCGCGTTCTTCGCGGTCTTCTTCGCCTACCCCGTGACCGCGATCGTGGGGCGCGGGCTCCAGGTGGACGGCGTCTGGCGGCTCGGCCGGATCGGTGAGGTGCTCGCCGATCCGGCCGTCCTCGACGTGCTGTGGTTCACCACGTGGCAGGCGCTCGCCTCGACGGCGCTGACCCTGCTGATCGCGCTTCCGGCGGCGTACGTCTTCGCCCGGCTCGACTTTCCCGGCAAGCAGCTGCTGCGCGCCGTGGTCACCGTGCCCTTCGTGCTGCCGACGGTCGTCGTCGGAACCGCGTTCCTGGCACTGCTCGGGCGGGGCGGGCTGCTGGACGAGGTGTGGGGCGTACGGCTCGACACCAGCGTGTGGGCGATCCTGCTCGCGCACGTCTTCTTCAACTACGCGGTCGTCGTACGGACCGTGGGCGGCCTGTGGTCGCAGCTCGACCCGCGCCAGGAGGAGGCCGCGCGGGTCCTCGGGGCCGGGCGGTTCGCGGCCTGGCGGCGGGTGACGCTGCCGGCGCTCGTGCCCGCCGTCGCCGCCGCCGCGCTGATGGTCTTCCTCTTCACCTTCACCTCCTTCGGCGTCGTGCAGATCCTCGGCGGGCCCGCCTACTCCACCCTGGAGGTGGAGATATACCGGCAGACCGCGCAGCTCCTGGACCTGCCGACCGCCGCCGTGCTGACGCTGGTGCAGTTCGCGGCGGTGGGCGCGATCCTCGCCGTACACGCGTGGACCGTACGGCGCAGGGAGAGCGCCCTGAGGCTCGTCGACGCGGCGCGGACGTCGCGGCCGCCGCGCGGGGCCGGGCAGTGGACGCTGCTGGGCGGCGTGCTGGTGACGGTGGTGCTCCTGGTTCTGGTGCCGCTCGGGGTGCTCGTCGAGCGGTCGCTGGACGGGCCCGACGGGTACGGGCTCGGCTACTACCGCGCCCTTCAGTCGGCGGGTGCGAGCGGGGGCACCTTCCTCGTGCCGCCGCTTGAGGCGGTATGGAACTCGCTGGAGTACGCCCTGGTGGCGACCGCCGTCGCGCTGGTCGTGGGCGGGCTCGCGGCGGCGGCCCTGACCCGGCGCGCCGGGCGGCTCGTGCGCGGCTTCGACGCGCTGCTGATGCTGCCGCTGGGCGTGTCCGCCGTGACGGTGGGCTTCGGTTTCCTCATCACGCTCGACCGGCCGCCGCTGGATCTGCGGACGTCGTGGATCCTGGTGCCGCTGGCGCAGGCGCTGGTGGGTGTGCCCTTCGTCGTACGGACCATGCTGCCCGTCCTGCGGGCGGTCGACGGGCGGCTGCGCGAGGCGGCGGCCGTGCTCGGGGCCTCGCCGCTGCGGGCGTGGCGGGAGGTCGACCTGCCGATGGTGCGGCGGGCGCTGCTCGTCGCCGCCGGGTTCGCCTTCGCCGTGTCGCTGGGCGAGTTCGGGGCGACCGTCTTCATCGCGCGGCCCGACAACCCGACGCTGCCGGTGGCCGTGGCGCGGCTGCTCGGGCGGGCCGGGGACCTCAGCTACGGGCAGGCGATGGCCCTGAGCACGATTCTGATGGTGGTGTGCGCGGTGTCGCTGCTGGTCCTCGAACGCATGCGGCCCGACCGATCCGTATCCGGGGAGTTCTGATGCTGCGACTGGACGGGGCGACCGTGCGGTTCGGGAAGCGGGCGGCACTGGACGCCGTGGACCTGGAGGTCGCCGACCACGAGATCGTGTGTGTGCTCGGGCCGAGCGGCAGCGGGAAGTCCACGCTGCTGCGGGTCGTCGCGGGCCTTCAGCCGGCGGACGCGGGGCGGGTGCTGCTCGACGGGCGCGACCAGCGCGGGGTGCCGGTGCACCGGCGCGGGGTCGGCCTGATGTTCCAGGACCACCAGCTCTTCCCGCAGCGCGACGTCGGCGGCAATGTCGCCTTCGGGCTGCGGATGCGGGGGGAGGGGAAGGCGGAGCAGGCGTGGCGGGTCGCCGAGCTGCTGGAGCTGGTCGGCCTGCCGGGCGCCGGACACCGGGCGATCAGCACCCTGTCGGGCGGTGAACAGCAGCGGGTCGCGCTGGCGCGGGCGCTCGCGCCGCAGCCGAAGCTGCTGATGCTCGACGAGCCGCTGGGCCAGCTCGACCGGGGCCTGCGCGAGCGCCTCGTCGTCGAGCTGCGTCAGCTCTTCGGGCGGCTGGGCACGACCGTACTGGCCGTCACGCACGACCAGGGCGAGGCCTTCGCGCTCGCCGACCGGGTGGTGGTCATGCGCGACGGGCGGATCGCGCAGACCGGTACGCCGCTGGAGGTCTGGCAGCGGCCGGCCTCCGAGTTCGTCGCCCGCTTCCTCGGCTTCGACAACGTCGTCGCGGCGACGGTCGGTGGCGAGGCCGCCGACACGGTGTGGGGCAAGATTCCCGTCCCGGCCGGATCGGCGCAGGGCGAGGGCCGTCTGCTGGTCCGTCCGGCGGGCGTCAGGATGGTCCCGGCCGCGGACGGGCTGCCCTGCACGGTCACGGCGCGCACCTTCCGGGGCAACCACGTCGCCGTACTGCTGCGGCCCGCGGACGGGCCGGGGCTGGAGGCGGAGTGCGCGCTGCGGGAAGCGCCCGAGGAGGGGGCACGGGTGGGTGTCGCCTTCGCCGTGGAGGACGTCGTGGTGCTGGAGCCCCTCGCGTCAGGTGCGTCAGGTGACGCGTCAGGCGGCGGCGAGCCCCAGAGCGCCGGCGATCACGGTGGACCGATCGAGGCCGACCGTCGCGCCTGACAGCTCCACCGTCAGCGGATCCAGGGCCGACAGATCGCTGCCGCGCAGGTCCGCGCCGGTCAGCCGGAGCTGTGCGGCATCGCCCCGGACGGGTCCGTCCCGGTCATACCCGCCTTCTCCAGCCGCGCGGCCGTCGGGTCGGCCTCCCGCATCCGCACGCCGTCGAAGACGGCCCCGCGCAGGTCGGCGCCCGGCAGGCCGGCGAACGACCAGTTCCCGCCGGTCACCTGGAAGAGCGTGAACGTCGACTGCCGGAAGGGACTGCCGGCGAACTCGCAGGCGGTGAAGCGGGTGTCGAAGAACGTGCAGCGACGGAACGTGCAGTTCGTGAAGGCCGCGCCCGAGTGCCGCGAGACGTGGAACCGTACGCCGGGGAAGGTGCAGCGGTCGAAGGCCGCGCCCGTGTTCGCGACCTCGGTCCAGTCCGTGTCGAGGAAGGCCCAGCACTCGGGCACGCGCCCCGGCAGGCCGTGGCCGTACCGTCCTCGTCGTGGACGGCCCGGTCCGGGCCGGGGACCGGGGCCCCGGCGGAGACGGGGTCGATGTTCGCGCGTGCGGCTCTGGTGGTCACGCTCGTCAGGCGCTCGTTCCCGGGCGTACCAGACCCAGTTCGTAGGCCAGGATCACCGCCTGCGCGCGGTCCCTGAGCCCCATCTTCGTGAAGAGCCGGTTGATGTGGGTCTTCACGGTGTGGTCGGTGATCGTCAGCCGGTGGGCGATGTCGGCGTTCGACAGGCCCTGCGCGATCAGCACCAGCACCTCGGCCTCGCGGGCGGTCAGCTCCCCGACCGTGCGCACCGGCCGCGGGGCGGCCCGTCCGCTGATGAACTCCCCGATCAGCCGCTTGGTGATCTCGGGCGAGAGCAGCGCGTTCCCGGCCGCCACCACCCGCACGGCGTGCAGCAGTTCGGGGAAGGTCGCGTCCTTGAGCAGGAAGCCACCGGCTCCGGCGGCCAGCGCCTCGTACACGTACTCGTCCAGACCGAAGGTCGTCAGCATCAGCACCTTCGTCGCGCCGTCGGAGGCGGCGAGAATCTCACGGGCGGCCTCGATGCCGTTCTTGTGCGGCATGCGGATGTCGAGCAGGGCCAGGTCGGGGCGCGTCTCGGCGGCGACCCGGACCGCCTGCGCGCCGTCCTCGGCCTCGCCGACCACCTCGATGTCGTCCTGGGTGGCGAGCAGGCTCACGAACCCCGTCCGTACGACCGCCTGGTCGTCGGCCACCATCGCCCTGATCACCAAGGAAGCTCCCCCTCCACCAGAAAACCGCCGTCCGGGCCCGGGCCCGCGCTCAGTCCGCCGCCGACCAGGGCCGCCCGCTCGCGCATCCCGGTCAGCCCGTGGCCGGTCGTACGCGGTCCGGCGGGCCCCGGTCCGTCGTCGCCGATGCGCAGCGCCAGCCGGTCCGAGCCGTAATCGATCTCCACCACCGTACGGGCGCCCGGCGCGTGCTTGCGCGCGTTGGTCAGCGCCTCCTGCACGATGCGGTACGCCGACAGCTCCCAGGCGGCGGGCAGCGCGACCTGCTCGCCGGTGATCCTGAGCTCGGCCTCGCCGCCCACCGCCCGGTGCTGGTCGAGCAGTTCGGCGAGGTGGGCGAGGGTGGGCTGCGGGGCCGTGAGGGCCGTGGAGCCCTGCGGGGCGCGCAGCACGCCGAGCAGGCGGCGCAGCTCGGCCATCGAGGCGCGGGCGGTGGACGCGATCTGCTGGAAGCCGTCGCGGGCGCCGGGGGAGAGTCCCGGGACGGTGTACGTCGCGCTCTCCGCCTGCACCGCGATCATCGACACCGAGTGCGCGACGATGTCGTGCAACTCGCGGGCGATGGCGGCCCGTTCCGCCTCGGCGGCCTGCTGCCGCTCCATGGCGATCAACTGGGCCTGGGTCAGGGCGCGTTCGCAGCGGGTCTCCTCGCGGGCACGTACCGCGTCACCCATCGACACCGCCCCCAGGAGCACCACCGACAGCACGAACGCCTCGGCGAAGAGGCCCAGCGAACCGGGTCCCCCGAGGTCGGGGACCGGCAGCCCGTCCTGGCGCGACCAGCCGGCGATGTGCGCGAGGTTCACGGCGAGGGAGCCCAGGGCGCCGCCCGCGACGAGGATCGCCGGGTGGTGGACTCGGTGGCGCCCCAGCGTGTAGAAGCCCGCCAGTCCGCTGACGATGGTGCAGACGTAGAGGCTGGTGCCCGCGGCGAAGGCGACCAGGCCCGCGGCGACCGTGAGCACCGCGACGGGCGGGCACGAGCGCCGCCACATCAGCGAGGCGGCGGAGAGCAGCACCCCGGTCGCGATCGTCACGGAACCGGAGTAGGCGAACAGTTCCGCGACCGCGAGGGCCGTCAGCGCGCCACCGGTGATCCAGGGGTAGGCGGGGGCGGCGATCCAGGCGCGGAAGCGCTGCCGGGGGGACGGACTCATGCCCCCATTCTTCGTACGGGACCGACGGTGCGCGTCACCGCACGGGTGGAGCCGGGCGCCGGATGTCATGCCACGGGTTGACGGCAAGGATCGGATCGTCGTGTGACGCCGTGGAAGCGGGCGATTCCTAGCGTTGCACCGCATGAATGAGCTCCGTGTTCCGGTCTGCGCACCGGCCCGCGAGCGGTACGGATGGGCCGCCTGCGCGGCCGCCGCGCTCGCCCTCGCCGCGCTGTCCGGCCTCGCGCCCCACCGGGTGTGGGGCCTGACCGCGGCCCTCGGCTACGGCGTCGCCGCGCTCACCGCGTCCCGGGCCGCCTCCAGGACCCCTTCCAGGCCCGCGTCCCTGACCGCCTCCCGGGCGGTCGCCGTGGCCGGCGCGGTGCTGGCGCCGCTCGCCGTCCTCGCCTCCACCGGGCTCGCACAGCTCGAAGTCGCCGTCGTGGAGCGCTCGGGAGAGCTGCTGCTCGCGACCGGCAGCCCGTACGCCCCCGATCCCTCCGTCGTCGCCGACTTCAACCCGTACCTGCCGGGCATGGCGGTCTTCGGCCTGCTGCCCGGTGATCCCCGCTGGTGGACGGGCGCGGTGTTCGCCGGTGCACTGGCCGCCGCGAGCGCGGGCGCGGGCGCGGGCGCGGGCACGGGTACGGGTACGGGACGCGGTGGCGCTACGGCGTGGCTGGTCGCGTGCCCGGTCGTCGCCCTGCCCCTGTGCGTGGGCGGCACGGACCTGCCCGTCGTGGGGCTCATGTGCCTGGGGCTCGCGCTGGCCGGCCGGGGCGGGCCCTGGCAGGCGGGGCTGGTCCTCGGCGCGGCCGCCGCGCTCAAGTGGACGGCCTGGCCGGCCCTCGCGGTGGCTCTCGCCCTTCTCGCCGTACGGCACGGGGGACGGGCCGCGACGCGGTGCGCCGCGGTGGCCCTGGCGGCGGCCGCGGTGGCCGTCGCGCCGTTCGTGATCGCGGACCCCGGAGGTTTCCACGCGAACGTCGTCGCCTTCCCCCTCGGCCTCGGTGCGGCGGCCTCGCCGGCGGCCAGCCCGCTGCCCGGCCACCTCCTCGCCGCGTACGTCCCGGGCGGCACGGTGATCGCCCTGACGCTGCTGGCGGTGAGCGCCCTGCTGATCGCGGTCTCCCTCTGCGTACGGCCGCCCCGCACCGTCCTCGCCGCCGCGGACCGCCTCGCGCTCGGCCTCGGGCTCGCCATGTCCCTGATGCCCGCCACCCGCTTCGGCTACCTCGTCTACCCGCTGGTGCTCTGGGCGCTGCCCCGGTGCCCCCCGGGCGCCCGGCGCGTACCCGCCCCCGTTCCGCGAAAGGCCCTGACATGACCCGCACCCTCGTCGTCACCAACGACTTCCCGCCCCGGCAGGGCGGCATAGAGACCTTCGTGCACGCCATGACCAGCCGTTTCCCCGCCGACGAGGTGGTCGTCCACACCTCGTCGGAGCCGGGCTGGGCGGCCTATGACGCGACTCTCCCGTACCCCGTCGTCCGTGAACCGGTGCGGACGCTGCTGCCCACCCGCCGGACCGCCGTCCGGTCGGCCGAGATCGCCCGCCGGTACGGCTGCGACCGGGTGTGGTTCGGGGCGGCGGCGCCGCTGGGACTGATGGCGGAGCGGCTGCGCCGCGAGGCCGGGATACGGACCGCCGTCGCGACGACGCACGGTCACGAGGTGTGGTGGGCGCGCACGCCGGGCGCGCGGGCAGCGCTGCGGCGGATCGGGGCGCGGGTCGACACGGTGACGTACCTCGGGGCGAGCACCCGTACCCCCGTCGCGGCGGCCCTCGGGCCCGGCGTGCGGCTGGAACGGCTCGTTCCGGGGGTCGACACCGCCGTCTTCCGGCCCGGTCTCGACGCGGCGCCGGTACGGGAGAGGTACGGCCTCGCCGGCCGGCCGGTGATCCTGTGCGCCGCCAGGCTCGTCGCCCGCAAGGGACAGGACACGCTGATCAGAGCGCTGGGGAGGGTGCGGCGCGAAGTGCCCGGCGCCGTGCTGCTGCTCGTCGGCGACGGGCCGTACGAACGCCGGCTGCGCCGGCTGGCGGCCGAGCACGGGGTCACGGACGCCGTGGTCTTCGCGGGCGGCCACCCGCACGGGACCATGCCGTCCTTCTACGCCGCCGCCGACGTCTTCGCGATGCCGTGCCGCACGCGCAAGCGCGGGCTGGAGGTGGAGGGGCTCGGCATCGTCTTCCTGGAGGCGGCCGCCGCCGGACTGCCGGTGCTGGTGGGCGACTCGGGCGGCGCGCCGGACGCCGTACGGGACGGGGAGACGGGGTACGTCGTCGACGGGCGGTCGGGGACGGCCGTCGCGGAGCGGCTGGTGCGGATGCTCCACGACCCCCTCATCGCCCGGGCGATGGGCGAGAAGGGGCGGCACCGGGTGCGTACGGAGTGGAGCTGGGACCGGTCGTACGAGCGCCTCGCCGGCTTACTCGGCGGCTAGCCGGGCCAGCGCCGCCGGCGCCTCTTCGACGGTGTCGACCAGGGCGATGCGGGACTCCATCGGGCGGGCCTTCGCCAGGGACCGGAGCAGGGGCCAGGCGGGGAGCTTCTCGGTCCAGTGGGCGCGGTTCACCAGCACCATGGGGGTCGGTTCGCCGCGCGACTCGTAGTAGTTGGGGGTCGCGTTGTCGAAGACCTCCTGGACCGTGCCGGCCGCGCCGGGCAGGAAGACGACACCGGCGTTGCAGCGCGCGAGGAGGCCGTCCTCGCGGGTGGCGTTGGCGAAGTACTTGGCGATGTGGCCGGCGAAGGCGTTCGGGGGCTCGTGGCCGTAGAACCAGGTGGGGACGGCGATGGAGTCGCCGCCGGACGGCCAGCGGTCGCGGATCTCGAAGGCGGTGCGGGCCCAGTCGGTGACGGAGGGGGTGAAGGACGGGACCTTGGCGAGGAGCTGGAGGGCGTCGTCGAGTACGGCGTCGTCCCGGAGGGGGGCCAGGTACGCGCCGAGGTTCGCCGCCTCCATCGCGCCGGGGCCGCCGCCGGTGGCGACGGTCAGGCCGCTGCGGGCGAGGGTGCGGCCGAGGCGTGCGGCGCCGGCGTAGGCGGTGGTGCCGCGGGCCATGGCGTGGCCGCCCATGACGCCGACGACGCGGGCGCCGGCGAGGTGTTCGTCGAGGGCGTCCGAGACGGCGTCGTCGTGGAGGGAGCGGAGCATCGAGGCGAAAATGTCGCCGTCGGCCTTGGTGCGCTGGAACCAGGCGTACGCGAGGGCGTCGGGGGTGGCGTCGTACCCCTGCTCCAGGTGCTCGAAGAGGGTGTCGGCGGTGTAGAGCAGACCGCGGTACGGGTCGAAGGGCAGGTCCGGGACGGGCGGGAAGACGAGGGCGCCGTCCGCGCGGACCTTGGCGAGGCCGTCGGGATGCATGGGGCAGCCGAGGAACACGGCCCCGGACGTGGTGACGGCGAGGAGGTCGGGGGTACGGGCCGTCAGGTCGACGGCCTGGACGCGGTAGCCGCCGAGCGAGCCGCGCGCCACGACGGCGTCGAACTCGGCGAGGGTCTCGATCTCGTGGTCGTGGTCGTGGCGGGCGTCGGGGTCCGTGAGGTGAGGCACGCGACGATGCTAGGCGGTGGGCGGTGCGGCGTGTCGCCGGGGGGAGCGGGGCCGGGGACGGGCCCGGCCCCGGGGTGGGGGCCGCTCGGGCGGGACGTGGGCCGGGCGGGGATCAGGCGGTCAGGGGGAGGGCCGCCAGGACGGCCAGGGCGCAGGTCACCGGGGTGAAGACGGTCAGGACGGCGGTCGCTCTCAGGGCCGCTGCCGTACGGAGGGCCTGGGCGGGGGCGCCCATGCGGGCCAGGGTTTCCGTGGTGGCCGTGCGGGCGTGTTTCGCCTCCAGGGCCGCCATCAGCAGCGTGGCGACCGTGCAGCCCGTCACCAGCGCCGCGCCCAGGCCGGTCAGGGGGCCGAAGGGGGCGGAGCCGGCGTCGCGCAGGGTCGCCGCGGCGATCCCCGCCGACGCCACCGCGCACACCACGCCCAGCGGGCGGCCGATCCGGCGGGCCTCGTCCATCAGGACGCGGCCCGCGAGCAGCCGCACCGCGCCCGGGCGCGCGCACTGGAGCAGGAGGCCGGCGAGGTGGGTCAGCCCGGGGCCCGCGAGGGCGAGGCCGAGGGCGGTCAGGGCCCAGCCGGCCAGGACACCGGGCGGGACCACGTCCAGCCGGCCCGGCAGCGGGAGCGGCGCGCCGGGAGCGCCGCGGCTCGCGTAGGTCTCGACCGCGAGGCCCGCGGCGACGAGGGCCACCCCCCACGGCAGACCGGCGGGAGGCAGGGGCGCGGAGGGCTGCTCACCGGCGCGCTTCGGGCGGCGCGGGCGCAGCGCCACGGCGCTCGCGGCCGCCGCCGTGACCGGCACCAGGCTCAGCAGGGTGAGCACGGCGGCCGACGGCAACGGCCGGCCCGCGGCCAGCAGCCCGGCCGCCGCACCGTCGAAGGGCAGGCGGACGAGACCGCCGCGCAGGTGGAGGAAGAGGAGGAGCGCCAGCGCGCTGCCCAGGGTGCAGGAGGCGGCCGTGGACACGGCCGCGAGCACCGCGAGGCGGGCCGGGCCGAGGCCGACGGCGGAGAGCCCCGCGCGCGGCGGGTTCGTACCGGGTTCGGTGCGGGCCACGGCCACCGCGAAGTACACGGTGGCCGCGAGCGGGGCCAGGCACCAGAGCAGGCGCAGCCCGGAGTCCCGGGACTGCGCGGGATGGCCCATCGCGTGACCCAGGGTGCACAGGAGGAGGAGACCCACGCCGCCCGATGCCACCGCGACCAGCAGTCGGCGCAGCAGGACCGGCGGGCGGGTGCCACGGGCTAGACGGAGAGCGAGCACGCGGCCCGGCCTTCCGCGCCGTCCGTCTGCACGGGGGTGACGCGGCGCCCGTCGAGCAGCGACACCGTACGGTCCGCGAGCATCGCCACCTCCGCGTCGTGCGTCGCGAGGACGACCGTGATGTTGTGCGAGCGGGCCGCGGCGGTGAGCGTGCGCAGCACCTGGGCGCGGTCCCTGCGGTGCAGCGGCGCCGTCGGCTCGTCCGCGAACAGCACCGCCGGCGTGCCGACCAGCGCGCGGGCGATGGCGATCCGCTGGCGCTGGGACTGCAGGAGCACGGCAGGCCGCTTGCGGGCGACCGCGCCGATGTCGAGCCGCTCCAGCCACTCCATGGCGGTCTTCTTCGCGGCGCGGTGCGAGGTGCCGTGCAGGAGGAGCGGCAGGGCCGCGTTCTCCCAGGCGTTCAGTTCCGGCAGGAGCCGGGGTTCGGGGTCGATCCAGCCGAACCGGTCGCGGCGCAGCCGCTCGCGCAGCACGGGGCTCATGGTGTGCACGGGCGCGCTGTTGAACCACACTTCGCCCTCCTCGGGGACCAGCTGGCCGGAGAGGCACTGGAGGAGGGTCGTCTTGCCGCTGCCGCGCGGGCCGTCGACGGCGAGGATCTCGCCCTCGCGCACGCCCAGCGAGACGCCGGTGAGGGCGGGGGAGCCGCTGTGCGAGTAGTGCAGGGAGCGTGCCCAGAGCACATCGTTGTCGGGCGGGGCCACCATGGCGTACACCTCACGTCTTGAATGTCACAGCGCGTCTTGAGTGTCACAGCAGATATCCCGTTCCCCCGTATGGCGGAACGAAGACGGGGCCGATCGGTCACTGGGCACCGTAAGTATTCAGGACGTGGTGGCGTGTCAAGCGCGCGGCCCGGATGCGTCCGTTCTCACTCGAACGGGCGAATCCGGGCCGCGCTGGGGTCATACGATCAGAGCAGCCTGACCTGGCTCAGAGCTTGGTCCAGGCCTCCGTGAGCACCTGACGCATGATGCCCTCGATCTCGTCGAAGGTCTCCTGGGTGGAGATCAGCGGCGGGGCGAGCTGGACGACCGGGTCGCCACGGTCGTCGGCGCGGCAGTACAGACCGTTCTCGAAGAGGGCCTTGGAGAGGAAGCCGTAGAGCACGCGCTCCGTCTCCTCGTCCGTGAAGGTCTCCTTCGTGGCCTTGTCCTTGACCAGCTCGATGCCGTAGAAGAAGCCGTTGCCGCGGACGTCGCCGACGATCGGCAGGTCGTTCAGCTTCTTCAGCGTCGAGAAGAACGCGTCCTCGTTGTCGAGCACGTGCTGGTTGAGGCCCTCGCGCTCGAAGATGTCGAGGTTCGCGCAGCCGACCGCCGCGGAGACCGGGTGGCCACCGAAGGTGTAGCCGTGCAGGAAGGTGTTGTCACCCTTGTAGAACGGCTCGGCGATCTTGTCCGAGATGATGCACGCGCCGATCGGGGAGTAGCCCGACGTCATGCCCTTGGCGCAGGTGATCATGTCCGGTACGTAGTCGAACTTGTCGCACGCGAACATCGTGCCGAGGCGGCCGAAGGCGCAGATGACCTCGTCGGAGACGAGCAGCACGTCGTACTTGTCGCAGATCTCGCGGACCCGCTGGAAGTATCCGGGCGGCGGCGGGAAGCAGCCGCCGGCGTTCTGCACCGGCTCCAGGAAGACGGCCGCGACGGTCTCGGGGCCCTCGAAGAGGATCTCCTGCTCGATCTGGTCGGCGGCCCAGCGGCCGAAGGCCACCGGGTCGTCGCCGTGGATCGACGCGCGGTAGATGTTGGTGTTCGGCACCTTGTGCGCACCCGGGACGAGCGGCTCGAAGGGGGCCTTCAGGGCCGGCAGGCCGGTGATGGACAGGGCGCCCTGCGGGGTGCCGTGGTAGGCCACCGCGCGGGAGATCACCTTGTACTTGGTGTAGTTGCCGGTGAGCTTGTGGTACTGCTTCGCCAGCTTCCACGCGGTCTCGACCGCCTCGCCGCCACCGGTGGTGAAGAAGACCTTGTTCAGGTCGCCCGGGGCGTAGTTGGCGAGGCGCTCGGCCAGCTCGACGGCCTTGGGGTGGGCGTACGACCAGATCGGGAAGAAGGCGAGTTCCTGCGCCTGCTTGTACGCGGTCTCGGCGAGCTCGTGGCGGCCGTGGCCGGCGTTCACCACGAAGAGGCCGGAGAGGCCGTCGAGGTACTTCCTGCCCTTGTCGTCGTAGATGTAGGTGCCCTCACCACGCACGATGGTGGGCACGGGCGCGTTCTCGTACGACGACATGCGGGTGAAATGCATCCACAGGTGGTCGTACGCGGTCTTGGAGAGGTCCTGGCTCACGACTATCGGGTTCCCCACATGTAGGTCTGCTTCTTCAGCTTGAGGTAGACGAAGCTCTCGGTGGATCGCACGCCGGGGAGCGTCCGGATCCGTCGGTTGATCACTTCGAGCAGGTGGTCGTCGTCCTCGCAGACGATCTCCACCATGAGGTCGAAGGAGCCCGCGGTCATCACCACGTACTCGCACTCGGCCATGGCCGTCAGCGCATCGGCGACGGGGTCGAGGTCGCCCTCGACGTTGATGCCGACCATGGCCTGCCGCCGGAAGCCCACGGTGAGCGGGTCGGTGACGGCGACGATCTGCATCACGCCCTGGTCGAGCAGCTTCTGCACGCGCTGGCGCACGGCCGCCTCGGAGAGGCCCACGGCCTTGCCGATGGAGGCGTAAGGACGGCGTCCGTCCTCCTGGAGCTGCTCGATGATCGCCAGAGACACGGCATCGACCGTTGGGGACGAGCCGTTCCCGGTTCTGGAATCTGCGCTTCTACTGGCCACGTCTTCACTGTGCACGACGTCTCGACCGTTCCGCAACCCCAAACCGATGAAATTCGTTGTTTGAGGCGCTGGAACTTGCTGAATCCGAAGTTCCTGGCATCCGGGTATGTCGAAAGCGACAACCGAGCGACTAGGGTGGGGATCTCAGTAATCGGACATCCGACCAGGGAAGGGGTGGCTGTGACCACCGAACTGCGCCGCCTGCGCAACTACATCGACGGAGAGTTCCGCGACGCCGCCGACGGGCGGACCATCGACGTGGTCAACCCGGCCACGGGCGACGTGTACGCCACCTCGCCGCTCTCCGGCCAGGAGGACGTCGACGCCGCCATGGCCGCCGCCGCCGCGGCCTTCCCGGCCTGGCGCGACACCACGCCCGCGGAGCGTCAGAAAGCGCTGCTCAAGATCGCGGATGCCTTCGAGGAGCGCGCCGAGGAGCTGATCGCGGCCGAGTCCGAGAACACCGGCAAGCCGCTCGGTCTCACGCGGACCGAGGAACTGCCGCCCATGGTCGACCAGATCCGCTTCTTCGCGGGCGCGGCCCGGCTGCTCGAAGGCCGCTCGGCCGGCGAGTACATGGAGGGGCTGACCTCCATCGTCCGCCGCGAGCCGGTCGGCGTCTGCGCGCAGGTCGCGCCGTGGAACTACCCGATGATGATGGCCGTGTGGAAGTTCGCCCCGGCGCTCGCCGCGGGCAACACGGTCGTCCTCAAGCCCTCGGACACGACCCCGGCGTCGACCGTCCTGATGGCCGAGATCATCGGCTCGATCGTCCCCAAGGGCGTCTTCAACGTCGTCTGCGGCGACCGTGACACCGGCCGCGCGATGGTCGAGCACCCGGTCCCGGCGATGGCCTCCATCACCGGTTCCGTACGGGCCGGCATGCAGGTCGCCGAGTCCGCCGCCAAGGACGTCAAGCGCGTCCACCTGGAGCTCGGCGGCAAGGCGCCGGTCGTCGTCTTCGACGACACCGACATCGCCAAGGCCGTCGAGGACATCTCGGTCGCGGGCTTCTTCAACGCCGGCCAGGACTGCACCGCCGCGACGCGCGTGCTCGTACAGGAGTCGATCCACGACGAGTTCGTGACCGCGCTGGCGAAGGCCGCCGCCGACACGAAGACCGGGCAGCCGGACGACGAGGACGTGCTCTACGGCCCGCTGAACAACGCCAACCAGCTCAAGCAGGTCAGCGGCTTCATCGAGCGCCTCCCGGCGCACGCCAAGGTCGAGGCGGGCGGCGAGCGGGTCGGCGACAAGGGCTACTTCTACGCCCCGACCGTCGTCTCCGGCCTCAAGCAGGACGACGAGATCATCCAGAACGAGGTCTTCGGCCCCGTCATCACCGTCCAGTCCTTCACGGACGAGGCGCAGGCCCTGGAGTGGGCCAACGGCGTCGACTACGCGCTGGCGTCCTCGGTGTGGACCAAGGACCACGCGCGGGCGATGCGCATGTCCAAGAACCTCGACTTCGGCTGCGTGTGGATCAACACCCACATCCCGCTGGTCGCGGAGATGCCGCACGGCGGCTTCAAGAAGTCCGGTTACGGCAAGGACCTCTCGGCGTACGGCTTCGAGGACTACACGCGCATCAAGCACGTGATGACCTCGATCGAGGGCTGATCAGGACGCTGTTCCAGGAGGGCGGGCGATAGACAGACTGTCTATTGCCCGCCCTTCGCGCGTGGGACGAGAGTGGACGACATGAGTGATCTTGGCCGTGCCCGTGTGTCACGCCGTGCGCTGCTCCGCGGATTCCCGGCGGCGGGCGCGCTGGCCGCGCTCGCCGGGTGCGGGGTGCCGGCGGCGTACGTCGAACCGGGCGACCGGGCCGCCGCCGACCGGTCGGAGCGCGACCGCAGCCTTCGGTTCGCCAACTGGCCGCTCTACATCGACACCGACGAGGAGAACGCGTCGCGGCGGCCCACCCTCGACGCCTTCACCGAGCGGACCGGGGTATCCGTCCGCTACACCGAAGAGATCAACGACAACGACGAGTTCTTCGGGAAGATCAGTCCCGCGCTGATGAACCACCAGGAGACCGGCCGCGACCTGATCGTCGTCAGCGACTGGATGGCCGCCCGGTTCGTACGCCTGGGCTGGGTGCAGGAGATGGACCGTGCGCAGCAGCCGAACGTCGCCACGTACCTGGACCCGCAGCTGCGTACGCCCGCCTTCGACGAGGGGCGGCTGCACTCCGTGCCCTGGCAGTCCGGGATCACCGGCATCGCGTACAACCGCAGGAAGCTCGGCCACGACATCCGTTCCACCTCCCAGCTGTGGGCCGACGACCTGCGCGGCAAGGTGAC
This sequence comes from Streptomyces sp. NPDC003016, assembly GCF_053591455.1. Taxonomy (NCBI): domain Bacteria; kingdom Bacillati; phylum Actinomycetota; class Actinomycetes; order Kitasatosporales; family Streptomycetaceae; genus Streptomyces; species Streptomyces sp. NPDC003016. The sequence goes on from NZ_JBSFTV010000031.1 coordinate 18,013, forward strand.
GCTCTTCTCCGGACTCGACGAGAGCTTCGCACTGCTGATGCAGGGCAACGGCGCCGACGTCACGCGCTGGACCGCCGACGACTTCCACACGGTGTGCGAGCAGATGGAGAAGCTGGTCAGGCGCAAGCACATCAGGCGCTTCACCGGCAACGACTACATCAAGGACCTGGCGAGCGGCGACGTCCTGGCGTGCCAGGCGTACTCGGGCGACGTCGTCCAGCTCAAGGCCGACAACCCCGACATCGAGTTCGTGGTGCCGGAGGAGGGGGCGGAGCTGTGGGCGGAGAGCCTGATGATCCCCGACCTCGCCCGCCACAAGCGCAACGCGGAGAAGCTCGTCGACCACTACTACGCGCCCGAGGTCGCGGCGGAGCTGGCCGCCTGGGTCAACTACGTCTGCCCGGTGCCGGCCGCGCGCGACGTCCTGGCCGCCGCCAAGGACGGGGAGACCGCCGCACTCGCCGAGGACCCGCTGATCTTCCCCGACGACGTGATGCGGGAGCGGCTGGCGATCGCGCGGGACATCACGGCGCAGGAGCGTGTGGGGTTCGCGAAGGAGTGGAACGCGATCGTCGGGCTGTAGCCCACGCCCCGGGCGCCGGTGGCCGGCGATGTGCAGGGGGCGCAGAAGAGGGACAGCCGGCGGCGTCGGTCGTGCGGAGCTAGATGATTCTGCGCGTGAGGTCGGCACCCCGAGCCCTGGCGGTGCGGTCGTGGTCCGCCTGCCTGCGGTCGTGGGCGGACGCGTCCCAGTCCTCGGGCTGCATGAGGAAGAACGCTCCGGAGCTCGGTACGTAGCCGACCGCGCCGAAGGGCAGGTCTCCCGCGACGTACACACCGTTCTCGATGCCCTCGGGCCAGGGGTTGCGCCACGGGCCGCGCCGGGGAGCCGGGTTGATCCGCATCAGCGGTGACTCCTGACCCTCGGCGGTGTGCAGCGTGAGTGTCATGTTCTTCGGGCGGCCCTTGGTCGCCTCGGCGCCGTCCACCTTGGTGATCCGGGGGCAGAACGTGTCGAAGGAGTACTGCGCGAGCGTCTTGCGGCAGCTGCCCGTGATGGTGACCGCGAGGGGGATGGTGTAGAGCGAGGCGATGAAGCCGAGGATGCCGACGAAGATTACCGGCCCCCCGACCACGGGCACCCATGGCATGCCGGCGTGCTTCGCGGCTTGGCCCAGTCCCGGCATCGCGAAGGCCATGAGCCCGTAGATCCCGGTGTTGCGGATACCGGCCCACCACATCCGGTTGGTCAGCTTCCGCCGCAGCGCGGCGGTGTCCAATGTTCCGGGCGCGTGGGCACCTCGAGTGTGTTCCGGCACTGGTTCTCCTGCAGTCCGCCCCAGCGTGGCTGGTGCTATCCGAAGTCGTTCCGCATGGCGGCGGCGGCGCCGGTCGGCGCCTCCGGTTCCCGGTCCCGACCGTCGGCCGTGGCTCGCGACGGATCGGTGAAGGTCAGGGTGCGGGCGATCCCGAGCAGTATGTTCCGGTAGTCGTCGGCGGAGTCGAGATCCGGGGTCACCATCTGGAGCACGATGAGTTCCGGGGCGCCCGGTGCCGCCACCGCGACGGTGCCCTGCCAGATGCGGCCCGAGGCCGCGTCGCTCCTCTCCGGGTGCCGGGACGACCGCGGGGCGGGCGCCCGCTTCTCGGCGAGGCAACCGAGACCGCACGGCAGCTCCAGCGGGCGCATGCCCTCGTCCGGGGCGTCTGCGGCGCTGCCCGCGAGGCCCGCCACCACAAGCTTCGCGCTGCCCGGCGTCGGCAGCGTCGACACGGTGAACACCGAGGTCGTGAAACCACCGGCGTCGTCGGGATGCACCCCGAGCGCGCACTCCTGCACCCGGTTGGTGTTCAGCAGGCCGATGATGCCCGCGTACAGGCGCAGGGCCCGGTCCGCCTCGTCCCGTTCCTGTCCGGGCAGTCCACGGAGCTGGTCGACGATCTCCATGAGCCGCTCGGCCGGCGGCAGGAGGTCCAGGGACGTATATCCGACGGGCAGCCCGTACCAGAAAGACGGCTTGCGGGTGTCCTGCGGTGCGATGGTCACTTCGTTCACCGTCATTCGGTGCCTTCACTCTCGCCGTGACCGTTCACAACCACCCCAGCAATCCGGCGAGGCCGTGTGCCGTCGCGGCGGCCTTCGTGCTCTCCGCCGCGTTGTGCTCGGTGCCGTCGTCGTCCACGGCGCCGAAGGTCTCCGCCGAGGAGACGACGTTCGCGGCGGCGTTCAGGCCGTTGGCCTTGATGTCCAGCAGGAACTTCGCCGAGTCCTTGGCGCTGTCCCCGACAGCGCCCCAGGTGGCGGAGGCATCAGCCCCCGCCGAGCGGCCGACCCCGAGGAACCCGCCCTTCGCACCGGCCCCGGTTTTCGCCAGGAGCGAGGCCCCGTCGGCCGCGCCCTCGAAACCCTCCTTCGCGGCCACACCCAGCGCCTTGGCGCCCGGGATGATGCCGACCGCGTCGCCGGCCAGGGATGCTATGGCGGCGAACTGGTCCATGCCGCTGCCGTTACCGAGCAAATCGCTTCTGAACTTCGGGTCCAGAAGGTTCTTGCCCATGGACACCGCGCTCGCCGCAAGCGCGATGGGCGCCATGAACGGGGTCAGGACGGGGATGAGGGCGAGCAGACCGGCGATGGCGCCGATGGTTCCCGCGTGCTCCACCAGGAACTTGCCGACCGACCCGAGGATGTCGCCGACGCTCTCCCAGAAGCCCTTGTCGGGGGCCTTCTCCGCCGTGCCTTCCAGCGCCTTGGCGACGATTTCGGCGTCGTGGGAGTGCTCGGACTCCAGCTCCTTGATCTTGCGGTTGAGCGACTCGTACGCGTTGTTGGCCTTGGCGAGGGCCGAGTTCGCCTCGTTGAGCTCCCGCTCGGCGGAGCGCAGCCGCGCGGTCGCGTTGTCGGCCTCCTCCTGCGAGGGGAAGGTCTGGCCGGCGAGCTTCAGGTCCGGGTGCCGGGCGGCCGAGTCGTACGCGTTCTTGGCCTTGTCGGCCGCGGTCTTCTTCTCGGCCGCCTCGGTGTCGTACTTCTTCGCCAACCCCCGGTTGGAGGTCAAGTGGCCGTCCCAGCTGTGCAGTTGGGTCGCGGCGCTGCGCAGCGCCGAGGCGGCCTTCTTGAGGTAATCCGGCAGCTCGCCCTCGAGGTTCTTGCGGAACTCCTCCGCCGCGTCGCCCTCCCAGTAGCTGCTCTCGGCGGTGAGCTTCGTCAGCTGCCGGTGCGTGTTCTCGAGCGCCGTCGCGGCTGCGCCCACCTTCTGCTGCAACTTCGTGACCTCGGCCGGGATGCCCGGTACGGGGTTCCAGCCGATGTTGGGGTACGGGTTCGCGGCCATTACCTGTCACCCCCGTCGCCACCCGGGAGGCTCCTGTCCGCGATCTGCTTGAGGGCCTTCTCCAGGGCCTCCTCGACCTCTTCGTAGCCCTTCTTGTTGGCCTTCACGCCCTCTTTGATCTCGTCGATCAGTTCCCTGGTCTTCTCGGACCCGTACTTCCACTCGTCCTGGAACGTGTCACAGGCCTCGTCGAGCCGGGGGGTGCCGATCTGGTCGGCGCGCACGTGGTCGAGGGCGGACCGGGCTTCGTTCAGCTCGGCGACGCATTTCTCCAGATTCGTCAGGAACTGCTGGAGTTGCCCGATGTCCGTCTTGAAGTGTTCCCCCACGGGCCGGTCTCTCCCCACTCGGCTCTGACACACCGGGCCCGGGTGATGCAGCTGATCACCCAGGCCTTGTCGACACCATATATGCCCTGAGCAGGCGTTCCGTGCCGGGTTCCGGTAGCCCCGTCGCTCTGCGGAAAACCGCCACAGGAGCGCCACAGGATCGTCGCCCGCGTGGGTCGACGGCACCTGCCGGTGCTGATCCGCCCGTGCGAACGGTTCGGACATCCCCGCGTACGACCGTCACTCGCGCTGGTCGGCGGACGGCGCAGGGGAGAGGGCCTTGAGGGCCGCCCAGGCTGATGCCGGCCGGCAAGGCTGTACCGACTGGCCGATGGTGACGGCCATACCGCTCACGGTCACCTCCGAGGACTCGCCGCGCCGAAGACCGCCCGCACCAGGTCCGTCACGACCGGGTTCCTGTCCTGGCCCTTCGCATCGGTGGAGTTGACGCTGCAGAGGAGGATGCGGGAGCGGTCGCGGGTGCCGCCGATGCCCGCGTTGCAACCCCAGCGGCCGCCCGTCCTGCCCCACACCTGGCGGCCGCCGAGCTTCCAGGACGTCAGGCCGGCGCTGTGCGTCGCCTCGCCCTCCGCGAGCCGCGGCACCACCGTGAGCGTGGTCAGCAGAGACGCGGTCAGGGTCGGTTCCGGCAGGCCGGGGCTCCGCGGAATCACCCACGGCATGGTCATCGCCGCCTGCACCAGCAGGGCGCCCCCACGTCCGCCGCCCACGGGCCGGCGCCGCGCAGCCGCGCGCCCGGACCGCGTGCGGCGGCGCCCCGGCCCCTTACGGCCATCAGGGCTTGCGGGCCACCGCGCCGAACTGGGCCACCTCCGGCGCGCCCTCCTCGGCGCGCCAGCGCGCACAGGACACGATGCCGGGCTCCAGGATCTCCAGGCCGTCGAGGAAGGACGCGAACTCGGCGCGGTCGCGCGCCACGATCGGCGGCGTGGCGTTCCCGTTCCAGAACCGCATCGCCTCCGCGTTGCCCTCCCCGCCCAGTTCGAGGGTGGGGTGGGTGAGCACCAGGTGGCTGCCGGACGGTACGGCGTCCATCAGTTCCCGTACGATCGCCCGCGCCTTTCCGGTGTCCTGTACGAAGTTGAGGATGCCCAGCATCATCACCGCGACCGGCTGCCCGAAATCCAGTACCGGCGCCGCGGCGCGCAGGATCTCCGCCGGGGCGTGGGCGTCCGCGTCGATGTACTCGGTCACGCCGCCGGGGCCACCGGTGAGCAGCGCGCGGGCGTGGGCCAGCACGATCGGGTCGTTGTCGACGTACACGACACGCGCGTCGGGGGCGATGCGCTGGGCGACCTCGTGGGTGTTGTCGGCCGTGGGCAGGCCGGTGCCGATGTCCAGGAACTGCCGCACTCCGGCGTCCGCCACCAGGTGGCTCACCGACCGCTTGAGGAACTCCCGGTCCGCGCGCGCCACTTCGCCGATGCCGGGGTACATGCCGGTGACCCGGTCGCCCACCGCGCGGTCGACGGGATAGTTGTCCTTGCCGCCGAGCCAGTGGTTCCAGACGCGGGCATTGTGTGCGATGTCCGTGCGGATTCTGTCCATTCGGCCATCATGCCGCAGGGGCCGACTCGCCTACGGGAGAGGGACCTTGGTGAGCGCGCACAGGACGTCGATCCGGTTGGTGGTGATGGAGTCGACGCCGCGGCCGATCAGGCGGCGCATCGTGAACCCGGTGTCGGCGGTCCACGCGGAGACCAGCAGCCCGTCCCGGTGCACGCGGTCCGTCAGGTCGCGGCCGATCAGCCCGAACCGGTAGTTGAGCCAGCGGGGCCTCACCGCGTCGAGCAGCGTGGCGCGGGGCGGGGTGAGGGTCGTCCAGGTCATGGCGATCTCGGCGCCGGGGTCGGCGGCGCGTACGGCCGCCATGGCCAAGACGCCCCCGCAGTAGTAGACGCGCTCGCCGGACCCGGACTCGCGGACGACGCCGACCACCGTGCGCACCGACTCGGCGGTGGCACCCGGCAGGTCGATCATGAGGCGGCGGTCGCCGGCGGCGTGCAGCGCCTCGCGCAGGGTGGGCACGCCGCCGCCGGTGAGCTCGCGCAGGTCCTTCTCGGTGACGGACCCGAGCAGCCGGTCGTGGCCCCACAGCCGCTTGAGCGAGTCGTCGTGCAGCAGCACGGGGACGCCGTCGCGGGTCGGCCGGACGTCGATCTCGACGGCGTCCGCGCCCCGCTCCACCGCGGAGCGGAGCGAGGCGAGGGTGTTCTCACGGAACCGGTACGGGTCGCCGCGGTGAGCCACGGCGGTGACGGCGCTCGTGGGCCGCGTGGACCGCGTGGACCGCCCGGACATGGACAAGGACATGGGCCCATTGTCCGGGGCGTTACCGCCGCGCGAGCCAGTCCGCGGTGTACGCGTCGATCTCGGCGGCGATCCGCGCCTTGCCCGCCGGGTCGAGGAAGGACGCCTCCACGGCGTTCCTGGCGAGGCCGGCGACCCCGTGCTCGTCGAGGCCGAGCAGACGGGCCGCCACGCCGTACTCGCTGTTGAGGTCGGTGCCGAACATCGGCGGGTCGTCGCTGTTGACGGTGACCAGCACGCCCGCGTCCACCATCTCCTTCAGCGGGTGCTCGTCCAGCGTGGCCACGGCGCGCGTCGCGATGTTGGACGTCGGGCAGACCTCCAGCGGGATGCGGTGCTCGGCCAGGTGGGCCAGCAGCCGCGGGTCCTGGACGGCGCTGGTGCCGTGGCCGATGCGCTCGGCGCGCAGGTCGTTCAGCGCGTCCCAGATCGTCTGCGGCCCGGTCGTCTCGCCGGCGTGCGGCACCGAGCGCAGCCCGGCCGCGATCGCCCGGTCGAAGTACGGCTTGAACTGCGGACGCGGTACGCCGATCTCGGGCCCGCCGAGACCGAACGACACCAGGCCCTCGGGGTGCAGGTCCACGGCCAGCCTCGCCGTCTCCTCCGCCGCCTCCAGGCCGGCCTCGCCGGGGATGTCGAAGCACCAGCGCAGTACGGTGCCCAGCTCGGCCTCCGCCGCCCTGCGGGCGTCCTCGATCGCCTCCATGAAGGCCTTCTCGTCGATGCCCCGGCGGGTCGAGCTGAACGGCGTGACGGTCAGCTCGGCGTACCGGATGTTCTGCCTGGCCATGTCGCGGGCGACCTCGAAGGTCAGCAGCCGGACGTCCTCCGGGGTGCGGATCAGGTCCACGACGGAGAGGTAGACCTCGACGAAGTGCGCGAAGTCGGTGAAGGTGAAGTAGTCCGCGAGCGCCTCGGGGTCGGTCGGGACCCTGGAGTCGGGGTGGCGGGCGGCCAGCTCGGCGACGATGCGGGGCGAGGCGGATCCGACGTGGTGCACATGCAGTTCGGCCTTGGGCAGCCCCGCGATGAAGGGGTGCAGATCGGTCATCGGATCCTCCGGATGTACGGGTTGTACGGGCCCTGGGGGGCGGTTCAGAGGTCATCGTAGGCGGGCGGTACGGCCCGGAACGCAGGCCGTAGCATGACGGAACCACGATGGGGGAGGCACATGTCAGACAACGCACAGCACCCCTCGGGCCCGCCGCCCGAGCGGCCGCGAGACCCCTGGGCACCGCCCGAGCGCACGGTGCCGCTGGACAAGCCGCAGGCCGGTCCGCCTCCGGTGCACGACCAGCAGACGATCACATCGGTGCCGACCGGAGAACCGGCACCGGGCTTCGGCCCGAGCACGGGAACGGGCACCGCGGGGACGGGAACGGGAGCTGCCCCGGAGCAGGGCGCGGTACCGCCGCCGCCCCTCGCCCCCACCGGCCCGGCGCAGACCCCGCCCGGCGAGTACGGCTATCCCGCCTACCCGGCCCCGCAGGCCCCGGCCCCGTACGGCACCGGCGGCTATCCCGGATATCCGGGATACGGCGGCCCGGCCGCCTGGAGCGGACAGCAGGGCCCGGCGAACGGCTTCGGCATCACCGCGATGGTGCTCGGCATCATCTCCGTCACGTTCTTCTGCGCCTACGGCCTCAGCATCATCCTCGGCATCCTCGCGCTGATCTTCGGCATCCTCGGCCGCAAGCGCGCCCAGCGCGGCGAGGCGACGAACAGCGGCATGGCGCTGGCGGGGATCATCCTCGGCATCGTCGGTTTCGTGGCCGGCGCGGCGTTCATCGCGGTCATCGTCTGGGCGGTCGTCCAGTCCGAGGACGAGCGCGACAGGGAACTCGACTCGTACGACCCCTACGCGCACTCCTCGCTGGTGGTCGAGGCCCCCGCCCGGGGCTAGAGCGGCGTCCGGCCGGTCCTCCCTCCCCCCGTCCCACCTCCCGGACACTTCGCGGACGCCCTGCGGGCCGGATTCTCACCCGGAGAATCCGGCCCGTCCGGCGTCCGAGGGCGTCCGGCCGGGCGCGGGGAGGGAAAACACCGCCGACACCCGCTTCACCTGGGGTTTCGCCCGGTAACGTGGCCATGCCACGCCGTTTCGGCGCGCGCCACGGACACTCCGTACGGTATTTCCTCCTCGACGCGACACATGGTCGACCGATTCCGTCGCGTAACCAAAAGGCAACAACGGAATCCCTTGTTGACCCTGTGTGGCTCTGTCAGGATCGGCACTCAAATCCAGCTGGAGCTACGCCGACACCCGCCGAGCGGGGAGAACGGCGGAGGAGAGCGTCATGGTCAACCGCTTCCCGGTGCAGGACCGATTCGCGGAGGGTGCGCAGTACATCGCCGGACAGCTGCGCGCGGGCACCTCGGGTCGGACACACGCCGTCGTGGACCCCGCGACCGGCGAGAAGGTCTACGCATACGAGCTGGCGTCCACCGCCGACGTCGACGCGGCGGTCGCGGCCGCCCGCGCGGCGTTCCCCGGCTGGTCGGGTGCCACCCCGGGGGAGCGCTCCGAGGCGATGCACCGCTTCGCCGCCGTGCTCGCCGAGCAGGCCGAGGACTTCGCGTACGTCGAATCGCTCCAGTGCGGCAAGCCGATCAAGCTGTCCACCGAGTTCGACGTGCCGGGCAGTGTCGACAACACCGCCTTCTTCGCGGGCGCGGCCCGTCACCTGGAGGGCAAGGCGGCCGGCGAGTACTCCGGCGACCACACCTCGTACGTACGGCGTGAGGCGATCGGTGTCGTAGGGTCCATCGCCCCCTGGAACTACCCCCTCCAGATGGCCGCCTGGAAGATCCTGCCGGCGATCGCGGCGGGCAACACCATCGTCCTGAAGCCCGCCGAGATCACGCCGCTGACCTCGGTCATGTTCGCGCAGGCGGCGAAGGAGGCCGGCATCCCGGACGGTGTGATCAACATCGTCACCGGCGCCGGCAAGGACGTCGGCGAGCACCTCGTCGGACATCCGGACGTGGTCATGACCTCCTTCACCGGGTCGACCGCCGTCGGCAGGCGCGTCGCCGAGATCGCCACCTCCACCGTCAAGCGCCTCCACCTCGAACTCGGCGGCAAAGCGCCCTTCGTGGTCTTCGACGACGCCGACCTCGAAGCCGCGGTGCACGGCGCGGTGGCGGGCTCGCTCATCAACACCGGGCAGGACTGCACGGCCGCGACCCGCGCCTACGTCCAGCGCCCGCTCTACGACGCCTTCGTCGCGGGCGTCGCCGAGCTGATGGAGAGCGTGCGGCTCGGCGACCCCTTCGACCCCTCCACCGACCTCGGGCCGCTCATCAGCCACGCCCAGCGCGACCGGGTCGCCGGTTTCGTCGAGCGCGCCCGTGCGTACGCCCGGGTGGTGACCGGCGGCGAAGCGCCCGCCGGCGATCTCGCCAAGGGGGCGTACTACCGTCCCACGCTCGTCGCCGACGCCCCGCAGGACAGCGAGATCGTCCAGGCCGAGATCTTCGGCCCGGTCCTCGTCGTGCTGCCCTTCGACACCGACGACGAGGGCATCGGCCTCGCCAACGACACCCCGTACGGACTCGCCGCCTCCGCCTGGACCCGCGACGTGTTCCGCGCGAACCGCGCCACCCGCGAGATCAGGGCGGGCTGCGTCTGGGTCAACGACCACATCCCGATCATCAGCGAGATGCCGCACGGCGGTTACAAGGCCAGCGGCTTCGGCAAGGACATGTCGTCGTACTCCTTCGAGGAGTACACGCAGGTCAAGCACGTGATGTACGACAACACCGCGGTCGCCCGCAAGGACTGGCACCGCACGATCTTCGGGGACCGATAGTCACTGCGCCGCACGACCAGCGGCCCCACCCACCCGAAAGGGCACTTACGCATGGAGCAGTACGAGCCCGACCGCCTCTCCGCGGCCCAGATGGCCGCCGTGCGCCGCAGCCTGAGCACCGGCAGGGGCGCCCTCACCCGCCGCTCGCTGCTGCGCGCCTCGGGCGTCGGCGCGCTGGCGGTCGGCGGCGTGGGCACACTGAGCGCGTGCGGCATCCCGCCCGCCAAGCGGGAGGGCGGCGCGCCGGCCTCCGACGACCACTCGGCCGAGGAGAAGCGGGTCGCCTTCTCCAACTGGACCGAGTACATGGACGTCAGCGAGGACGAGAAGAGCCGGCCCACCCTGGAGGCGTTCACCAAGCGCACCGGGATCACGGTCAAGTACACCGAGGACATCAACGACAACGTCGAGTTCTTCGGGAAGATCAAGCCGCAGCTCGCGGCCGGCCAGGACACCGGACGCGACCTGATCTGCGTCACCGACTGGCTGGCCGCCCGGCTCATCCGGCTCGGCTGGGCGCAGAAGCTCGACCCGGCGCACCTGCCCCACGCGTTCGCCAACCTCTCCGCGCAGTTCCGCTCTCCCGACTGGGACCCGGGCCGGGCCTACTCGTACCCCTGGACCGGCATCTCCACGGTCATCGCGTACAACTCCAAGGCGACCGGCGGCAAGAAGGTCGACTCCGTCAGCCAGATGCTGGAGGACCCCTCCCTCAAGGGGAAGGTCGGCTTCCTGTCCGAGATGCGCGACTCGATCGGCATGACGCTGCTCGACTCGGGCAAGGACCCGGGGAAGTTCAGCGACGACGACTTCGACGCCACCGTCGCCCGGATCCAGAAGGCCGTCGACAAGAAGCAGATCCGCCGCTTCACGGGCAACGACTACACCTCGGACCTGAGCAAGGGAGACCTCGCGGCCTGTCTCGCCTGGGCCGGTGACGTCATCCAGCTCCAGGCCGACAACCCGGACATCAAGTTCGTCATCCCGGAAGCCGGTTACATCACCTCCAGCGACAACCTGCTGGTCCCGGCCAGGGCGCGGCACAAGACCAACGCCGAGAAGCTCATCGACTACTACTACGAGCCGCCCGTCGCCGCCGAACTCGCCGCGTACATCAACTACGTGTGCCCGGTCGAGGGCGTCCGCGAGGAACTGGCGAAGATCGACGAGTCGATGGCCTCCAACACGCTGATCCTCCCCGACAAGGCGATGGCCGCCAAGTCCCGCGCCTTCCGCTCGCTCAGCAGCAAGGAAGAGACGGCGTACGAGGAGAAGTTCGCCAAGCTCATCGGCGCCTGAGCCGAGCCGCTGTCCGCTTCCGCCCCCTCTCACCACCCTGGGACCACACCCCATGACGCAGAAGACAGCAGGCGGCGACGTCCGCCTCTCCGGGATCAGCAAGACGTACGGCTCGTTCACGGCCGTGCACCCGCTCGACCTGACCGTCCCGCAGGGCTCCTTCTTCGCCCTGCTCGGCGCGTCCGGCTGCGGCAAGACCACCACCCTGCGGATGATCGCGGGTCTGGAGGACCCGAGCACCGGCACGGTCTTCCTCGGCGACAAGGACGTCACCGACCTCCAGCCGTACAAGCGCCCGGTCAACACCGTCTTCCAGAGCTACGCGCTCTTCCCGCACCTCAGCGTCTGCGAGAACATCGCCTTCGGCCTGCGCCGGCGCGGCATCAAGTCGGTGAAGAAGCAGGTCGACGACATGCTGGACCTCGTCCAGCTCGGAGCCTTCGCCGGCCGCAAGCCGCACCAGCTCTCCGGCGGCCAGCAGCAGCGCGTCGCCGTGGCCCGCGCGCTCATCAACCACCCCCAGGTGCTGCTCCTCGACGAGCCGCTCGGCGCCCTCGACCTCAAGCTGCGCCGCCAGATGCAGCTGGAGCTCAAGCGCATCCAGACCGAGGTCGGCATCACCTTCGTGCACGTCACGCACGACCAGGAGGAGGCCATGACCATGGCCGACCAGGTCGCGGTGATGAACGGCGGCCGCGTCGAGCAGCTCGGCGCCCCCGCCGACCTCTACGAGAACCCGAGGACGACGTTCGTCGCCAACTTCCTCGGTACGTCCAACCTCATCGAGGCCGAGGTCGTCGAGGCTTCGGGCGAGGACACCGTCGTCACCTGCGGCGGTGCCAAGCTCCGCGTCCCCGGCGAGCGGTGCGCCTCACAGCCTCGCAGCGGCGGCAAGCTGCTCGTCGGCGTACGCCCGGAGAAGGTCTCGGTCGCGCACGCCGACGACGCGGGCGGTGTCGCGACCGGCCGCAACAGGATCACCGGCCGGATCGTCGCCTCCAGCTTCATCGGCGTCTCGACCCAGTACATCGTCGACAGCCCGGCCTGTTCCGACTTCGAGGTGTACGTCCAGAACATCGAGCGCGACGCCCGGCTGGTGCCCGGTGCCGAGGTCGTCCTGCACTGGAACCCGGCGCACACCTTCGGGCTCGACGCCGACCAGGACATCGACGCGGGCGTGGAGACGGTGGAGGAGAGCGCGTGAGCGTCACCGACGCGCCGCCCCTGGCGCCCGCACCGGTGGAGCCGCCCGCTCCGCGCAAGCCCGCCACCCGCAAGCGGCTCGTACCGTACTGGCTGCTGCTGCCCGGCATCCTGTGGCTGATCGTCTTCTTCGCGCTGCCGATGGTCTACCAGGCGTCGACCTCGGTCCAGACCGGCTCGCTGGAGAAGGGCTTCGAGGTCACCTGGCACTTCCGGACGTACTGGGACGCGCTGACCGACTACTCCCCCCAGTTCGTCCGGTCGCTGCTGTACGCCGGCACCGCCACCCTGCTGTGCCTGCTGCTCGGCTACCCGCTCGCCTACATGATCGCCTTCAAGGCGGGCCGCTGGCGGAACCTGGTCCTGGTGCTGGTCATCGCGCCGTTCTTCACCAGCTTCCTGATCCGTACGCTCGCGTGGAAGACGATCCTCGCGGACGGCGGCCCGGTGGTCGACGTACTGAACACCCTGCACGTCCTGGACATCACCAGCCTGCTCGGCTGGACCGAGGGCGACCGGGTGCTGGCCACGCCGATGGCCGTGGTCTGCGGTCTGACGTACAACTTCCTGCCCTTCATGATCCTGCCGCTCTACACCTCCCTGGAGCGCATCGACGGCAGGCTCCACGAGGCGGCCGGCGACCTGTACGCCACCCCGGCGACCACCTTCCGCAAGGTGACCTTCCCGCTCTCCATGCCGGGCGTCGTCTCGGGCACGCTGCTCACCTTCATTCCCGCGAGCGGCGACTACGTCAACGCGGAACTGCTCGGCTCGACCGACACGAAAATGGTCGGCAGCGTCATCCAGTCGCAATTCCTGCGGGTGCTCGACTATCCGACGGCGGCCGCGCTGTCCTTCATCCTGATGGCGATCGTGCTGGCCATGGTCACCGTGTACATCCGCAAGTCCGGGACGGAGGATCTGGTCTGATGCCTTTGATTCGCTGGATACGGCGCAATCTCGTCGTCCTCGCGGGGCTTTTGACGCTCGCCTACATGATCCTGCCGAACATCGTCGTCATGGTGTTCTCCTTCAACAATCCGAAGGGGCGTTTCAACTACGCCTGGCAGGAATTCTCGCTGGACGCGTGGAAGGACCCGTGCGGCGTCGCCGATCTGTGCGGCTCGCTCTCCCTCTCGCTCCAGATCGCCGCCTGGGCGACGGTCGGCGCCACCGCGCTCGGCACGATGATCGCCTTCGCGCTGGTCCGCTACCGCTTCCGGGCGCGTGGCGCGATCAACTCGCTGATCTTCCTGCCGATGGCGATGCCCGAGGTCGTGATGGCCGCCTCGCTGCTGACGCTCTTCCTCAACATGGGCGCCGAGCTGGGCTTCTGGACCGTCCTCATCGCGCACATCATGTTCTGCCTGAGCTTCGTGGTGACGGCGGTCAAGGCGCGCGTGATGTCGATGGACCCGCGCCTGGAAGAGGCCGCGCGCGATCTCTACGCGGGTCCGGTCCAGACGTTCGTACGGGTGACCCTGCCGATCGCGGCGCCCGGAATCGCGGCGGGAGCGCTGCTCGCCTTCGCGCTCTCCTTCGACGATTTCATCATCACCAATTTCAACGCGGGCTCGACCGTCACCTTCCCCATGTTCGTGTGGGGATCGGCGCAGCGCGGCACGCCCGTACAGATCAACGTCATCGGCACGGCCATGTTCGCCATCGCCGTGCTGACGGTTCTCGGCGGTCAGCTCATTGCGAGCCGCCGGAAGAAAAGCGCGCAGCCCCAGTAAGTCCTGAAGGAGTTGGAAACCATGGCCCCAGTTGCCATGCGTAGTGCAGCACAATCCCTTTCCGGCGCGAAGCCGGTGTCGTTCTGGCTGGACGATCCCGACAGGCCCGCACCGCGGCCCGCCCTCACCGAAGACGAGCGCTGCGATCTGCTCGTCGTCGGCGGCGGATACAGCGGACTGTGGACCGCGCTCCTCGCCAAGGAGCGCGACCCCGGGCGGGACGTCGTACTGATCGAGGGGCACGAGGTGGGCTGGGCCGCCTCGGGCCGCAACGGCGGATTCTGCGCCGCCTCCCTCACCCACGGCCTGAGCAACGGCATCTCCCGCTGGCCCGGTGAGCTGGCGAAGCTGGAGGAGCTCGGCGAGCGCAACCTCGACGCGATCGAGGCGGCGGTGGCGGCGTACGGCATCGACTGCGACTTCGAGCGCACCGGCGAGATCGACGTCGCCACCGAGCCGCACCAGCTCGAAGAGCTGAAGCAGATGTACGAGGAGGCCCGGAAGCTGGGCTTCACCGACGGCCTCGAACTCCTCGACCAGGACGCGGTGCGCGCCGAGGTCGACTCGCCCACCTTCATCGGCGGGCTGCTCGACCGGCGGGGCGTCGCCCTGCTGAACCCGGCCAGGCTGGCGTGGGGACTCAAGCAGGCGTGCCTCGGCCTGGGCGTACGGATCTACGAGCACACCCGGGGCCTGGACCTGGTCTCCACCGGCGCCGGGATGGCGGTGCGCACGCCCTACGGCCGGGTCTTCGCCCGCCGGGTGGCGCTGGGCACCAACATCTTCCCGTCGCTGGTCAGGCGGGTCCGCCCGTACACCGTCCCGGTCTACGACTACGCGCTGATGACCGAGCCGCTCACCGACGACCAGCTCGCCTCGATCGGCTGGAAGAACCGGCAGGGGCTGGGCGACAGCGCGAACCAGTTCCACTACTTCAGGCTGAGCGCCGACCACCGCGTCCTGTGGGGCGGTTACGACGCGGTCTACCCCTTCGGCGGCAGGCTCAGCGCCGAGATGGACCACCGCCCGGAGACGTACCTCAAGCTGGCCGGCCACTTCTTCCGCTGCTTCCCGCAGCTGGAGGGCGTGAACTTCAGCCACGCGTGGGGCGGTGCGATCGACACCTGCTCGCGCTTCTCCGCCTTCTTCGGGACGGCCCACGCGGGCAAGGTGGCGTACGCCGCCGGGTACACCGGCCTGGGCGTCGGCGCCACCCGCTTCGGCGCGGACGTCATGCTCGACCTGCTCGAGGGTGAGCGGACCGAGCGTACGGAGCTGGAGATGGTCCGCAGCAAGCCGCTGCCCTTCCCGCCGGAACCTTTCGCCTGGGCCGGTATCGGGATCACCAAGTGGTCGCTGGCCCGGTCGGACGACAACGGCGGCCACCGCAACCTGTGGCTGAAGGCCATGGACAAGCTGGGACTCGGCTTCGACAGCTGAGGGGGCCGGGCCCGGATGAGTGGGGCCGGGCCCGGGGAAGGATCCCCGCCGTGCCCGGCCCGTCCTGCCGGGCGGGCCGGGCACGCTCACCGGTCCGGCGCCGCCGGGGTCCGGGAGGCGCGAGGCGGCCGCGCGTACCGCGCCGGAAGACGGTGGCTGAGCAGAAGCAGTACCAGGCACAGGCACCAGCTGCCGAGGACGTCCAGCGGCCAGTGGTAGCCGCGCAGGACCAGGCCGGCGCCGGTGGCGGGCGTGAGCACGAGGGCGAGGGCCGGTGGCCACCACCGGTGGCGGCGTACGTACGCGCGCAGGAGCAGGGCCGCACCGCAGTAGGCGACGGCCGCTGTCGCCGTGTGCCCGGACGGGTAGTAGCCGGTGTCCTGCGTGAGCGGGCCCGGGCGGGCGATCCAGGACTTGAGCGGGACGACCAGCGCGGGCACGGCCGCCATGGCGAGCACGGCGGCCGTCGCGCGGGCGAGTGCGCCCCGGCCGTCGCGCCACAGCGCCCAGACGACGGCCGCGGCCAGCACGGGCAGCGCGACCGCCGTGTTGCCGAGATCGGCGAGGAACTCCGTGAAGGGGGCGGGGCCGTGGCCCACGAGGGCCAGGCCGGTCCGCTCGTCGGCGCGGCGCAGGGGGCCGGCTGCGGCGACCTGCCAGGTGATCAGCGCGAAGAGGAGCCCGAAGAGCCCGCAGAGGGCGAAGGGCCCGGGGAACCCGGAGTTTTTGGGGTTCCCGGAGTCCTCGGAGTCCTCAGAGTTCCCGGCGTCCTCGGAATTCCCGGAGTCCTCGGAGTTCCCGGAGAGGAAAGGCGGCTGCCCCGGAACAGGGGGGGTAGTTCCGGGGCAGCCGCCCGGACCGGGCTGCCGCGCGCCCCGGGGGGTGTGGGGCGAGCGGCCGTCCGATCGGTGAGGAGTTCCGGAGCCGAAGGCTCCGGCCGCGTGCGCGAAGGCACGACCAGGGCGGGGCAGGGAGGGCTCCGACCTGGAGCCGCCCGCAGTCTCCTGCGAGCGGGGTGTTTCTCTCATCTGCAGAAACCGTACGGCAGGGGGTGGGGGACCGACAGGAGGATCTCCATCCCGCCATTGGCCCCCCACCCTTTCTTCACAGCTCGCGCCCGGTCACACGCCGGCGAAGGCCGCCTCGATGATGTCCAGGCCCTCGTTGAGCAGGTCCTCGCCGATGACGATCGGCGGCAGGAAGCGCAGCACGTTGCCGTAGGTGCCGCAGGTCAGGACCAGCAGGCCCTCCGCGTGGCACGCCTTGGCGAGCGCGCCGGCCGCGGCCGCGTTCGGCTCCTTGGTGTCGCGGTCCGTCACCAGCTCGATGGCGATCATGGCGCCACGGCCACGGATGTCGCCGATGATGTCGAACTTCTCGGCCATGGCGGCCAGACGGCCCTTCATGACCTCCTCGATGCGCTTCGCCTTCTTGTTGAGGTCGAGCTCCTTCATCGTCTCGATGGAGCCGAGCGCACCGGCGCAGGCGACCGGGTTTCCGCCGTACGTGCCGCCCAGGCCGCCGCCGTGCGGGGCGTCCATGATCTCGGCGCGGCCGGTCACGGCGGCGAGCGGCAGGCCGCCCGCGATGCCCTTGGCGGTGGTGATCAGGTCGGGGACGATGCCCTCGTCCTCGCACGCGAACCACTGGCCGGTGCGGCAGAAGCCGGACTGGATCTCGTCGGCGACGAAGACGATGCCGTTGTCGTTGGCGAACTTCACGATCGCCGGCAGGAAGCCCTTGGCCGGCTCGATGAAGCCGCCCTCGCCGAGCACCGGCTCGATGATGATCGCGGCGACGTTGTCGGCGCCGACCTGCTTGGTGATCTGGTCGATGGCCTGCGCGGCGGCCTCGGGGCCGCAGTTCTCGGCGCCGGTCGGCCAGCGGTAGCCGTAGGCGACCGGGACGCGGTAGACCTCGGGGGCGAACGGGCCGAAGCCGTTCTTGTACGGCATGTTCTTGCTGGTCAGCGCCATCGTGAGGTTGGTACGGCCGTGGTAGCCGTGGTCGAACACGACGACCGCCTGGCGCTTGGTGTAGGCGCGGGCGATCTTGACGGCGTTCTCGACGGCCTCGGCGCCCGAGTTGAACAGCGCGGACTTCTTGGCGTGGTCGCCCGGGGTCAGCTCGGCGAGCGCCTCACAGACCTCGACGTAGCCCTCGTACGGCGTGACCATGAAACAGGTGTGGGTGAAGTCCTGGAGCTGCGCGGAGGCGCGGCGTACGACGGCCTCGGCGGAGGCGCCCACCGACGTCACGGCGATGCCGGAGCCGAAGTCGATCAGACGGTTGCCGTCGACGTCCTCGATGATGCCGCCGTCCGCGCGCGCGGTGAAGACGGGCAGCACGGAGCCCACGCCACCGGCGACCGTGGCGGTGCGCCGGGCCTGAAGCTCGGCCGACTTCGGGCCGGGGATCGCGGTGACGACGCGGCGCTCCTGCGGGATTGCGGTCATGGGGGGCTCCTGGGGGTGTTCCGGACGCTTCTTTACTTCGCAGGCTAGGGGTGGGGGGTGGGAGGAGGCATGTTCCGTTCGGGAGAAGTGCGGAGGTGTCGTTGTCCGTGACGGACATAGCGCCATGGACCGCCGCGCCGGTTTTCCGCCCCTGCCCGGAGCGTCCGCCCCGCCCGGCGCCCGGGGGACGGGCGCGGGGACGGGGCCGGCCGCGGGAAGGGGCAGCGGCCGGGGCGCGTCCCGCAGGCCGGGCGCGGGACGGTGAACTGCCCAGCCCCGGGCACTAGATTGAGGTCCTGCGCAGGCACAGGCACAGGCACGCACTGAGCCGGTCAGGGGACGAGGGGCAGCACATGGACACCGAGGGCACATACGACGCACCGGGCGCCAAGGCCACTCCGGTGACACCGGCGGGGCCACCGCCGCCGCCGGCTGCCCCACCCGTCCCGGCGCAGGCTCCCGCGGCCCGTTCGGCACTCGGTGAGTGGCTGAACACGCCGCGGCGCGCGCCGGCCCCCGGGATCTGGAAGTACGGTCACGTCCCGAGGCCGCCGCAGGCACAGCCGGACGTGGTCGCCAACCGGGGGCTGCTGCTCGGAGCGCTGATCGCGCTGCTGTCCGGAATCCTGACCTGGACGCTCTGGTGGAACGGGTACATCCCGTACTGGGACGTCCCGATGAAGCTGCTCACGCCCGCCGAGTGGTGGTACCCGGGCTTCAGGGGCGGGGCACGGACGAGGGACGGGTACGACGCCGTAGTCGTGTACCAGGGGCTCTTCGCGGCGCTGCTGGTCTACGGCTTCGGCCGGCTCGGCAACTGGACGGAGGTCCTCAGGCGCTTCGTCGTCAGTCGCGGGCAGCCCTTCCGCGCCTCGGCCACGGCCTTGGGCGCAGCCTTCGTCCAGGCGGCCACCTGGACGGGGAACGTCCCCGTCGTCGCGCCGGTGATGATCCTGGTGCCCGACGCCTGGCTGGCGGGCGGCGGCAACCGCTATGCGGCGGCGACGGTCGTCTACCTCCTGTACGCGCTGATCACGGCGGCCCTGCTGTGGCCCTTCGCCCGGCTCGGTGACTGGGCCGGAGCCGTACGCTCGCTCCGGCGGCGCTCCGCCGGGGGCACTGCGCAGCCTCCCCGGAGCCAGGCCCTCGCGGTTCCCGACACCCCTGCGGCCGACTGGCCGGACCTCAGGGAGGCCGGCCAGCGGGAGGTGGCGGACCGGCTCGCCGCCGAGGTGGCCGCCGGCCGGATGAACGATGTCGACTGCGTACGGGTACGGCACGTCTGGAGCTCGGTGCGGCGCGATCCCGCCCGGACGGCGTCCTTCGCCGACGCCGTCCGCCGTCATGGCGGGGCGGCCTGGACCCACCCCTCCGGCGACCGTGATCTGCCCGGACGCACGGCCACCCACGACCTGCTCGCAGGCCAGGTGCGCCTCGGCAGTTACGCGGACGACGACCGGAACCCCTACCAGCACCGCGGCTGCGGAGTCGCCCTCGAACCCGCGCTGCTCGGCACCTCCCTGCTCGCGGTCGGCCCTCCCGGCGCGGGCAAGACGCACCGGCTCGTCCGGCCCGTCGCCGAGTCGCTCGCCCTGCAGGCACTCGCCGGGCAGTGCAGCGTCATGGTGGTCTGCGCCGAAGGCACCCCGCTGGGCCCCGACGAGGCGTACGACATCGTGGTCAAACCCGGTGACGCCGCGTCCGTCCACGATTTCGACCTGTACGGCGGCACCTCCGACGCCGACGAGGCGGCGGCCGTACTGGCGGAGGGACTCGTCGGTGATCTGCCCGGCGTCGACAGCCGCCGGGCCGCGACGGCCCTGGCCCAGCTGCTCGGACCGTACCGCGCCGCCCACGGACGGTTTCCCGACGTGCCCGAACTGGGCGAACTCCTGCACGGCGCACCCGCCCCCTTCGAGGAGCTGCGCCAGGCGCTCGAAGCCGACGACAACCAGGCCATGCAGCGCGAACTGGCGTCCCACCTACGGCAGAGGGGGAGCGCGGCCGACCCCTGCGCGGCGCTCGCCGACCGGCTCTTCCTGCTCGACCGTCCCGCCTTCGCCGACTTCTTCGACACGGCGAAGGAGCGGTCCTTCTCCCTGCGGGCCCTGCGCGGGCACCCGCTGCGCGTCCGGGTCGACCTGCCGGAACGCGGCCACGCCCAGGCGTCGCGGCTGCTCGCCCGGCTGATCCTGGCCCAGTTCACGGCCATGGCCACCAGCCGCTCCGACTCCTCGCTCTTCAGCTGCCTGGTCCTGGACGACGCCGCCGGCACGCTCACGGCCGAAACGGTCCGGGGCATCCGGCGGCTGCGGACCGCCAACGCGGGGGTCGTGCTCTGCCTGCGGACCGTCGACGACGTGGCGGAGACGCTGCACAAACCGCTGCTCGGCGCGGTGGGCTGCGCCATGGTCTTCTCCGGGGTGACCACCTGGGACGGCAAGCAGTTCGCGGAGGCGTGGGGCACGGAGTGGGTCGAGACCAGAGAGGTCGCCCAGCACACGGTCTTCGCCGATCAGCCGTTCACCCGGGCGGTCCACGCCCTGCGCAAACTGGTCACCGGAAAGGCCGTCACGCGGGACGCCGTCACGGTGCGCGAGGTCGAGCGGGAGCGGTGGTCCGCGTCGGACCTGGCGCATTCGGTGCCCGCCGGACACGCGGTGCTCTCCTTGACGACGGTGCGCGGGGAGCACGCCCCGCCGCTGCTCGTCGACCTGCGGAGGTGAGCGGCGGAGGTGAGCGGCGCGGTGCCGGGTACCCGTACAGCCTGGCAGAATCGATATGAGCCGTTCATACGCGACGGCGAAAATCCTCCGTCCTAAGGTCTGACCGTCCATGCCGCCCACCCTCGCCTCCCTCGTCCACCACTCGGCGCTCAAGCTCACCGTCCGCGCCGGGGAGGACCGGCTGGACACGCCGGTGCGCTGGGCCCACGTCAGCGAGCTCCCCGACCCCGTGCCGTACATGGAGGGCGGCGAGCTGCTCCTCGTCACCGCGGTGAAGCTGGAGGCCGAGGACCCCGAGGTCATGCGCCGGTACGTGCGGCGGCTGGCCGGCGCCGGCGTCGTGGGGCTCGGCTTCGCCATCGGCGTCCACTACGACGGCATTCCGCAGGCTCTCGTCGACGCCGCCACCGAGGAGGGCCTGCCGCTGCTGGAAGTGCCGCGCCGTACGCCCTTCCTCGCCATCAGCAAGGCCGTCTCCGCCGCGAACGCCGCCGACCAGTACCGCGCGGTGACCGCCGGTTTCGAGGCGCAGCGCGAGCTGACGAAGGCGGCGCTGTCCGGAGACGGGCCCGGTGACCTGCTGGCCCGCCTCGCGTCGCACGTGAAGGGCTGGGCCGCGCTGTACGACGTCTCCGGCGCGGTGGTCGCCGCCGCGCCCGACTGGGCCGCGCGCCGCGCCGCCCGGCTCACCGCCGACGTCGAACGGCTGCGGGAGCGGCCGGCGCCTGCGAGTTCCGTCGTGGGCAGTGGCGGGACGGACGGCGACGCCGAGGCGGACGACCGGGTCGAACTGCAGTCGCTGGGCGCGGGACGGCGCGTGCGGGGCGTCCTGGCGGTCGGGACGGGGGCCCCGCTGGGGACGGCCGAGCGGTACGCCGTGCACTCGGCGATCGCGCTCCTGACCCTGACCACCGAACGGTCGCGCTCCCTGCAGGCGGCCGAGCAGCGGCTGGGTGCGGCGGTGCTGCGGATGCTGCTGGCGGGCGAGCCGGACCACGCGCGGGCCGTCGCCGGCGATCTGTACGGGGCGCTGCTCGACGCCCCGTTCCGCCTCCTCATCGCCGAGCCGGCGGCCGCGGAGCCGGAGAACGCGTCCGCCGTAGGCGTGTCCGACCCGCTCCAGGGCCTGGCCGACGCGATGGAATCCGCGGCGCTGCGGGCGGGCGAGCCGGTGCTGGTGGTGCCGGACGGCGGCCGGCTGGTGGTGCTCGCGGCGGACGGGGGCGACGCGGTGGACGCCTGTCTCGCCCATACGGAGGCACGGCGCGGCGACGCGGCGCGGCCGCACGAGCCGGCGGGCGAGGACGAGCTGGTGGTGGGACTGTCGGCACCGGCGGGGCCGATCGCGGCGGTCGGGGCGTACAAGCAGGCGGAACAGGCCCTGTCGGTGGCGCGACGACGGGGGCGTGCGCTGGTCGAGCACGAGGAGCTGGCGGCGGGGTCGGTGATGCAGCTGCTGGCGGACGACGCGGTGCGGTCCTTCGCCGACGGGATGCTGCGGGCGCTGCGCGAGCACGACGCGAAGGGCCGGGGCGACCTGATCGCGTCCCTGCGGGCGTGGCTTTCGCGCCACGGGCAGTGGGACGCGGCGGCGGCGGACCTGGGCGTCCACCGTCACACGCTGCGCTACCGGATGCGGAGGGTGGAGGAGATCCTGGGCCGTTCGCTGGACGACGCGGACGTGCGGATGGAGCTGTGGCTGGCGCTGAAGGCGACGGCGGGGCCGGGGACGGGCTCGGGCTGAGTGGGCGGTGCGGAGGGCGGCACGTTCCGGCTCCGCCCCGGCCGCACGGCCCCAGGACCCGCGGTCGGTCCCAGCCCCTCCGGTGCTCGAGGAGCGGGGCCCGGGGCGGCGCCCCGGTTCCGGGGAGGGGCGGGAGGGGAAGGGGCGGGGGAGGGGAGAATTCCGTGCCCCCGCCCCTTCCCCGGCGCCCGTACCGCCCCGCCCCGCCAGGGCGTACGCACGTGTCGTCCTCCAAAGCGGCGTCCCGCGCGCCCGCAGCACTCCACCCCGGACAAACGACCTCCTGCCTCCGCACCCCTACCGTGGGGGACATCAGCACCCACCCCCTCGGAAGGGCCGGAAACGACATGACTTCCCCCCACGCCTTCTGGCTCGCCGGCCGCCAGGCCACCGGCGAGGACGCGTTCGACGTCACGTCCCCCTGGGACGGGCGGCTCGTCGCGTCGGTGAGCATCCCCACCGACGCGCAGGTCGAAGAGGCCGTCGCGGCCGCGTACGCCGTCGAGGCCGAGTTCGCGGCGACCCCCGCGCACGTCCGCGCCGCCGCCCTCGACCACGTCAGCAAGCGTCTCGCCGAGCGCACCGAAGAGATCGCCCAGCTGATCTCCGCCGAGAACGGCAAGCCGATCAAGTGGGCGCGCGGTGAAGTCGGCCGCGCCGTGTCCGTGTTCCGGTTCGCCGCCGAGGAGGCCCGCCGCTTCAACGGCGGCGAGGCCCAGCGCCTCGACACCGACGCCGGCGGCACCGGCCGCCTCGCCCTGACGCGCCGCTTCCCCCGCGGCACCGTCCTCGGCATCGCGCCCTTCAACTTCCCGCTGAACCTGTGCGCCCACAAGGTCGCCCCGGCCATCGCCGTCGGCGCCCCGATCATCCTCAAGCCGGCGCCCGCGACGCCGCTGTCCGGCCTGATCCTGGGTGAGCTGCTCGCCGAGACCGACCTCCCGGCCGGTTCCTGGTCCGTCCTGCCCGTCGCCAACGACAAGATGCCGGCGCTGGTCCAGGACGAGCGCCTGCCCGTCATCTCCTTCACCGGTTCCGAGACCGTCGGCTACGCGATCATGGACTCGGTGCCGCGCAAGCACTGCACCCTGGAGCTCGGCGGCAACGGCGCGGCCGTCGTCCTGGCCGACTGGGCCTCGGACGAGGACCTGGACTGGGCCGCGACCCGCATCGCGACCTTCTCGAACTACCAGGCCGGCCAGTCCTGCATCTCCGTGCAGCGCGTGATCGCCGACGCGTCCGTGTACGAGCGTCTCGTCCCGAAGATCGTCGCGGCCGTCGAGGCCCAGGTGACCGGCGACCCGAACGACGCCGCCACCGACGTCGGCCCGCTGGTCAGCGAGGACGCCGCCAAGCGCGTCGAGTCGTGGGTCGAGGAGGCCGTCAAGGCGGGCGCGACGCTGCTCACCGGCGGCAAGCGCGACGGCGCGTCGTACGCCCCGACCGTGCTCGCCGACGTACCGGCCGACACCACGATCTCCTGCGAGGAGGTCTTCGGCCCGGTCCTGACGGTGCGCAGGGTCGACGGCGAGGCCGAGGCGTTCGCCGCGGTCAACGACTCCAAGTACGGCCTCCAGGCGGGCGTGTTCACGCACGACCTCCAGACGGCCTTCCGCGCCCACCGCGAGCTGGAGGTCGGCGGCGTGGTCGTCGGCGACGTCCCCTCGTACCGCGCGGACCAGATGCCGTACGGCGGCGTCAAGCAGTCCGGCGTCGGCCGCGAGGGCGTGCGGTACGCGATGGACGACTACACGTACGAGCGGGTCATGGTCCTCACCGGCCTCGCCCTCTGATCTCGTACGACACCTGAGCCACGGCCGGAGCCCACTGTGCGGGGGCTCCGGCCGTTCCCCTTTTCCCTGCCCTGACCTGCGAAAAGCGTCGGATCTCGGCTGAATCTCCAGAACGCGTGGGAACACCGGCCCAACGGTCTTGGCCAAGTTGAGCGTGCTTCCGCGACCCGTCGCTACGCTCCACGCGCGCGGGAAGCAGCGTCCTGCAACTGGTGGCGCACTCCACGAGCGCCCACCGCAGCCAAGGCCCACAGGGCGCTGATGGATTGCGCATGCTCCCACGGCGGCACCGATCTCTCCGGTGGCAGGAAGGGCACGACGGCCACGTCGACGTCCGAGAAGGCACGGTGCTCGACGTAGCGCATGCCGCCGCGGCCGCACAGGTACGTCCTGCAGTGCGCTGCCGCAGTGAGGTCCGCGAGGCGCGTAGATCGGCCGGTGCGAGCGGTCAGTGCACTGCTGCGGACGACCGTCCCGGACCACTCCACGGCCGTCAGAAGCGCCAACGTCGACGCCTCGGCGACAGCAGCCGTCCGCTTCGTGGAGTTGAACTCCTCCAGCGCACGGTCCACGACCGCCTTCACGGCGGGCCAGTTCGAGCTCCGCCCGTACGCCTGGTGGGTGAGCTGCTGGACCCGCTGGCGACAGCGTTCGGGATCGGCACGCCGCGCATCGCGGATCAGCGTGCTGCGGCCCTGCGGCAGGTGGGTGGCCAGGGACAGCCACCGCCTGTCGCCAGGGTCTGCCAGGGCGGCCAGCCGGGCCCGGTGCTGGTAGTCCCGGCGGGCGAACTGGACGCCGTCCAGGACGATCCACACGTCCGATGCAAACAGCTTCGCCAGCGTGGACAGCCGTGGGAAGAAGTTCGGCTGGTGGATCGCGCACACCGCCCCCGGAGGGACGGTGCCGGTGTCAGGAGCTGATGAGCCTGCTGTCGAAACCGGCGCGCAGGAGGCGCTCGTACGCGTCATGGACATCCCTCGGTACGTCCTGCTCGACGGCGAAGCCGAGCGCCGGGTACTCGATGACCCGTTGCAGGTCACCCACGAGCATGTCGACGACGAGCTTTTCGTCGCCGATGGACTTGATGTAGTCGTCGAACTCCAGCGGCTCGGAGGCACAGACGACCTCGACCTCCGGCCAGAGCTTGCGGCAGGTGGCGTACGAGCGGCGCTCCATGTACGGCTTGGAGATCAGGAGCAGCGACTCCACCTCCACGCCAGCCTCGCGCAGCACCTCACGGGACAGCGTGATGTTCTGGCCTGTGTTCCCGGCCATGGTCTCCAGCAGGATCGCTTCGTCGGGGACACCCAGGTCGAGAGCGTGCTCGCGGTAGTGGACTGCTTCGCCGCGCGGGAAGCGGGCCGCGGTGGTCGGGCTGTTTCCACCGCTGAAGACGACGACGGGGAACAAGCCGGTCCCATAGAGGTCGGCGGTGGTGGTGGCGACGCCGAGGTCGTGGCTGCCCAGGCCGATGGCCGCCGAGCAGGGCCGTACCTCGTGGCTCATCTGGTGATAGCGCCAGATCAGCACGGCGTCGTTCCACTGCTCGTTGGTAATGGTGCGCTCTGTGCGGTCCGGCACGGGGGACTCCCTCGATCATCGCTGCCTTCACCTCGACACGAGAGTCCGCGGGTCGTCGTACGACCGCCGGATTCCCTCGATGCTGCGGAGCTGGTGGCTCAGGCCGTGCTGGGAGGCCATGCGCGCCGCGTCGTCGAGAACGGTCAACCCATCATCGCGGGTGGCTGGGTCGGACAGAAGGATGTGCGAGTACGCGGTGTCCAGCCGGACGTGCTGCATGGGGGAGTCGACGGATCCGGTCGAGCGGGCGATGCTGATGTAGCGCAGTGCCTGGCCGAGCTCGCCGGCCCCGCGATGAGCGAGGGCGAGCTTCTGGTGGGCGACCGACCAGTCCTCGGGCTCGCCCAGTTCCTCGAAGTCCCTGATCGCGGAGCGCATGACCTGGGTGGCGTACTCGTTGTTGCCGTGCTTGCTGAGTGCCGTGCCCACCCAGAGACGGGCGCGGGCCCGGTCGCGGTGGCTGAGGCGATCGTCGGCGGCCAACTGCTCGTACCGGCGGGCCGAGGCTTCGAGCTGCCCGGCCATCTCCGTGACCACGGCGAGGGAGAGCTCGATTTGAGCTGTGCGCCGAGGGATGGCCAGGTCGTGGAACAGTCCATGCGCGCGCAGGTAGGAGTGGCGTGCGGAGAGCGGCCCGAGGATGGCGCCCTGGTCGCGCTGTAAGTCTCCGAGGAGGACGAGGGAACGGCCGTAGAGATAGGCGCCCTTGTCGTCGAGGCCGCGCGGCTCGTGGCGGCCCAGCCACCTGTTCAGCAGGTCCGAGGCGAAGGTGAACCGCTGGTGGCTGAGGCAGACGATGGCGCGGTCGATGTCCTCTGTCCATGCCTCGTGATCCACGGACGGGGCGGCCCGCCGGCCGTGCAACGCCTCGTCGAAGCGCGCGTGCGCAGCTTCGTCGGCGCGGGCGAGAGCGGTGTCGAGGATGGCCTGCGTGTCGGGGCGCGGGTGAGTGTCGGCACCGTGTTTCTCCCACTTGGCCACGGTGCGCAGCGCTACGCCCAGGTGCTCCGCAAAGGTGCGGGTGCTCATCCGGAGCGCCGAGCGCAGAGCTTTGGCCTCTCGGCCGGTCCACTGCTGCACGCTGACCACGGGCTGCCTCCCTCCGCCGCGTATCGAAGCACGCCGAGCGCACGTGAGGGGTGGGAAGTGCAACGGAAGTACAACAGACGGTCATTTCGAGGCCGTTCAGTCACCGGGACGCTCAATGCATGGAACACATCACGGAACACCGCGAGGTCGGTGAGGTCCACGTCTACGGCTACCTGCGCCATACGGCGGGCTCGGCAGCCCGGCACGCGGCCTTGATCGACTCCCTTGCCGAGTACTGCCTTCAGCATGAGCTGTCGTTGCACGGCGTCTTCACGGAGCGCGAGGCGACCACGAATCCGCTCGCCCCGGCCTTCGTCGGCCTCCTCGACGTGCTCGCCCTGGCCGGCATCTACGGAGTGGTCGTGCCCTCGCGCAGCCACCTGGGGCCGAAGGGGCTCGCTGCCGAGCGCGGGCACCGCATCGAGAAGACCGGGGCCTCCCTGATCGTCGTCCGCAGAATCAGCCCCCGACCTGACAGGGTGCGTTCGGCTGAGGCGCGGCCGGTCGTCCGGCAACGCGGAGGAGCCTGATGTCCCTCCGCGATTCCCTGAGGAGCGCCGCCCACGTAGACAAGCTCCCCGACCTCCGCCTTCTTCCTCCCGGTCAGGACTGGGACGCGGTGCGGGTACCGGCCGAGACGGGCTTCCTCGCACTCGCCCGGCTCCGGGCTGCCGAGGAGGAACTCGGTCCTGTGCTGTACGACCGCCTGAGCCAACGCCTGTACTTCGCCGTACCCACCGGGAGCGGCGGCCTCTGGCAAGACCTGCCCGTGCACCTGCTTGGGACCGGTTCCTGGCTCGTGGCACCGGACCCCACCTGCTCGGACGGTCACACCGGCGGATGGTGTGAGCTGCCCGACGACGAGACCCTGACCGACCCCGCTGCCCTTCGCCGCGCCCTGGGGCCACAGCACACCGACCCTGTGCGACACCTGACCGCCGTCCCAGAGGAGACACCACCATGGACACACTGGAACGGGCCCGTCTCGACACGTACTTCGAGCGCATCGCCCGACGGTTCATGCCCGCTGAACGCCCTGCCTCGGTCCTGATCACACACGTGCTGCCCGAGCGGCCGGCCTTCGTGCGCGGCGTGGGCACGGTCACCGACCTGCGGACCGTCCTGCCCAAGCCGAAGTCGGTCGACCCGCACGCCCTTCGCCAGATCGAGGAGGACGGATACGGCTGCGCCGAACTGTCCCGTGAGCTGTTCGCCGACCCCGACCGGGCACTCGGCTTCCTGGAGGCACGGGCAGCGGGCCGGCCGGTCGTACTGCTGGACGTCGGCGGCTACTTCGCCCATACGCTCGGTGTGCTCTGCGACCGCTTCTCCGGCCGGCTCCTCGGCGTCGTCGAGGACACCGAGAACGGCCATCGCCGGTACGCCGAACTCGACAAGCTGCCCTGCCCCGTCGTCTCCGTGGCCCGCTCGCCCCTGAAGGACCCCGAGGACTACCTCGTCGGCCAGTCGATCGTCTTCTCGACCGAGGCGCTCATGCGCTCCCGTGGCGACATCCTGATCGGCCGCTCTGCCCTCGTGATCGGCTTTGGCAAACTCGGCTCAAGTATTGCTCGCCTGCTCCACGGCAAGGGCGTGCATGTCACCGTCCACGACATCGACCCCGTCAAGCGCACCCAGGCCCTCTCGCAGGGCTTCGTGGTGACCTCCGACCGCGAGTCCAGCCTCGCCGAGGCTGGACTGGTCCTGTGCGCCACCGGCTCCCTGGCACTCCGGGGCCAGGACTTCCCGAGGCTGCGCGTCGGCGCCTACGTCGCCACGGTGACCAGCAGCGAGGACGAGCTCGACCTCGCAGGGCTGCCGCCGATTTATCAGCGCGTCCACGTCGGCGAGCACGTCACCCGCTACCTGACCGTCGACCACCACTTCGACCTGCTCAACGGTGGCAACGCCGTCAACTTCCTGCACGGCGCCAGCGTGGGCCCGTTCATCTTCCTCGTCCAGGCCGAGATACTCGCCGCCTCCGCCGCCCTCGCCCGTGGCGGCCTGGAGCCCGGCATGCACGAGATCAGCCCCACCGACCGCGCCGCCATCGCCGCGACCTGGCTCGACTGCTTCCACCACTGAGGAGATGCCTTGCCCATCAAGCCCGGCCACATCCGTGAGACGCTCGACGAGTACCTCGACGCGCACCCCGACGAGAAGTGGCGCCTCTCGCCCATCGGTGAACTGCTCGACGCCGACCACGACGTCACCAGCCGCAAGACCTTCGACGGCCACGCCACCGTTGGAGTGATCCTCGCCGACCCCGCCGGCCGCATCCTCCTGATCAAGCACCGTGCGCTGAACCGCTGGCTCCTCCCCGGAGGTCACCTGGAACCCCAGGACGGGAGCCTCCTCGAAGCCGCACAGCGCGAGCTCACCGAGGAGACTGGCATCCCGGCCTCGGCGCTCATCCCCGCTGGCCACCGTCCCCTCCACATCGACGCCCACCACATCCCCGCCAACCCGGCCAAAGACGAGCCCGGCCACCGCCACTTCGACTTCCGCTACATCTTCCGCACCCACACCGAGGCGGTTGAGCTCCAGGAAGAGGAGGTCACGGCTGCGGCCTGGCGCTACGCAGACACGATCGAAAAAGAGACCTTGCGGGCTCGGGTACTCGCAGCCCTGCGCTGAAGCACTCCGGAGTCGCCTGGTCCCGGGGTCCCGGCCTACGGGTTAGGTGCAGTGCCAGGCGGCCCGGGTTCCCGAACAGCCTCGATGAGGGTGACCTCCACCTGAACGGCCTCCCGGTTGTCGTTGATCCGTGCCGCGAGGCCGTTGATGGACTTGCTGTCGAAGTAGTACGGCGGCGGCCAGTCCAGAACCTCGCCCGACGGGGGCCACAACCTGACCACCGAGCCGTGAAAGTCCGGGAGCGGAGCGAGGTCTCCTTCCACGAACGGGATGAAGACCTGAAAGGCGACTCGCAGCACGGAAAAGGTGGCGCACCAACCGTTGAGCTGGTCACGCCCCCCATCAGTCTCCTGAGACGCGTAAATGGGCCGAACAACCAGGGACAGGGGATTGACGTCGTGATACGCAGCGATCCATACGTGCATGCCGGGGTGCGGACGACGGAAGATCTCCAGGCTCTGACCGAATCCGTGAGGGATCACAGCCTCGCCGGCAGAGTCGAACAACACCGCCTTCATGGCCGCCCACAGAGCCAGTCGAACCTGCTCTTGCTCACTCACGAGACGTGTGGTGAAGAACATGGGCAGCAAGATCGAAGAGGCATCGTTATCGAGAACCGACATCCAGTTGTTGTTGCACTGCTGGCACACCGGAGTGGTAGGCCATTCGATCTTTCGCTGTCGGGGATCGGTCGAACTGTTCCTCATGCCCAGCCGACGCAGCTCCTTGATCAGCCACTTTGGGTAGATGTGCTCCTTGGTCGGGTTCGGGTGCAGGTCCTGGCAGAAGGGACACCGGCCGCGTTGCACGGGTAGCCAGTTGGTGTGTGCCTGCCCATGCGGAGGTACGTCGACGAACGCTTCCTGGAGAGGGTGATCGAAGACGGCGCGTCGCTGTCGGAGCAGGTCGACCGCCGCGTCCAGGCAAGCCCGGTGTGCGGCTCCCAGCATGTACAGCGACTCACCGACAGGGGTTGGAAGCGGGTCGGCGAATCCCCTTCCCGCGTCTATGCGGGTGGCAGAGAGCCAACTGCCGGACCGCGTTCCGCAGAGCTCCACCCACGCATGCACATTGCGCTTCACGGGTTCGCCGCAGCCTGCGAGACACCGGAGCCGACGCCACTCCCAGCTCCATGGGTCATATGACCTTGTCCTGCGTGCTTCATGGCCTCGGTGTGTAGGCCCGAAACCCTTCTTCGCAGGACCTCTTAGCCGACGCGGGAGTATGGCCAAGGGGAACTGTGAGCCCAGACGCCCTCGGGCCTCGTGAACTGGCCCTAGGGAAGACCCGCTGGGCGCTCTGCTGCTGTGTTGAGGACGCCTGCGAGTCTCGAGTGCTTCCGAAGTGGGTGTTCCCCAGGGTGTTCCCGCGGGAACATAGGTGGGGGCGTATGCGAAGAGATGCGGTCGGATGAGTGGAGATGCGGGCCGAAGTGTTGGGCCGTTCGTGCAGGTCAGAGCGAAACCGCAGGTCAGGGGCGGCGTGAGGAACGCACTGTGCGGGGGCTCCGGCCGTTTCCTTGCCCCGCGAACCGATCGGTGTGCCAGGGGTGGTGAGGATGCCGGGAATCGGGTAGATACGGACGAGTAAAACCGGGCGGTAATGCGACCGGCCGGGCCCCGACTCGCGGCGAGGTGAGCTCCTCATGTCCGCACAACCGACCCAGCAGCCCAAGGTCTCCGAGCGCGAAGCGCGCCAGGTCGCCGAGGCCGCGCGCGAACAGGACTGGCGCAAGCCCAGCTTCGCCAAGGAACTCTTCCTCGGCCGCCTCCGGCTCGACCTGATCCACCCCCACCCGATGCCGCCGCCGGACGACACCGCGCGCGGCGAGGCGTTCCTCGCCAAACTGCGGGACTTCTGCGAGACGAAGATCGACGGCGCGCGGATCGACCGCGAAGCGAAGATCCCCGACGAGGTGGTCAACGGGCTCAAGGAGCTCGGCGCGCTCGGCATGAAGATCGACACCAAGTACGGCGGTCTCGGCCTCACCCAGGTGTACTACAACAAGGCCCTCGCGCTCGTCGGCTCGGCGAACCCGGCCATCGGCGCCCTCCTGTCGGCGCATCAGTCGATCGGCGTACCGCAGCCGCTCAAACTCTTCGGCACGCAGGAGCAGAGGGACGCCTTCCTCCCGCGCCTCGCCCGCACCGACATCTCCGCCTTCCTCCTCACCGAGCCCGACGTGGGCTCCGACCCGGCCCGGCTCGCGACCACGGCCGTGCCCGACGGCGACACGTACGTCATGGACGGCGTGAAGCTCTGGACGACGAACGGCGTGGTCGCCGACCTGCTCGTCGTCATGGCGCGCGTCCCGGCGTCCGAGGGGCACAAGGGCGGCATCACCGCCTTCGTGGTGGAGGCCGACTCCCCGGGCGTCACCGTCGAGAACCGCAACGCCTTCATGGGCCTGCGCGGCCTGGAGAACGGCGTCACCCGCTTCCACCAGGTACGGGTCCCCGCCGCGAACCGCATCGGCCCGGAGGGCGCCGGCCTCAAGATCGCCCTCACCACGCTCAACACCGGCCGTCTGTCCCTGCCCGCGATGTGCGTCGGCGCGGGCAAGTGGTGCCTGAAGATCGCCCGCGAGTGGTCGTCGGTGCGCGAGCAGTGGGGCAAGCCGGTCGCCCTCCACGAGGCCGTCGGCTCGAAGATCTCCTTCATCGCCGCCACCACCTTCGCCCTCGAAGCGGTCCTGGACCTCTGCTCGCAGATGGCCGACGAGGACCGCAACGACATCCGCATCGAGGCGGCCCTCGCCAAGCTGTACGGCAGCGAGATGGCCTGTCTGATGGCCGATGAACTGGTCCAGATCCGCGGCGGCCGGGGCTTCGAGACGGCGGACTCCCTGGCGGCGCGCGGCGAGCGGGCCGTCCCCGCCGAGCAGATCCTGCGCGACCTGCGCATCAACCGCATCTTCGAGGGCTCGACCGAGATCATGCACCTGCTGATCGCGCGCGAGGCGGTCGACGCCCACCTCAAGGTCGCGGGCGACATCATCGACCCCGACAAGCCCCTGTCGGCGAAGGCGAAGGCGGGCGCGAACGCGGCGGGCTTCTACGCCAAGTGGCTCCCGAAGCTGGTCACCGGCCCCGGCCAGCTCCCCCGCTCGTACGCCGAATTCCACCCGGCGGGCCACCCGGACCTCTCGGTCCACCTCCGCTACGCCGAACGCACGGCCCGCAAACTCGCCCGCTCCACCTTCTACGCCATGTCCCGCTGGCAGGGCCGCATGGAGACGAAGCAGGGCTTCCTCGGCCGCATCGTCGACATCGGCGCGGAGCTCTTCGCGATGAGCGCGGCCTGCGTACGCGCCGAACTCCTGCGTACGACCACGGATCACGGCCGCGAGGCGTACCAACTGGCCGACGTCTTCTGCCGCCAGTCCCGCATCCGCACCGAAGAACTCTTCAACCGGCTGTGGACCAACACCGACGACCTCGACCACAAGGTCGTCAAGGGCGTCCTGTCCGGCACGTACACCTGGCTGGAGGCCGGCATCATCGACCCGAGCGGCGAAGGCCCCTGGATCGCCGAGGCCGCCCCCGGCCCCTCGCAGCGGGAGAACGTCCACCGCCCGATCCGCTGAGGAACCCGCGCACCCGCAGCCCGGCGGGGCGGCCGGCGGAAGGCCGGCCGCCCCGCCGGACGCCGGTACGTCCACAGGGCGAAACGGTCCGCCGCCCGTGCCGGCGCCGGCGGCCATCGCGCCGTACGCCGCCGGACCGGCCCGTGTCGAGGACGTGGCCAACACCCGCGTGAAGGAGTGCGACCGGCTGGAGGCGTGCGCGGAGAACCTGCGCCGGATGGGCATCACGGTCGCCACCGGCCCCGACTGGATCGAGATCCGGCCCGGCACCCCCGCCCCGCCGAGACCGCGACGCACGGCGACCCCCGCATGGCGATGTCCTTCCCGGTCACGTCACCGCGCGCCGCGCCCGGCGTCACGTTCGACGGCCCCGGCTGCGTACGGAACACCTTCCCGGCCTTCCACGAGGTCCTCGCGGCGCTGCGGCGAACCGGGTAGCCCGCGGACGGAGCGGTGCCACCGCCCACGCCGGAGCCCGCCGCACGCCGCCCGCCTCACGCCCCGACGGCCCCGTCGATGCCCTCCCGGAGGAAGTCGGCATGGCCGTTGTGCCGGGCGTACTCGTGCATCAGGTGCAGCATCACCAGCCGCAGCGACACGTCCTCGCCCGTCTTCGCCAGGTGGCCGGTCACGTCCAGCGACGCCGCCTCCCGCTCGATGCGGCGCGCGTGCCCGACCTCCGCCTGCCAGGCCGCGAACGCCTCCGACCGCGTGGCGGAACCGGCGTCGTACGCCACCTGGAAGTCGCCCTCGTCCGACCACACCAGCGGTATGTCCTCGCCGTTGATCACCCGCCGGAACCACGCCCGCTCCACCTCGGCCATGTGACGCACCAGCCCCAGCAGTGACAGCGTCGACGGCGGCATCGACCGCCGGCGCAGCTCCTCGTCGGTCAGCCCGTCGCACTTCATGGCGAGCGTCGCGCGGTGGAAGTCGAGAAAGGCACGCAGCGTCTCGCGCTCACCCGCGGTCAGGGGCGGATCGATTCGTTCGGTGTTCAAGGGGAAGGCCTCTCTGTACGGGTCTCTACGGGTCTCTACGGGACCGGGAGGGGCGGAGCCATGGAGCCGGCCGCCCCGTGCACCACCACCGTGCGGTCACTCACGCATCAACAGAACCAGAGGTCAGGCATGTTCGGGGCGGGTAAGCAAGGCAGGCTGCGGCGCGGGGCGGCTCTCGCGATGGGCGGTGTCCTGTTCGCGGGCGCGGTCGCGTGCGGCGGCGACGGTGGCGGGGGCGGTGGCGGAGGCGACGACGGCCAGGACGACAAGAAGCCCGGGGGCCGGGCCGGGACCACCGCGAGCGCGAGGGGGCCCAAGGTGCTCACCGAGGCGCAGCTCACCGCCGCGTCCTTCACCGACGGGGAGACGGTCGGCGGGTACACCGCGTCCGAGCTCACCCTCGGCGCTCCCCACGGCGACGACTACACCGCCGACCCCGCCGTCTGCCAGCCCCTCGTCAGCCTCGCCGCCGACGTCACCGACTACGACCTGAGGACCGAGGTGAGCCGCAAGGTCGACGACCCCGGTGCGACGCTCGGCCTCACCGTCGACGTCCAGCTCCGCTCGTACGGAGACGGCGACGCGGCCCGCGTCATGAAGGACCTCGACAAGGCGGGCAAGGAGTGCGCCGGCGGCTTCAGCGAGGAGCGGGCCGTCGCCAGGGGCACGTACCTCGAGGCCGAGCCGGTCGAGGCGCCCGGTTTCGGGGCCGGCGCGGACGAGGCCGAGGCGTACCGCTTCACGATCCTCGACGCGAAGCGGAAGCTCAAGCTCCATGAGTACCTCACGGTCGTACGGTCCGGCTCGGCCACGCTCTCCTTCCGCGCCGACATCCCCGGCACCGAGGACGCCAAGGACACCGGGGGAGTGCCGCGGGAAGTCCTGGACGCCCAGTGGGCGAAGTTCCGGGCGGCGACCGGCGCCAATTGATCCGGGCGCTGTCCGGCCGGTGAGCCATTGCGGTGACAATGGGGGGCATGAGCGACAGCCCAGCCCCCCTCGCCGACCCGCACATCGCCTTCGACCCGTCCGAAGGCCGCCGGGACATCGTCGTCCTCGGCTCCACCGGGTCCATCGGCACCCAGGCCATCGACCTGGTGCTCCGTAACCCCGACCGCTTCCGCGTCACCGCGCTCTCCGCGGCCGGCGGCCGGGTCGGCCTGCTCGCCGAGCAGGCGCGGCAGCTGCGTGTCCACACCGTCGCGGTCGCCCGCGAGGACGCCGTGCCCGCCCTGCGCGAGGCGCTCGGGGAGCAGTACGGCACCGGCGAGCCCCTCCCCGAGATCCTGGCCGGCCCCGACGCCGCCACCCTGCTGGCCGCCTCCCCGTGCCACACCGTGCTCAACGGCATCACCGGATCCATCGGCCTCGCCCCGACCCTCGCCGCCCTCGAAGCGGGCCGCACCCTCGCCCTCGCGAACAAGGAGTCGCTGATCGTCGGCGGCCCGCTGGTGAAGGCGATCGCCAAGCCCGGCCAGATCATCCCGGTCGACTCCGAGCACGCCGCGCTCTTCCAGGCCCTCGCCGGCGGCACCCGCGCCGACGTCCGCAAACTCGTCGTCACCGCCTCCGGCGGCCCCTTCCGCGGCCGTACGAAGGCCGAGCTCGCCCACGTCACCCGTGAGGACGCCCTCGCCCACCCCACCTGGGCGATGGGCCCGGTGATCACGGTCAACTCCGCCACCCTGGTCAACAAGGGGCTGGAGGTCATCGAGGCGCACCTCCTCTACGACATCCCCTTCGACCGCATCGAGGTCGTCGTCCACCCCCAGTCGTACGTTCACTCGATGGTGGAGTTCACCGACGGCTCGACGCTCGCCCAGGCGACACCGCCCGACATGCGCGGCCCGATCGCCATCGGCATCGGCTGGCCCGGACGCGTTCCGGACGCCGCCCCCGCCTTCGACTGGTCCAAGGCTTCGACCTGGGAGTTCCACCCGCTCGACAACGAGGCGTTCCCCTCCGTGGGACTCGCCCGCCACGTCGGTACGCTCGCGGGCACGGCCCCCGCGGTGTTCAATGCCGCCAACGAGGAGTGCGTCGACGCGTTCCTCGCCGGGCGGCTGCCGTTCACAGGAATCGTGGATACGGTCGCCGAAGTCGTGGCCGAGCA
This sequence comes from Streptomyces sp. NPDC003016, assembly GCF_053591455.1. Lineage (NCBI taxonomy): Bacteria > Bacillati > Actinomycetota > Actinomycetes > Kitasatosporales > Streptomycetaceae > Streptomyces > Streptomyces sp. NPDC003016. The sequence continues at coordinate 54,224 of NZ_JBSFTV010000031.1, forward strand.
CGGGACTCCCCGTACGGGAACCTCGCTCACGGTCGCGGACGTCCTGGAAGCCGAGGCCTGGGCACGAGCCCGGGCCCGTGAAATCGCAGCACAGGCAACAGCGGAGGCTCGCGCATGACGACGGTCCTGTTGACGGTCCTCGGGATAGTCATCTTCTTCGCCGGGCTGCTCTTCTCGATCGCCTGGCACGAGCTCGGTCACCTCTCGACCGCCAAGCTCTTCGGCGTCCGCGTGCCGCAGTACATGGTCGGCTTCGGCCCCACCATCTGGTCGCGCCACAAGGGCGAGACGGAGTACGGCATCAAGGCGATCCCGCTCGGCGGCTACATCCGCATGATCGGAATGTTCCCGCCCAAGGCCGACGGGAGGATAGAGTCCAGGTCGACCTCCCCGTGGCGCGGCATGATCGAGGACGCCCGCTCGGCGGCGTACGAGGAACTGCGCCCCGGCGACGAGACCCGCCTCTTCTACACGCGCAAGCCGTGGAAGCGCGTGATCGTGATGTTCGCCGGCCCCTTCATGAACCTGATCCTCGCCGTGGCGATCTTCCTCGGCGTCTTCATGACGATCGGCCTGAACCAGCAGACGACCACGGTCGACCAGGTCGTCCCCTGCGTGGTCGCGCAGAGTGAGAACCGCGACTGCCGCACGAGCGACCCCGCGTCGCCCGCCAAGGCCGCCGGCCTGCAGAAGGGCGACAGGATCGTCGCCTTCGACGGCAAGCCCGTCGAGGACTGGGCCACTCTCTCGGAGCGCATCCGCGACACCGTCGGCCCCGCCTCGATCACGGTCGAGCGCGACGGCCGGGAGAAGGTCCTCCAGGCGGAGCTGATCGCCAACAAGGTGGCCAAGAAGGACGCCCAGGGCCAGCCGGTCGCCGACGAGTACGTCGAGGCGGGCTACCTCGGCTTCGGCCCCGGCACGGCCGTCACTCCGCTGTCCTTCAGCGACTCGGTGGACCGGATGGGCGTCATGATCGAGTCCGGCGTGGACTCGCTCATCGCCCTGCCGTCCAAGGTCCCCGACCTGTGGAACGCCGCGTTCAACGGCGAGGAGCGCAAGGCCGATTCCCCGATGGGCGTGGTCGGCGCGGCCCGCGTCGGCGGCGAGATCCTGGGGCTCGGGCTGCCCATGGAGAACACCGTCGGGATGATGCTGTTCCTCATCGCGGGGTTCAACCTCTCCCTCTTCCTCTTCAACATGCTGCCGCTCCTGCCGCTCGACGGCGGACACATCGCGGGAGCCCTGTGGGAGTCGCTGAGGCGCAACGTGGCGAAGGTCTTCCGACGGCCCGACCCGGGCCCCTTCGACGTCGCCAAACTGATGCCCGTGGCGTACGTCGTCGCCGGGATCTTCATCTGCTTCACCGCCCTCGTCCTGGTGGCGGACGTGGTGAACCCTGTTCGAATTTCCTGATACGAGCGGTTCACCGGCCGCCCGCGATGGGGTGGTTTCGCCGACGTGATGTGCTCCGGGGTTTCGAGGTGACGTAACCTCGATCCTCGGAGCCCGCCGATCTCGGGACCTTGATCCACACCTTGGGGTTGCACAGCAGATGACTGCAATTTCTCTCGGAATGCCGTCCGTTCCGACGAAGCTCGCCGACCGTAGGGTCAGCCGCAAGATCCAGGTCGGATCAGTGGCGGTCGGCGGGGACGCACCCATCTCGGTGCAGTCGATGACGACGACCAGGACCTCCGACATCGGTGCGACGCTTCAGCAGATCGCGGAGCTGACCGCCTCGGGCTGCCAGATCGTACGGGTGGCCTGCCCCACCCAGGACGACGCGGACGCGCTGGCGACCATCGCCCGCAAGTCGCAGATCCCGGTGATCGCGGACATCCACTTCCAGCCGAAGTACGTGTTCGCCGCCATCGACGCCGGATGTGCGGCGGTCCGGGTGAACCCGGGCAACATCAAGCAGTTCGACGACAAGGTGAAGGAGATCGCCAAGGCGGCCTCCGCCGCCGGCACCCCGATCCGCATCGGCGTCAACGCCGGATCGCTCGACGCCCGCCTGCTGCAGAAGTACGGCAAGGCCACCCCCGAGGCACTCGTCGAGTCCGCCCTGTGGGAGGCGTCCCTCTTCGAGGAGCACGGGTTCGGCGACATCAAGATCTCGGTCAAGCACAACGACCCGGTCGTGATGGTCAACGCCTACCGCCAGCTCGCCGCGCAGTCCGACTACCCCCTGCACCTCGGTGTGACGGAGGCCGGACCGGCCTTCCAGGGCACCATCAAGTCCGCGGTCGCCTTCGGCGCGCTGCTGAGCGAGGGCATCGGCGACACCATCCGGGTCTCGCTGTCGGCCCCGCCGGCCGAGGAGGTCAAGGTCGGCCTGCAGATCCTGGAGGCGCTCAACCTCAAGCAGCGCCGTCTGGAGATCGTGTCCTGCCCGTCCTGCGGGCGCGCCCAGGTCGATGTGTACAAGCTCGCCGACCAGGTGGCCGCCGGTCTCGACGGCATGGAGGTGCCACTGCGCGTCGCCGTCATGGGCTGTGTCGTCAACGGCCCCGGCGAGGCGCGCGAGGCGGACCTCGGAGTCGCCTCCGGCAACGGCAAGGGGCAGATCTTCGTCAAGGGCGAGGTCATCAAGACCGTCCCGGAGTCGAAGATCGTCGAGACCCTCATCGAAGAGGCGCTGAAGATCGCCGAGCAGATGGAGAAGGACGGCGTCATGTCCGGCGAGCCCGAGGTCTCCGTCAGCTGACGCCCCGCGGACCGACAGCAGTGGAGCCCCGCCCCCGGCCGGGCTCCACTGCCGTTCCGCGACGCCCCGTGGACAGGCCAGGTACAGTGCGGAGATCAGAAGACCGTACGGTGAGGCCCCTCACGTGTTGACTCAGACCACTACCCGGGTCCTCGGCCCAGGCGACCTCGGCGCCGCGCTCGCCATCCTCGAAAGTGAGCCCGTCGCCAACGCCTTCGTGGCCTCACGCGTCCAGGCCGCCGGGCTCGACCCCTGGCGCCTCGGCGGCGAGATGTGGGGCTGGTACGCGGACGGCCGGCTCCGCTCGCTCTGCTACTCCGGCGCCAACCTCGTCCCGATCTGCGCGCCCCCCGAAGCGGTACGCGCCTTCGCCGACCGCGCCCGCAGGGCCGGCCGCCGCTGCTCGTCGATCGTCGGCCCCGCCGAGGCCACCGGGCAGCTGTGGCGGCTGCTCGAACCCAACTGGGGCCCGGCCCGCGAGGTGCGCGCGCACCAGCCGCTCATGGTCACCGAGCAGCCCTCGCCCGAGGTCCGGCCGGACCCCCGCGTCCGGCGCATCGGCAAGGACGAGACCGACGTGATCATGCCCGCGTGCGTGGCGATGTTCACCGAGGAGGTCGGCGTCTCGCCGCTCGCCGGTGACGGCGGGCTGCTCTACCAGGCGCGCGTCGCCGAACTGGTCGCCGCCGGGCGGTCGTTCGCCCGTATCGAGGACGGCAAGGTCGTCTTCAAGGCCGAGATCGGCGCCGCGACCCCCCGGGCCTGCCAGATCCAGGGCGTCTGGGTGGCCCCCGAGTTCCGCGGCCGCGGCCTGTCCGAGACCGGCATGGCGGCCGTGCTGCGCTACGCGCTGGCCGATGTCGCCCCCGTCGTCAGCCTGTACGTCAACGACTTCAACACCGCGGCCCGCGCCTCCTACCGCCGGGTCGGCTTCCGCGAGGTCGGCGCCTTCATGAGCGTGTTGTTCTGACGTTGCCGCCCAGTAGGGTGCGCTCCATGGCACCTCTTTCCGGGGGCGAACCCCACAGCCCCGCCGTAGTGGTCGCGCCGGTCGATCTCGCCGCGCGCGTGGACGAGGCGCTCGCCGTCCAGGCCCTCGCCTTCGGGCTCACCGACGAGGAGATCGGGGTACGCCGTCACATCGTGCTGCGGCACCTGCTCAGCCCCGGCGCGCGGGCGCTCGGCGCGACGACGCCCGACGGACGGCTCGTCGGCTTCGTCTACGGGATGCCCAACGACCGTACGCACTGGTGGTCCACCGTCGTCGAGCCGTACCTGCGCCGCGCCGGCAACGACGACTGGCTCGACGACTCCTTCGTCATCACCGAACTGCACGTCGACCCCGCCCACCAGGCACGCGGCATCGGCCGCGAGCTGATCACCACCCTCACCGACACCGCGTCGCAGCCGCGTTCCATCCTCTCCGCGATCGACATCGAGAGCCCGGCCCGCGGCCTCTACCGCGCGCTGGGCTACGTCGACCTGGCCCGCCAGGTGCACTTCCCGAGCGCCCCCAGGCCGTACGCCGTGATGGGCGCGCCCCTCCCGCTGCGCCGTCACGGCGCGTAACGGATTTCCCGGTGCCTGTGCTGCCCGGCTAACCTCCTAGCCATCACACTTTTCTTCGCAGGAGTTCACCATGGCCCAGGTCCAGCGCATGTCCCGTCTGATGGTCAAGACACTGCGTGACGACCCGGCGGACGCCGAGACGCTCAGCCACAAGCTGCTGGTGCGCGCCGGGTACGTCCGCCGGAACGCGGCGGGGATCTGGACCTGGCTCCCGCTGGGCAAGAAGGTCCTCGACAACATCTCGCGCGTCGTGCGCGAGGAGATGGACGGGATCGGCGCCCAGGAGGTGCTGCTGCCGGCGCTCCTGCCCAAGGAGGCGTACGAGGCGAGCGGCCGCTGGGAGGAGTACGGCGACCTGCTGTTCCGCCTCAAGGACCGCAAGGGCGCCGACTACCTGCTCGGCCCGACGCACGAAGAGATCTTCACGCAGACCGTCAAGGACCAGTGCACGTCCTACAAGGACCTGCCGGTGATGCTCTACCAGATCCAGACGAAGTACCGCGACGAGGCGCGTCCGCGCTCCGGCGTGCTGCGCGGCCGCGAGTTCCAGATGAAGGACTCGTACTCCTTCGACACGACGGACGAGGGACTCGCCGAGTCGTACGCGCTGCACCGCGCCGCGTACCAGAAGATCTTCGCGCGTCTGGGCCTCGACTTCCGCATCGTCTCCGCCGTGTCCGGCGCGATGGGCGGCTCGGCGTCCGAGGAGTTCCTGGCCCCGGCCGCGGCGGGCGAGGACACCTTCGTGGACTGCCCGTCCTGCGACTACGCGGCCAACACGGAGGCCGTGACCTTCAGCCCCGCCGCCGTCGCCGCCGCGTACGACGACGCGGAGCACGGCCCGGTCGTGGAGCTGGACACCCCCGACACCCCGACGATCGAGACCCTCGCCGACCACCTCGGCGTACCGGCGTCCGCGACCCTCAAGAACCTGCTGGTCAAGGTCGACGGCGAGATCGTCGCCGTCGGCGTCCCCGGCGACCGCGAGGTGGACCTCGGCAAGCTCGGCGAGCACCTGGCGCCCGCCGTGGTCGAGCTGGTCACGGCCGAGGACTTCGTGGGCCGCCCCGACCTCGTACGCGGCTACGTCGGCCCGCAGGGCCTGGAGAAGGTCCGCTACATCGCCGACCCGCGCGTCGCCGCCGGCACCGCCTGGATCACCGGCGCCAACAAGCCCGACACCCACGCATCGAACGTCGTCGCGGGCCGTGACTTCCAGGTCGACGACTACCTGGACGTCGTCGTCGTCGAAGAGGGCGACCCGTGCCCGAAGTGCGGCGCCGGCCTCAAGCTCGACCGCGCGATCGAGATCGGCCACATCTTCCAGCTCGGCCGCAAGTACGCCGACACCTTCCAGCTCGACGTGCTCGGCCAGCAGGGCAAGCCGGTCCGCGTGACCATGGGCTCGTACGGCATCGGCGTCTCCCGCGCCGTGGCCGCCCTCGCCGAGCAGTCCGCCGACGACAAGGGCCTGTGCTGGCCGGCCGAGATCGCCCCGGCCGACGTGCACGTCGTCGCGGCCGGCAAGGCGCTCCAGACCGAGCTGGCCGTCGAGGTCGCCGACAAGCTGGGCGCGGCCGGTCTGCGGGTGCTGGTCGACGAGCGTCCGGGCGTCTCACCGGGCGTGAAGTTCACGGACGCCGAGCTCATCGGCGTACCGAAGATCCTGGTGGCGGGCCGCCGCAGCGCCGAGGGCGTCGTGGAGCTCAAGGACCGCCGCACGGGCGAGCGCGAGGAGCTGACGGTGGACGAGGCGATCGCCCGCCTGACCGCCTGACGCGAGAACGCGACGAGGGCCCCGCGCTTCGGCGCGGGGCCCTCGTCGCGTTCTCGTGTCAGCGGTACGAGTCGATGAGCCGGGCCAGGTGCCGGCCCGCGATCTCCAGCGGCTCCGCGCTGCGGGAGACCTGGGCGGCCAGCTCGGCGCCCTCCAGCGTGTTGATCACGGTGTACGCGAGCGCGGGGGCCTCCTCCTCGGCCACGCCCGCCTCACGCAGTTTGTCCGACACCACCGTCCGCCAGCGCGCGAACGCCTCGGCGGCGGCCCGCCGGATGTCCGGGGCGCTGCCCGTCGTACCCACGACCGCCGAGGTCACCGGGCAGCCTTCGGCCCAGCCCGAGGCGCGCAGGCCCTCGGCGAGGGCCCCGGTCAGCGCGAGGACGGCCTTCGCCGGGTCCTGCTCGCCTTCGAGCGTCTCGCGCAGGATGTCGGTGAACTCCTGGTCGCCGTGGTGTACGGCGGCCACGGCCAGCTCCTGCTTCCCGCCGGGGAAGAAGTGGTAGACGGAGCCCAGCGTGGCCCCGGCCTCCCGCGAGATCTGCTTGATCCCGGTCCCTTCGTACCCCTGCCGCTGCATCAGCCGTGAGGTCGTCCGGACGATCCGCTCGCGCGTACCCGGCCCCGGCCCCGCTCCCGCGTCCTGCTCCGCCTTGGTCTTCACACGCCGAGCATACCGAATAGAGCGTTCGTTCCAGAGTCCGTGCTAGGTTCTTTCCTGGATAGAGCGTTCGTTCTAGAGGGAGATTTCGCATGCGTGAGCAGCAGCGGTCCGTGACCGTGATCGGCCTCGGCCCGATGGGGCAGGCCACGGTGGGCGCGTTCCTGAAAGCCGGCCACGAGGTGACCGTGTGGAACCGGACGGCGAGCCGGGCCGACGAACTGGTGGCGAGGGGAGCGCGCCGGGCGGCCACGGCCGAGGAGGCGCTCGCAGCCAACGAACTGGTCTTCCTCAGCCTCACCGACTACGACGCGATGTACGCCGTCCTGGAGCCGGCCGCCGCGTCGCTGGACGGACGGGTCCTCGTCAACCTCAGCTCCGACACCCCCGCGAGGGCCCGCGCGGCCGCCACGTGGGCGGCGGGGCACGGCGCCCAGCACCTCACCGGCGGGGTGCAGTCCTCGCCCTCGACCATCGGCGGGCCGGACGTGTCGACGTACTACAGCGGTCCCAAAGACGTCTTCGAGGCCCACCGGGACACCTTGAAGGTGCTCACCGGCACGGACTACAAGGGCGAGGACCCCGGCCTGGCCGCGCTCTTCTACCAGCTCCAGATGGACATCTTCTGGACGAGCCTGGTGAGTTGGCTGCACGTTCTCGCGGTGGCCGACGCGAACGGCATCACCGCCGGGGAGTTCCTGCCGCACGCCTCGGAGACGTTCGCCTCGATGCCGGACTTCCTCCGGTTCTACACGCCCCGGATCGACGCGGGGCACCACCCCGGTGACGTCGACAGGCTCGCCATGGGCGTGGCCAGCGTCGGGCACGTCCTGCACACCACGCGCGACGCGGGCGTCGACCCGGCGCTGCCCGCCGCGCTGCTCGACATCTTCGAGCGGGGCATGGCGGCCGGCCATGCCGGCGACAGCGTCACCAGCCTGGTCGAGGTCTTCAGGAAGGCGGGGGCGCGGTAGCGGCCGCTACAGCCAGCCGGCGAACTCCAGCAGCAGTTCGGCGTCCTGGTGGCGGCCGGCCGCGGCCGCCCGTACGCCCGACTCGACCGCACGGAACAGCGTCCAGCCGTGCAGCCTGGCCCGGTCCACGTCCAGGGAGTCGGCGAGCTTGTTCACCCGGCGACGGGTGGCGGACGCGCCCGCCGCCGTCGCGACGAGGTCCTCGACCCGGTCGCGGACCAGCCGGGCCAGGTCGTACGCCCGCTCCCCGACCAGCGGGTCGGGCCCGACGGCCAGCCACGGGGACCGGTCGCCGGCGAGCACCTTGCCCTGTCTGAAGTCGCCGTGCAGCAGCAGGAGTTCACCGGCGGACGCCGTCAGCTCGTCGCGCGCCGCGAGGGCCGCCTCGACCAGCGGGGCGAGCGCGGGACCGGCGGAGCGCATCGCCGCCGCCTGGCGGGCCGTGCGCCGGGCGACGGTCTCGAAGGGGTGGTCCGCGGGCGGCTCGACCCACAACCGCCGTACGGTCCCGGCCGCTTCGAGCAGCGCCTTGGCCTCCGGCAGGGAACGCAGCGAGACCTCGCTGTGCAGCCGCTCCAGGAGGAGTTCGCCGTTCGTTTCCTCCCGGTCGAGCAGCTGGACCGCTCCCCAGCCGTTCCAGTGCGCCAGCGCCGCCCGCTCCAGGCCGGGCCCGGCCCCCTCGGGCGCGATCTTGAGCGCGGCCGGAGTGCCGTCCTGCTGCCGTACGAGGACGACCAGGCTGCTCCTGCCGCCGGGGTTCTGCACCCGCTCGACGGTCAGCTCCCGCCGGGACACGGCCTCCGCGGCGAGCTCGGGCAGCTTCCCGAGCCAGTCGGCGGCCGCCGCGTCTCCGTACACCTCGCCCAGCGCTCGTACGAGACGCTGCGGCGCTTCACAAAGCATGCGTGTGGTGTCCCCTTCAAAGGCCGGCTCGAAGCTCACTGCTTGCGGCTCGTGACCGGGGTGGTCAGCTCGGCGAGCCCAGGAAAGGCTACGCCGCGTCCCCGCCAGCGCACCGCCCGCACCGCTGCCTCCCGCAGCGCCCCCGCCGCCTCGCGCCGGAGCGGCCCGGCGGCGGCGCGTACGAGATCGGAGTAGACGCCGGCCACCCGGTTCTCCAGCTCGGCGGCGAGCCGCAGCGCCGCGGCCGCGTCGGGCACCGGGAACGGCAGGGCGTACGCGGCGGCTGCGGCCACCGGGGTGGCGCCCAGGCCGCGCACGGTCCGCTCCAGCGCGTCACGCCGCGCACGGTGGGCGTCGTACGCCTCCCGCGCCTCGTCCCTGCGCGCGTCGGCGACCCGGCCGCCGACGACCCCGTACCCGTACACGGCGGCGTGTTCGGCGGCCAGGGCGGCCTGCACGGCCTCCACCGCCCGCATGCCGGCCGGCGTCCCGCTCACCCGTCGCTCCCCTCGGTCGTCAGCAGATACACGTGCGCGGCGCCGGCCGCGGCGACGGACGCCAGCAGCCGTGCCAGCTCCGCCGGCGCGTCGAGGAGAGCCGCGGTGTGCGCGTCGGCGCCGCGCCGCTCCTCGGCGGCGAGCTCCTTCAGCGCGGCCTTCGGCTCGGCGGCGACGACCGGGGGCGCGGCGGCACGGCCCGCCGGACCTTCGCCCCGCAGTACGTCCGTCTGCCTGGCCACCGCTTCGCGCAGCGGTTCCAGCCGGCCGGCGGTGGAGGGGTGGGCGGCGATGACGGCGTCGTAGTGCGCCAGGAGCGTCCGCCGCACCCCCGCGGAACGCTTCCGCAGCCCCGCCTCGGCCCGCGCGGCCGCGGCCCTGGCCCCGGCGGCGGAGCCTTCCGTGCCCCGCGGAGCCGAATCCTCCGTACACCCGGCGGTCAGCAGCAGGGCGGCCGCGGCCCCGGTCGCCGCGAGCGCACCCCTGCGTGTGGTTTCCGTGCGCCGCACGTGTGTCTCCCTCGGGCCTCTGCGGTGATCACCGCAGGCGAGCGTACCTGCGGCCGTCCGGCAGGCGGACGGCAACACCCCTCGGGACCGGATACCCTTTGATCTGACACGCGACGATCCACACAACAGCACACGCGGCCGAGGAGTCACCCGGATGAGCACCACCCAGAGCGACAGGCTGCGCGCACTGCTGGAACCACTGGTCAGCGCAGAGGGCCTCGATCTGGAAGACATCGAGGTGTCCCGGGCGGGCCGCCGGCGCCAGCTGAGGATCGTCGTCGACTCCGACGAGGGCGTGGAACTCGACGCCTGCGCCGAGCTGAGCCGCGCCGTCTCCGAGAAGCTCGACGAGACGGACGTGATGGGCGAGGGCGAGTACGTCCTCGAAGTCAGTTCGCCGGGCGCCGACCGCCCGCTGTCGGAGCGCCGCCACTACGTACGGGCCACCGGCCGCCTCGCCAAGCTCACGCTGAACGACGCCACCGAGCTGGTCGCACGCATTCTGGCCGTGGACGACGAGGGACTCGACCTCGAAGTGCCGGGCGTGAAGGGCCGCAAGCCCACCGCCCGCCGGGTCGCCTTCGCGGACATCGCCAAGGCGCGGGTGGAGATCGAGTTCAACCGCAAGGACAAGAAGGAAGAGGAGGCGTAGCCATGGACATCGACGTAAAGCTCCTGAAGGGCTTGGCGAAAGAAAAGGAGATCTCCTTCGACCTCTTGGTCGAGGCGATCGAATCGGCCCTCCTCATCGCGTACCACCGCACCGAGGGAAGCCACCGCCGCGCGCGCGTGGAGCTCAATCGCGAGACCGGGCACGTGACGGTCTGGGCGAAGGAGGACCCGGCGGATCTCGAAGAGGGTCAGGAGCCCAAGGAGTTCGACGACACCCCGTCCGACTTCGGAAGGATCGCGGCGAGCACCGCCAAGCAGGTCATCCTCCAGCGTCTGCGTGACGCCGAGGACGACCGGACCTTCGGCGAGTACGCCGGCCACGAGGGCGATGTCGTCACGGGCGTCGTGCAGCAGGGCAGGGACCCCAAGAACGTCCTGGTCGACCTCGGCAAGCTGGAAGCCATCCTGCCCGTGCAGGAGCAGGTGCCCGGCGAGGAGTACACGCACGGTCTGCGGCTGCGGTCGTACGTCGTACGGGTGGCCAAGGGAATGCGCGGCCCGTCCGTGACGTTGTCGCGTACGCACCCCAACCTGGTGAAGCAGCTCTTCGCCCTGGAGGTGCCGGAGATCGCGGACGGCTCGGTCGTCATCGAGGCCATCGCCCGCGAGGCCGGCCACCGCTCCAAGATCGCCGTACGGTCGACGCGGTCGGGTCTGAACCCCAAGGGCGCCTGCATCGGCCCGATGGGCGGACGTGTGCGCAACGTCATGGCCGAGCTGCACGGCGAGAAGATCGACATCGTGGACTGGTCGGACGACCCGGCCGAGATGGTGGCCAACGCGCTGTCGCCCGCACGGGTCAGCAAGGTCGAGGTCGTGGACATGGCGACCCGGTCCGCCCGCGTCACCGTGCCCGACTACCAGCTCTCGCTGGCCATCGGCAAGGAGGGCCAGAACGCCCGCCTCGCGGCCCGGCTGACCGGCTGGCGCATCGACATCCGCCCCGACACCGAGCAGCCCTCGGACGACCGGGACTGAGCCAGGTTTCACGACGACAACCGTTCGATTTTTGCCCCGAGGGGGTGAGGTCGCTGCGGGGAGGTAGACTTCATAGTGTCTGGCCGGACGCATGCCCGCGTATGCCCTGAGCGAACCTGTGTGGGATGCCGGGAGCGAGCGGCCAAGAGCGAACTGCTGCGCATCGTGGTGGTCGAGGGTGAGTGTGCCCCCGATCCTCGCGGTACGCTGCCCGGCCGGGGTGCGTACGTTCACCCCGCCCCTGCCTGTCTCGCTCTGGCGGTCCGCCGCCGGGCGTTTCCCCGGGCCTTTCGGGGCCGGGCACCGCTCGACACAACGGCGCTGAGCCAGTTTGTCGAGCAGGCAACACCGTAAGAACAGAACGGCACGGATAACCGTGCGGTCAGGTACCTCGCGAGTTGGAAGTAGGTCGAGATTGCGATGAGCACTCGATGAGTACGCGATGAGTACGCCCATGAAGTAGCGACGGTCCGGCGGTAACCCGGACCTCAAAGGAGCGAAGTGGCAAAGGTCCGGGTATACGAACTCGCCAAGGAGTTCGGTGTGGAGAGCAAGGTCGTCATGGCCAAGCTCCAAGAACTTGGTGAATTCGTCCGCTCGGCGTCCTCGACTATCGAGGCGCCGGTTGTACGCAAACTGACTGACGCACTGCAGGGTCCCGGCGGCAACGCCGGCAAGTCCGCAGCCAAGCCGGGCGCGCCGCGTAAGGCGACGCCCGCAAAGCCGTCCCCGACGGCCCCCTCGTCCGCGCCTTCCCCGGCGCAGGCAGCACGTCCCGGCGCCCCGAAGCCCGGCGCCCCGGCCCCCAAGCCGGCCGCGGCCGAGGCTCCGAAGAGCGCCCCGGCGGCGTCCGCGCCGTCCGGTGCCCCGCGTCCGGGCCCGAAGCCCGCACCGGCCAAGCCCGCTCCGGCGGCGCCGGTCCCCGCGGCGGAGTTCTCCGCGCCCGAGCCGGCCCAGCAGACTGCCCCCGCGCAGCCGCAGCAGGCCCCGCGTCCCGCGGGCGCCACCCCCGGCCCTCGTCCCGCCCGTCCGGCCCCGGCCGGTCAGCGTGACGGTGGCCAGCGCGACGGCGGTCAGCGTGACGACCGCCGTGGTGGCGAGCGTCCCGCCCGTCCCGGCGGCCAGCAGGCCCCGCGTCCGGGCGGTGCCCGTCCCGCGGGTCCGCGTCCGGGCAACAACCCGTTCACCTCCGGCGGCTCCACCGGCATGGCGCGCCCCCAGACGCCCCGTCCCGGCGGCGCACCCCGTCCGGGTGGCGGCGCCGGTGCTCCGGCACCCGGTGGCGCTCCGCGCCCGCAGGGCGGTCCCGGCGGCGCTCCGCGTCCGCAGGGCCAGGGCGGCGCACGTCCGACCCCCGGTGGCATGCCCCGTCCGCAGGGCGGCGCCCCGCGTCCGGGCGGTGCCCCCGGCGGTAACCGTCCGAACCCCGGCATGATGCCGCAGCGTCCTGCTGCCGGTACTCCCCGTCCCGGCGGCGGTCCCGGCGGCGGCCGCGGTCCCGGCGGCCCCGGTGGCCGTCCGGCCGGCGGTGGCGGCGGTCGTCCCGGTGGCGGCTTCGCGGGCCGTCCGGCCGGTCCCGGTGGCGGCGGCGGCGGCGGCTTCGCCGGCCGTCCCGGTGGTCCCGGCGGCGGTGGCGGCGCGGGCCGTCCCGGTGGTGGCGGCGGCTTCGGCGGTCGTCCCGGCTTCGGTGGACGTCCCGGCGGTCCCGGTGCCCGTGGTGGCACGCAGGGTGCGTTCGGCCGTCCCGGCGGGCCCGCTCGCCGCGGCCGTAAGTCGAAGAGGCAGAGGCGCCAGGAGTACGAGGCCATGCAGGCCCCGTCCGTGGGCGGCGTGATGCTGCCTCGCGGCAACGGACAGACCGTCCGCCTGTCGCGCGGTGCCTCGCTCACCGACTTCGCCGAGAAGATCAACGCCAACCCGGCGTCGCTCGTCGGCGTGATGATGAACCTCGGCGAGATGGTCACTGCCACGCAGTCCGTCTCCGACGAGACGCTCAGGCTGCTCGCGGACGAGATGAACTTCGTCCTCGAGATCGTCAGCCCGGAGGAGGAGGACCGCGAGCTCCTCGAGTCCTTCTCCATCGAGTTCGGCGAGGACGAGGGCGGCGAGGAAATGCTCGTCTCCCGTCCGCCGGTCGTGACCGTCATGGGTCACGTCGACCACGGCAAGACCCGACTGCTGGACGCGATCCGCAAGACGAACGTCGTTGCGGGCGAGGCCGGCGGTATTACGCAGCACATCGGTGCGTACCAGGTCGCCACCGAGGTCAACGGTGAAGAGCGCGCCATCACCTTCATCGACACCCCCGGTCACGAGGCGTTCACCGCCATGCGTGCCCGTGGTGCGAAGTCCACCGACATCGCGATCCTCGTGGTCGCGGCGAACGACGGTGTGATGCCGCAGACGATCGAGGCGCTGAACCACGCCAAGGCGGCCGACGTGCCGATCGTGGTCGCGGTCAACAAGATCGACGTCGAGGGCGCCGACCCGACCAAGGTGCGCGGTCAGCTCACCGAGTTCGGTCTGGTGGCCGAGGAGTACGGCGGCGACACGATGTTCGTCGACATCTCCGCCAAGCAGGAGCTGAACATCGATCAGCTGCTGGAGGCCGTGGTCCTGACCGCGGACGCTTCGCTCGACCTCAGGGCGAACGCGGAGATGGACGCGCAGGGTATCGCGATCGAGGCCCACCTCGACCGCGGTCGCGGCGCCGTCGCCACCGTGCTCGTCCAGCGCGGAACGCTCCGCGTCGGTGACACGATGGTCGCCGGTGACGCGTACGGCCGAGTCCGGGCGATGCTCGACGACCACGGCAACAACGTCGAGGAAGCGGGTCCGTCGACCCCCGTCCTGGTCCTGGGTCTCACCAACGTCCCCGGCGCCGGCGACAACTTCCTGGTCGTCGACGAGGACCGTACGGCCCGCCAGATCGCCGAGAAGCGTGCGGCGCGCGAGCGCAACGCGGCCTTCGCCAAGCGCACCCGCCGGGTGTCCCTCGAGGACCTCGACCAGGTGCTCAAGGCCGGTCTGGTCCAGGACCTCAACATCATCATCAAGGGCGACGCGTCCGGTTCGGTGGAGGCTCTCGAGTCCTCGCTGCTCCAGCTCGACGTCGGCGAAGAGGTGGAGATCCGGGTCCTGCACCGCGGTGTGGGTGCGGTCACCGAGTCCGACATCGACCTGGCGATGGGCTCCGACGCCATCGTCATCGGCTTCAACGTCCGAGCTGCCGGCCGCGCCGCGCAGATGGCGGACCGCGAGGGCGTCGACGTCCGGTACTACTCGGTCATCTACCAGGCGATCGAAGAGATCGAAGCGGCCCTCAAGGGCATGCTCAAGCCGGAGTACGAAGAGGTCGAGCTCGGCACGGCGGAGATCCGCGAGATCTTCCGCTCGTCCAAGCTGGGCAACATCGCCGGTGTCCTGGTCCGCTCGGGCGAGGTCAAGCGCAACACCAAGGCGCGCCTCATCCGCGACGGCAAGGTCATCGCCGAGGACCTCAACATCCAGGGTCTGCGCCGCTTCAAGGACGACGTCACCGAGATCCGCGAAGGCTTCGAGGGCGGTATCAACCTCGGAAACTTCAACGACATCAAGATCGACGACGTCATCGCGACGTACGAGATGCGCGAGAAGCCGCGCGGCTGAGCCGTGTAGCCACGCAGTGCAGTCGGGGCCGCTCGGCGGAGATTATTTCCGTCGAGCGGCCCCGGCCGTTGCGTGTACGGTTCTTGTGTCCCTGCCAAGTGGTTGGCGGGGCACGACCCCGAACCGGCGGGACATCCGGACACACATGTATGTGGGGACACTGTCCTTCGACCTGCTCCTCGGCGACGTACGGTCGCTGAAGGAGAAGCGCTCCGTAGTACGCCCGATCGTCGCCGAACTGCACCGCAAATTCGCAGTGAGCGTGGCGGAAGTCGGCGACCAGGATGTCCATCGCAGAGTCGAGATCGGCGTGGCGGTGGTCTCGGGGGACACGGGGCATCTCACAGACGTACTGGACCGGTGCGAGCGCATGGTCGCCGCCCGGCCCGAGGTGGAGCTGCTGTCGGTGAGACGGCGGCTGCACAGTGACGAAGACTGACGTTCAGCAGAAAGAGGAGACGGACCGGTGACCGACAAAGCGCGAGCCCGCAAGCTGGCCGATCGCATCCAGGTCGTGGTCGCGGAGACCCTGGACCGGCGAATCAAGGATCCGCGACTGGGGTTCGTGACCATCACGGACGCCCGGGTCACCGGTGACCTGCGGGAGGCCACGGTCTTCTACACGGTCTACGGCGACGACGAAGCGCGCGCCGCCTCGGCCGCCGCATTGGAGAGCGCCAAGGGCGTCCTGCGTTCCGAGGTCGGCCGGCAGACCGGGGTGCGTCACACGCCGTCGCTGACGTTCGTCGCGGACGCCCTGCCGGACACCGCGCGCACGATCGAGGACCTCCTCGACAAGGCGCGCGCCAAGGACGCCGAGGTGCGCCAGGTCTCCACGGGCAAGACGTACGCCGGCGACGCCGACCCGTACCGCAAGCCCGAGGACGACGACGAGGACGAGGACGAGGGCGAAACCGCGGAATGAAGCAGCGCACCACCACGACGCCGGACGGCCTTGTCATCGTCGACAAGCCGTCCGGCTTCACTTCGCACGACGTCGTCGCCAAGATGCGCGGGATCGCCAGGACCCGCCGCGTCGGCCACGCGGGCACGCTCGACCCCATGGCGACGGGCGTTCTCGTCCTCGGCGTCGAGAAGGCCACGAAACTCCTCGGCCATCTCGCACTGACCGAGAAGGAGTACCTCGGCACGATCCGGCTCGGCCAGACCACGGTCACCGACGACGCGGAGGGCGAGATCACCACGTCCACCGACGCGTCCGGCGTGACCAGGGAGGGCATCGGCGCGGGCGTCGCCGAGCTGACCGGCGCCATCATGCAGGTGCCGTCCAAGGTCAGCGCCATCAAGATCAACGGCAAGCGGTCGTACTCGCGGGTGCGCGAGGGCGAGGAGTTCGAGATCCCGGCCCGGCCGGTGACCGTCTCGTCCTTCCAGGTGTACGACGTGCGCGAGGCGGTGGCCGAGGACGGGACGCCCGTCGTCGACCTCGTCGTCTCCGTGGTCTGCTCCTCCGGTACGTACATCCGCGCCCTCGCCCGTGACCTCGGCGCGGGACTCGGCGTCGGCGGGCACCTGACCGCGCTGCGCCGGACCCGGGTCGGCCCGTACGGGCTCGACGCGGCGAAGACGCTGGAGCAGCTCCAGGAGGAGCTCACGGTCATGCCGATCGCCGACGCGGCGGCCGCCGCGTTCGCGCGCTGGGACGTGGACGAGCGGCGCGCGGGCCTGGTGGCCAACGGTGTACGGCTCGACATGCCGGCGTACGACACCAGCCCGGTCGCGGTCTTCGGGCCCGAGGGGCGTTTCCTCGCGCTCGTCGAGGAGAGCCGGGGCAAGGCGAAGAGCCTCGCCGTATTCGCCTGACGCGTTCGCCTGACGTATTCGCCCGGCGCGTCGAAGTCACCGTGGAGCGGCCCGCCCGAGGGCCGGCCGCTCCACGATCCCCCTTGAAAGACCTCTGTCCACTTCACCCCGTCGATTCACCCACTTGGGCGGGCGCTCGGAGTGACTGGCGGGCGCACAAGGGGGCGCTTTCGATGTCCGCCGGGCGGTCGGGGGCCTGGTGAGCCCCATGCCGATGCGAGCCGGGAGCTGTGGGCATGGCAGTCTTAGACCTGCGTAATCGGCAGTCCCACGTACACAGGTTCGGGTTCGAGTTCGGACGAGGAGAGCGGTCACAGTGCAGCGCTGGCGTGGCTTGGAGGACATCCCCCAGGACTGGGGACGCAGCGTCGTCACCATCGGCTCCTACGACGGAGTGCACCGCGGACACCAGCTGATCATCGGCCGCGCGGTGGAGCGCGCCCGCGAGCTGGGCGTGCCCTCGGTCGTCGTCACCTTCGATCCGCACCCGAGCGAGGTCGTGCGCCCCGGCAGCCACCCCCCGCTGCTCGCCCCGCACCACCGTCGGGCGGAGCTGATCGCGGAGCTGGGCGTGGACGCGCTGCTGATCCTGCCCTTCACCCAGGTGTTCTCGAAGCTCTCGCCGGCCGACTTCATCGTGAAGGTGCTGGTCGACAGGTTGCGCGCGCGGACGGTCATCGAGGGCCCCAACTTCCGTTTCGGCCACCGGGCGGCGGGCGACGTGGCCTTCCTGGCCGAGCTCGGCCGGACGTACGACTACGAGGTCGAGGTCGTCGACCTGTACGTGACCGGGCGGGCGGGCGGCGGCGAGCCGTTCTCCTCCACGCTGACCCGGCGGCTGGTCGCCGAGGGCGACGTCGAAGGCGCCGCGGAGATCCTGGGCCGGCCGCACCGCGTCGAGGGCGTCGTGGTGCGCGGGGCGCAGCGCGGCCGTGAACTCGGCTACCCGACGGCGAACGTCGAGACGCTGCCGCACACCGCGATCCCCGCCGACGGCGTGTACGCGGGCTGGCTGACCGCGGAGGACGAGAAGATGCCCGCCGCGATCTCGGTCGGCACGAACCCGCAGTTCGACGGCACGGAGCGGACGGTGGAGGCGTACGCCATCGACCGCGTGGGCCTCGATCTGTACGGGCTGCACGTCGCCGTCGACTTCCTCGCGTACGTACGCGGCCAGGAGAAGTTCGGCTCGATCGAGGCGCTGCTGGAAGCCATCGGGGCCGACGTGAAGCGCTCGCGCGAACTCATCGAGGCGTACGCCGCCCAGTAGCCCCGGAGCTCGGCAGGCCCTGCGGGCTTCAGGCGCCGGCGGCCTCCGTCTCCGCCGTCTCCCCGGCGCGGGCGGCCGCCCAGTGGCAGGCGACCTGGGCCTCCTCGCCGCCGCTCAGGACCGGCAGGAGCGTCGTACGGCAGTCGGCGGCGACGCCGGTGCGCTCGGCCTCGCCCGAGGCGAGCACCTGGCAGCGGACGTGGAAGCGGCAGCCGCCGGGGACGCGGGACGGGTCCGGGGGCTCGCCGGTGAGCACGACCGGTTCCGCGCCGGACTCCGGGAGTACGGACAACAGGGCCCGGGTGTAGGGGTGCTGAGGGTCCGTCAGGACTTTTTCGGCGGGTCCCGTCTCCACGATCCGGCCCAGGTACATCACCGCCACCCGGTCCGCGATGTTCCAGGCGAGACCGAGGTCGTGGGTCACGACGAGTGCGGAGAGCCCGAGTTGGTCGCGCAACGACAGCAGGAGGGCCAGGATCTCCCCCCGTACGGACGCGTCGAGGGAGGCCACCGGCTCGTCGGCGACGATGAGTTCGGGGTCGAGGACGAGTGCGCCCGCGATGACGACGCGCTGGCGCTGGCCGCCGGAGAGCTCGTGCGGGTAGCGCAGGAAGAACCGCTCGGGCGGTCGCAGCCCGGCGCGCGCGAGGGCCCCGGCGACGGCCTCGCGCTCGTCCCCCGCGTAACCGTGGATGCGCAGGCCCTCCGCCACGGCGTCGTACACCGTGTGCCGCGGATTGAGCGAGCCGCTGGGGTCCTGGAGCACCAGCTGGACGCGCTTGCGGTACGCCTTCAGGGAGCGTGAGGCGTAGTCGAGGGGCTCGCCGCCGAAGGTGACATGGCCCGAGGTGGGCGGGACCAGGCCGAGCAGCGAACGGGCGAGCGTGGTCTTGCCGCATCCGGACTCGCCGACGAGCGCGACGATCTCGCCGGGGCGGATGTCGAGGTCGACGCCGTCGACGGCGCGGGCGGTCGCCGCGCCGCGCCGCCCGGGGAAGGCGACGTGCAGTCCGGCGGCGGAGAGGAGGGGCTCGGTGCTCATGTCTGGCTCCGGTGTGGTGGTGGGACGGAGGACGGGGCGCGGGGCCGGTGCCGCTGCGCGGGGCTTTCCGCGAACCGATCCTTCCCGGACCGGGGCTCCGCCCTGGGCCCCGGTCCTCGATCGCCGGAGGGCTGGAGGGCTTGCCCCCGAGTTTCGGGAAGGGGCGGGCCGGGGAACAGGCCCCGCGCAGCGGCAGGCGGCGCCGGCCCCGGGGCAACCCTGCTCACGCCGGCGGCGGTTCCGGTACCGTCACCTGCGCCGGTACCGCCCCCACCCGCACGCAGGCCGCCCGCCGCCCGGCCCCCGACTCCCGCAGTGTCTGGTCCTCCGTGGCGCACAGGTCCAGCGCGACCGGGCAGCGCGGGTGGAACGTACAGCCGGTGGGCAGCGCGGACGGATCCGGTGGATCGCCCGGCAGGCCGCGCGGGGCCCGGCGGGAGGCCGGGTCGCCGATGCGCGGGAACGCCGCCGAGAGGGCCAGGCCGTACGGATGCCGCGCATCGGTGAAGACCTGGTCCGCCGGGCCCTCCTCGACGACCCTCCCGGCGTACATCACCGCGAGCCGGTCGCACGTGTCGGCCAGCACCGACAGGTCGTGACTGATCATCAGCAGGCTGATGTCCTGGTCGGCGACCAACTGCTCGATCAGCCGCAGGATCTGCGCCTGGACCATCACGTCCAGCGCCGTCGTCGGCTCGTCCGCGACGATCAGCCGCGGATCGCAGGCCAGCGCCATCGCGATCATCACGCGCTGCCGCTGCCCGCCCGACAGCTCGTGCGGATACGCGTCGGCGCGCGCGGCCGGCAGCCCCACCTGCTCCAGGAGCTCGACGGCCCGTCTGCGCGCGGCCGCCGGAGTGGACTTGCGGTGCAGCAGGACCGGCTCGGCGATCTGTTCCCCGACGCGGTGCACGGCGTTCAGCGAATGCATGGCGCCCTGGAAGACGATCGAGGCCCCCGCCCACCGTACGGCCCGCAGCCTGCCCCACTTCATGGTGAGGACGTCCTCGCCGTCGAGCAGGACCTCACCGCTGAGCCGGGCCGACGCGGGCAGCAGCCGCAGCAGCGCCAGCGCCAGCGTCGACTTGCCGCAGCCGGACTCGCCCGCGATGCCGAGCTTCTGGCCGGCGGACAGCGTCAGGTCCACACCGCGTACGGCGCGCGTCCCGGCGCCGTACGTGACGTGCAGGTCCTTCACTTCGAGCAGCACGCTCATCGGGCGGACACCCCCAGCTTCGGGTTGAGCACGGACTCGACCGCGCGTCCGCACAGGGTGAACGCCAGCGCGACGAGCGCGATGGCGATGCCGGGCGGCGCCAGGTACCACCAGTGCCCGGACGACACCGCGCCCGCCTCCCGCGCGTCCTGGAGCATGCCGCCCCACGAGACGACGTCCGGATCGCCGAGGCCGAGGAAGGCGAGCGTCGCCTCGGTCAGGATGGCGTTGGAGATGCCGAGCGTGGTCTGGGCGAGTACCAGCGGCATGACGTTGGGCAGGACGTGCCGGATCATGATGTGCCCGTGGCCGCCGCCGAGCGCCGTCGCCCGCTCGATGTACGGACGCGACTCGACGGCCAGCGTCTGCGCCCGCACCAGCCGGGCCGTCGTCGGCCAGGTGGTGACGCCGATCGCCAGGATCACCGTCCACACGCTGCGCGACATCACCGTGGCCAGCACGATCGCCAGCACCAGCGTCGGCATCACCAGGAACCAGTCGGTGATCCGCATGACCACGGTCGAGAACCAGCCGCCGAAGTGCCCGGCGACGATGCCCACGAGCGTACCGATGGCCACGGACAGCGCGGCCGCCATCAGCCCCACGGTCAGTGAGATGCGGGCGCCCCAGACCAGCAGCCCGAGCAGCGAGCGTCCGAACTGGTCGGTCCCGAGCGGGAACTCACCGCTCGGCGACTCCAGGGCCGACCCGGGGGCGTTCGTCACGCTCTGCACGTCGCCGCCGGTGAGCAGCGGCGCGGCGAGCGCGACCAGCGCGATCACGGCCAGGGCGCCGAGCCCGAAGAGCCCCGCCCGGTGCGTGCGGTACGCACGCCAGAACCGGGCCACGGAGTGGCGGCGCCGCACCCACGCGAGGGACGAGGCGGTCTGGGCGGGAGGCGTAGTGGTCATCGGCCCACCCGGGGGTCGAGCAGCGGATAGAGCAGGTCGGCGAGGAGGTTCATCACGATCATCGCTCCGGCGAAGACGACGAAGAGCCCCTGCACCAGCGGCAGGTCGGGCACGCTCAGCGCCTGGTAGAAGAGACCGCCGAGCCCCGGCCAGGAGAAGACCGTCTCGACGAGGATCGAACCGGCCGCCACGTGGCCCAGGTTGATGAAGACCATGGTGACGGTCGGCAGCAGGGCGTTCGGTACGGCGTGACGGCGCCGCACCAGGTCGTCGCGCAGCCCCTTCGCGCGCGCCGTCGTCAGATAGTCGCTGCCCATCTCGTCGAGCAGCGAGGACCGCATGACCAGCAGCGTCTGCGCGTACCCGACCGCGACCAGGGTGAGCACGGGCAGCACCATGTGGTGCGCGACATCGGCGACGTACGCGAAACCGGACGCGTCGCCCGACTCCATGCCGCCCGTCGGGAACACGCCGGGGACCGGGCCGATACCCACCGAGAAGGTGATGATCAGCAGCAGACCGAGCCAGAACGACGGCACGGACCACAGGGTGAGGGCCACCCCGGTGCTGACCTTGTCGCCCAGCCCGCCGTGGTGCCACGCGGAGCGGGTGCCGAGCCACAGGCCGAGGACGGAGTAGATGACGACGGCGACGCCGGTCAGCAGCAGGGTCGCGGGCACCTTCTCGGCGATCAGTTCGCCGACCGGCGCGTGGAACTGGTACGAGGTGCCGAAGTCGCCGCTCAGCGCCTTGGCGCAGTAGTCCGTGAACTGCTGCCACACCGGCAGGTCCAGGCCGAACTGGCGGCGGAGCGAGGCGAGTTGCTCGGCGGAGACCTGACGGCCGTGCGTCATGGTGCGCACCGGGTCGCCGGGGATGATCCGGAAGAGGAAGAAGCTGGTGACGAGGACGGCGAAGATCGAGACGGCCGCACCGCCCAGCTTTCCCGCGACGTACAGCAGGTAGGCGCGGGCGGAGCGGGCGCGGGGGCCGGACGGCCCGGACTTCACCAAGGCCGGGCCGTCGGCGGTGCCCTCCGCGAGGGGGGCGGTGCTTGCAGTGCTCATGGACTACTCACGGTCTTCCGCGGTGGAGCGGCGGCGCAGGGCGACGAAGATCCCGAGGCCCACGGCGAGGACGGCGGCCGCGCCGATGCCGACGACGAGACCGGTGGAGGAGCCGCCCTCCCCGGAGGTGTCGTCGACATCGGCGGGCACGGCCGACCACCAGCTCCAGTAGCCGTCCTGGCCCCAGAGATTGCCGCCGGACTCGGGCATCGTCGTGATCGACTTGATCTGGTCGGTACGGTACGCCTCGACCGCGTTCGGATACGCCATGACATTCATGTAGCCCGTGTCGTACAGCCGCGACTGCATCCGCTTGACGATGTCGGCGCGCTTGGCCTCGTCGTACTCCGCGGTCTGCTGTGCGTAGAGCTCGTCGAACTTCTTGTCGCAGATGAAGTTGTCCGTCGCGCCGGTGTCCTCGGGCGTGGCCGGCAGCGCGGCGCACGTGTGGATGGAGAGGACGAAGTCGGGGTCGGGGTTGACGGACCAGCCGTCGAAGGCCAGGTCGTACTCGCCGGCCAGCCAGGGGTCGGAGACGTTGTCGAGGCACTCGACCTCGAGGCCGATGCCGAGCTCGCCCCACCACTCCTGCAGGTACTTGCCGATGGCCTTGTCGTTCGGGTCGGTGGCGTGGCACAGGATGCGGAAGTCGAGCGGCCTGCCGTCCTTGCCGACGCGCTTGCCCGCGCTGTTCTTCTTGTAGCCCGCCTCGTCGAGGAGCGCGGCCGCCTTCGCCGGGTCGTACGCGACCTTCTGGTCGGCGGACGGCTTCCAGTGGTACGCCGAGAAGCGCGGCGGGATGTAGCCCTCGCCCTCGACGGCGTGGCCCCGGAAGACCTTGTCGATGATCGTCTCGCGGTCGGTGGCGGCGAAGAGGGCCTGGCGCACCTTCCGGTCGAGCAGCGCGGGGTGGCCGTCGCCGAACTTCCTGCCGTCCTTCGACCTGGCGCCCGGGTTGGTGGCGAGCGCGTAGAAGCGCCGGCCGGGGGCGTCGTTGACCTTGATGTTCCTGGCCTTCGCGAGGGACGCCGCCTGGGCGGGGGTGAGGTTGGCCGCGAAGGACACCTCCCCCTTCTGGAGCGCGGCGACGGCCGCGTCACCGTCCTTGTAGTACTTCAGGACCAGCTCGTCGAACTTCGGGGCGCCGCGCCAGAACTTCTTGTTCGGCTTGAGCTCGACGTACTGGTCCACCTTGTAGTCGGTGAGGACGAAGGGGCCGTTCCCGACGACGGGGAACTTCTTGTCGTTGTTGAACTTCGAGAAGTCGCCGACCTTCTCCCACGCGTGCCGGGGGAGGATCGGCACGTCGAGCGCGGCCATGGTGGCCTGCGGCTTCTTCAGCTCGATGACGAGCTGGGCGGGGCTGGGGGCGGTGACCTTCTTGAAGTTGGCGACGAAGCTGCCGTTGGCGGTGGCCGCGCCCTCGTCCTTCATCATCGTGTTGAACGTCCAGGCGGCGTCCTCGGCGGTGGCCTGCCTGCCGTCGGACCAGCTGGAGTTCTCACGGATGGTGTACGTCCACGTCAGCTTGTCCGGCGACGCCTCCCACCGGGTGGCGAGGCCCGGGACCGCGTGGTTGTCCTTGACGTCGTAGTTCGTCAGGTTCTCGTAGATCAGCCGGTGGACGCTGGTGGAGACCAGGCGCTGGGCCAGGAACGGGCTGAGGGAGTCGACGCTCTGCGAGACCGCGACGGTCAGCGTCCGCTTGGCGTCGGCCTGCGCCGCCTTCGCCTGCTGCGGCGCGGGGCTGAGCGGGGTCGCGGCTCCGGCGGCCAGGGTCAGGGCGGTGGCTCCGGCGGCCAGAAGGGTTCGGGTGCGGGGGCGTTGCCGGGTACTGCGCGGAATCTCTGTGTCCATGGGACGTGACCTCGCGTCATGACTCGCACGGGGAGCGCGTGTTGATCAATGAGCTCCAGCTGGTGAAGCGAGGTTTATCAGCGCCGGTCCGGCTGCGTCAACGATGTGCCAAACCCCGCGTGGACTGCGGGAATACCGGACTGATCGACGTGGGGCCGCACGGCGGAGACGGTACGGCCCTTCATTGGTCCAGACCCTTGTCGCCCCCCTGCTGAGGGGCTGGCGGAGCCTGCGGACCGGCGGGGGAGGTGTGTCCGGCCACCGTCCGTGACGCGGATGCCCGAAGCGGCGCCGTACGTGGCCCGTTTGGTACTTTGGTCGGATCCATCTCTCTGCCTCCCCGGGGGACCCCGTCTTGAGCCAGCCCTGGCAGCCCCAGTACAACCCGGGCAACCAGCCCCCCATGCCCCAGCAGCCTCCGGGGCCGCCCCCGGGATTCGGC
Organism: Streptomyces sp. NPDC003016; assembly: GCF_053591455.1. NCBI lineage: Bacteria > Bacillati > Actinomycetota > Actinomycetes > Kitasatosporales > Streptomycetaceae > Streptomyces > Streptomyces sp. NPDC003016. The sequence continues at coordinate 78,751 of NZ_JBSFTV010000031.1, forward strand.
GCTCCGCCGTCCGTCCCCGGGCAATTCCCGATGCAGCCCGGGTACCCGTACCCGGTTGCTCCGTACGCGCCGTACGGACAGCAGCCGAACAGCGGGAAGCCGGTCGCCGCCTTCTTCCTCGGGCTGCTCGTCTCGGTCGGTCTGGCCTCGCTCTACAGCCTGGTCATCTACGCCTCGTACGAGGACACGTCGCAGGATGTGGCGCGCGTCCTCTATGTGGCCCATGCGCTTCTCAACGCGGCTGCTGTCGGTACCGTGGTCGGCCTTCTGGCCCGCGGCCGTATCGGCGCCCACATCGGCGGGGCCGTCGTGGCCATGCTCGGCGCCTTCTTCGGTTACACCAACGGCGTGGCGCTCATCTTCACCGACGTAGGCGGAATGTCCGCGTTCTCGAACATGATGGAGGACGACCCCCTCACTCCGGCCAAGGCCTGGTGGGGCAACCCGAGCGACCCCGAGCTGATCTCCCTGTTCGGTCTGCTGGCCGCCGGAGCGGTGGCCTGGGGGATGGCCTCCCTCATCGGCCGACGGCGCCGCTGACGAAACGAACGACGCCACAGCACTGCGCCCCGCCGGAGCTCGTCCGGCGGGGCGCGGTGCTGTTCAGCGCTCAGGTCAGATCGAACTCACCGTCGCGCGCACCGAGCACGAACGCCCGCCATTCGGCCTCGGTGTACCGCAGGACGGTCTCCGGATCCACGGACGACCTCATCGCGACGGCCCCCTCGGGCAGATACGCGATCTCGACGCGCTCCTCGTCCTCACTCGTGCCGGGGGCGCTGTGCCACTCGACGTCGGAGATGTCGAGGGCGTACAGCTTTTCCTTCTCCTGTGCGCTCCCCATCAGTCAAACTCCCTTTCGGCAACGGCAGCACGTCGTTTCGGGCATCTTAGGCCGACTCAACGTGCCGTGCGCATAAGCACCTTGTAGTAACTCACCCGCACGGGGGACGAACCCCGCGTACTACTGGGTCCAGCCGGGGCCGGGCTGTTGCTGGTGCTGCGGCTGAGCCGGAGGCTGCTGCGCCGGTGGCTGCTGCTGCCAGCCCTGGCCCTGCGGAGGCTGCTGCATCTGCTGCTGCCAGCCCTGCCCCGGCGGGGGAGCGGCGACGGGCGGTTGCTGCTGGGGCGCGTACCCCTGCGGGTGCTGCTGCGGGACCTGCTGCTGGGCGGCGAAGCCCTGGCCCTGCTGGGTGCGGGCGATGTCCTCGGCGACGAGGGCCGAGAGGTGGAAGTACGCCTCACGGGTCTTGGGGCGCATCATGTTGAGGTCGACCTCGGCGCCGGCCGCGAGGTGTTCGTCGAAGGGCACGACGACGACGCCGCGGCAGCGGGTCTCGAAGTGCGCGACGATGTCGTCCACCTTGATCATCTTGCCCGTCTCGCGGACCCCGGAGATCACGGTGAGCGATCGCTGGACGAGATCGGCGAAACCGTTCGCGGAGAGCCAGTCGAGCGTCGTCGAGGCGCTGCTCGCACCGTCCACGGACGGGGTGGAGATGATGATCAGCTGGTCGGCGAGGTCGAGGACGCCGCGCATCGCGCTGTAGAGCAGACCGGTGCCCGAGTCGGTGAGGATGATCGGGTACTGCCTGCCCAGGACGTCGAGCGCACTGCGGTAGTCCTGGTCGTTGAAGGTCGTGGAGACCGCCGGGTCCACGTCGTTGGCGATGATTTCGAGCCCCGACGGGGCCTGCGAGGTGAAGCGGCGGATGTCCATGTAGCTGTTGAGCTGCGGGATCGCCTGCACCAGGTCGCGGATGGTGGCACCGGTCTCGCGCCGCACGCGTCGGCCGAGGGTGCCGGCGTCCGGGTTGGCGTCGATCGCCAGGATCTTGTCCTGGCGCTCGGAAGCGAGCGTGGAGCCGAGCGAGATGGTCGTCGTGGTCTTGCCCACGCCGCCCTTGAGGCTGATCACCGCGATCCGGTAACAGGACATCACCGGCGTGCGGATCAGCGCCAGCTTGCGCTGCCGCTCTTCCTCCTCCTTCTTGGCGCCGAGCTTGAAGCGGGACGGGCCGGAGTTGTTCTTACGGGCCTTGGGCTGGTTGCGCAGCAGCCGGTCGGAGGAGAGCTCGACGGCTGCGTTGTAACCGAGCGGGGTGCCGGGCGCCGCCTGCTGCTGGGGGGCGCCGGCCTGCGGTCCCGCCGGGGCGGTCCAGCCCTGGGAGCCGTAGGCGGGCGGGGCCGCGGGGTGCGGCTGCTGCTGGTACGGGGGCTGCTGGTACTGGGGCTGTTGGGCCGGCGGCATCTGCTGCTGCGGCTGCTGCGGCTGTACGGCCTGCTGCGGGGGCGCGGGCTGTGCGACCTGCGGGTAACCGTAACCGGCCTGCTGGGGCGGGTAGGGGTAACCGGCCTGAGGCTGCTGCGGATGTGCGGGCTGCGGCTGGACCGGCTGCGGCTGTGCGGCCTGCTGCTGGGGCTGGGGGTAACCGGGTGCGGCCTGCCCGCCCTGCGCCGGGTACCCCGGGTGCTGCTGGGGGGCGGGCTGCTGCTGCACCGGGGGCAGCGGCTGGGCCGCGCCGAAGGTGCCCTGCGGGAGGGGCTGGTGCTGCGGTTGAGGCTGCTGTTGCTGGGCGAACGGCTGGGGGTAGCCGTACCCGGCGGCCTGTGCGGCCGCGGCCTGCTGGTCGGACTGCGCCGGCTGCTGAGGTGCGCCCTGGACCGGCTGCGCGGGCTGGTAACCCTGCGGCAGCGGGGGGAGGCCCTGGGGGTCCTGCGGAGGCGTACCGGCGTGAGGCGCGGCGGCCCGCGGAGCGGGCTCGCTCTGCGGCTGGGCCTGCGCCACCGGCTGGGGTCCGGCCGCGGCGGGCGCTGCCGCCGCGGACCCGGCCTGCTCCTCGGCACCGGACGAGCTCTCGCTCTCCGTTTCGGACCGAGTGTCCGTTGCCGAGTCGGCGTCCTCCTCCGCACCGGACGCGGCCTCGGAGCCACCCGGCTCCGCCTCGCCGCCGCGCTCCTGCGTCGGCTCCCCGACGTCGTCGGCGTCGCCGAACAGCGCTGCCGCCTCCGCGTCGGCAGCGGCGTAGTCCGGCTCGGGGGCCGGCTGCTCGGGAGCGGGCTGCTCGGGGGCGTTCGCCACCGGGACGGCGGCCTGCGGCGGGTTCGCCTGCGCGTCCTCGTCGACCGGACGCAGTACGGGGAAACCGGGCGCGGGCGCGGCGGGCGGGGGCGCGCCGGCCCCGGCCGACTGGGCCGGCGCCTGCTGCTGCGGGTATCCGTAACCGCCCGGGGCGTCCTGACCCGGCTGGGGCACGCCGGGCGCGGCCTGCTGCGGCGGCGCAGCCGGTCCGGGCTGCTGCGGGTATCCGTACCCGGCGGGCGCGGCCTGCTGCGGATACCCGTACCCGGCGGCCTGCTGAGGCGCCGCCTCCGGGGGTACGCCCGGTCCCGGCTGCGGCGGAAACCCGTAGCCGCCCTGCGCGTACGGCTGCGCCTGCGCGGGGACCTGGGGCGCGGGCGACCCCTGCTGCACGGGACCGCCCGCCGGCCCCGGCGGCGGCCCGGCCGGCGGCGGAGGCGTCTGTCCGGCGCCCCCCTGCCCGCCCTGCGCGGAGCCACCCCGCGCGCTCTGGTCGTACCAGGCAGGAGGCTCGTAGACGATTTCGAACTCGCCGGTGAGATCCAGCTCGCGGTCGTCCCCGTCCGAGGACTGGCCGCCGCCGTCGTACTCGGACCGATCCCTGTTCACTGCTTTGCCTCCTGGTCAGCCACTGCTGCTGAATGCGTCGTCGCGGTCGGGCGGATGGGGTGGCGCGTCCGACGCCGCTGCGACGTTCACCGCATCACCAGAACACTAATCTTTCGCCCCACGGTACGGAAAAGCGCCCTTGCGTGCGGACCGGCTCCGCTGCTCCTCCGGCGACCGTGCCCGGCCGACGCCCAGGCAGGGGTGCTCAGTCCAGGCGGCGGGCCATGCCGAGCAGACCCGTCTCCGCGTCCGTGGGCTCGGTCATGACGTACTTGCGATGCTTGCGCGTGCACCACAGGGTGACGTTGTCGGAGAGCGTCGGCAGCATCTCCAGATGCTCGGCCGGAACGCCCAGGGTCTCCCGTACGACCTCGGTCTCCTGGGGCGAGATGCGCTGGATCCCGACCAGCTGCGCCTGCATCAGCCAGCGCGGCGCGTGCTCGCCGACGAAGGGCAGCACGGTCACCACGGCCTGCCACGGCAGGGACGTCACACGCCCGCGCGGCGGGCGTACGCCGCAGTCGCGGATCAGCACCACCGGGCTGGAGACCGACGGCCCCTGCGCGGGCACCCGTCCCACCGGGTAGACCGTCATGCACTGCTGACCGCCGCCCGCCGCCTGGGCCAGTTGCTGCCAGGCCTGCGGGCGGCCGGTTTCGACACCCACGCGCGCGCCCGTCGCGGCGGCGCGCAGCGCCAGCACCTGGGCCAGCCACAGGCCGCCCACCACGACGACGTCGAAGGGGGTGGGGCGGGCCAGGCCGAGCACCGCCGGCTGGGACTCCGGGTCGGTACCGATGATCACGCCGTCGTCGCCGATCGGCACGCTGATCGCCGCGATCTCCTCGGCGGTGACGACATGGCGGTTGCGGCGCGGTCCGCGCAGCCCGAACCCCGGGCTGAAGATGCGCCGTTGCTGCTGGGGCGCGTCCGGCCGGACGATCGGGATCAGACCCGTGTCGGTGGGCGAGGCCACGTGCGCGGGGGTGCGGGCGGGTTCCTGGCCCCGCTGCCCCGGGTTCATGGCCGGTGTGGGGTAGGACATCAGGAGGTACCTCCGAGAGGCAGGGTGGCGAGAGCTCCGGGGACCTGTTCCCGGTCCAGGCGCACCAGGCCGACCTTGGACGCGCTCGCGGCACGCTCCAAGTCCCGCCGGACCTGGCCCAGTTCGTTCTCGCCGCGGCCGGTGATGCGCACATGCCCGGCGACGGAGACGCCCCGGCTGCCTGCCTTGCTCAGCGTCATGCTGAACGTCGTCGCGAGCACGGGCAGCGAGGTGAACTGCGTGATGAGCTGCGGCAGTGCGACACCGCCGTCCCCCAACTGCGGCCAGCGGGAGATCCAGTACGTCGAGTGCCACCGGTCGTCGACCCGCCAGCTCCGTACCGACTCGACCGTACGGCGCTGAGCGGGCCGGCCGTCCTGGCCGTGCTGCGCGTTGGCCCGCGGGTTGAGGCAGCTGGAGGTCGCGAGCGCCTGCACGAGCTCGTTCTCGTCGAGGATGGTCGCCTCGAAGCCGGCCCCGGCCAGCCGGCTCGCCAGCTGGTCCGCCACCCGCAGCAGCGCGCGCTGGGCACCGGCGACACCGTCGCCGCGCGCCTCCACCGCCTCGGGACACAGTTCGGGGTCGAGCTTGAGGGCGACCCAGGTGAGCCGGAGCGCGGGGGAACCGGCCCGGGCCTGGAGGGGTCCGTACGACCGTGCGGCGACGGACTGCGGGGGCAGGTGCGGCGCGGGCGCCGGCTGGGTGTGCTGCACCACCTGTGCGGAGGCGAGCCGGATGCCGTCGACCTCCAGGGCGTCCTGGACCAGCTGGAGCGGCAGTTGCCGCCCGGCGAAACCGGGGCGCAGCGGTTCGTCGCCCGGCTGCACGAAGAGCACCGCGGTCAGGAACGACCCGTCGCCGATCATGCCGATCGAACGGTCGTCACGGGAGACGAAGGTGTACGTCCGCAGGGCGGAGTCGCACTCCACGGTGGGGGCCAGCAGCGGGTCCGTGCCGGGCGGGACGGGCAGCTTGGCCTCGCGCCGGCGGCGCTTGAGGGCGCGCGTCGTCTCGTACCACTCCGGCAGCGGCCGGTGGTGCCGGCGCACGATCGCCAGGAGCAGCAGCAGCGCGGCCACGGCGCCGGCCGGGGCGAGCAGCCAGCGCTCGGACGTGACCCAGGCGGCCAGCATGACGGCCGCCGCGAGCTCCACCAGAATGAGCTGCTGCAGCCGCAGCGGACCCATGCCGCCGGGGTGGGGCAGCGTACGCGGGGCCGCGGTGGCGGGAGTGGTGGTGGAGGTGGGAGCCGGGGATGGCGCGGATCTGCGGCCACGGCCCGGTTGCTGCTGTGCGCGGCGTCCGCGCCGAGTGCTCGTAGCGCTGGTCATCCCCCGGGAGATCCCTTTCGCGAAGTGGTGGCCGTCGTCCATGGAGATCGCCGGTGGAGATCTCAGCGACGGGGCCAGGGGCCACAATTGCCCACGTCAGTTGTGCGAGTGGTCACGGTACCCGCTGATGAACACGGGGCGACACAGGTCCCGGGCTACGGACACGGCACAGGGCTGTGAAGATGCGGCGGGGACCCCGTACCTGGTGGATCACGGTCGCGCGGCGCAGTGCATAGTGGTTGCCCTGCCCAGCTGAAGCAGCCTCACGCACGATTCTTCTTCACGCACGACCACACGGGAGAGCCAGGACCATGGCAACGCGTCGGGATGAGCTCGCCGCCTATACGTTCGCTCGCAAGCGCACCGTCGCAGCGTTCCTGGCGCCATCGCCCGGGGGATCGGACGAAGGCGCGCCGCGTCCGGTCCGTACCGTGATGCCCAGCCTGGCGGTGGGCGTGGTGCTGGTGGTGGGCTTCATCGCCTGGGGTGTGCTCAAGCCGTCGGCGCCCAAGGGGTGGGACACCGTAGGCGAACACATCATCGTCGACAGCGACTCCACGACGCGTTACGTCGTGATCAAGGACAAGGGTCCGAACGGCAAGGAAGTGCCGACGCTGCACCCCGTCCTCAACTACGCCTCCGCCAAGCTCCTCCTCGACAAGGGCAAGGGCACCGTCATCGAGGTCCCCGGCAAGGACATCGACAAGAGCGGCATCCCGCACGGCGCGACGCTCGGCATCCCGTACGCCCCCGACCGGCTGCCCACCAAGGACGACGCCGAGAGGGCGAAGACCTGGGCGGTCTGCGAGCGCCCCGCCCCCGGCTCGAACACCTCCATCGACCGTGCCGTCTTCGTCTTCGACGACGACGACGCGAAGTCGGTCAAGAACACCACGGGGAAGGTCGACGCGCGTGAGGCGCTGTACGTCGTCGACGCCAGGACCAGGATCGAGTACCTGGTCGACGGAGAGGGCAGCGCCTTCCAGCTGGGCGGCACACCGCGCCTCGACGACACCACGATGGAGCAGCTGCGTGCCGCCGTCATCGGCACGGCGGCCGAACCCCAGCCGGTGAGCACGGAGTGGCTGCAGACCCTCAACCCGGGCGGCGTCATCACGTTCCCGACGATGCCGTCCATCGGCCTGCCGACCGCGGTCGAGGGGCTTCCCGCGGAGGCCGGGACGGTGGGACGGGTGCTCAAGGCACAGGACGCCCAGGGGGACAAGTACTACGTCGTCCTGAGGGACCAGGTCGCCGCCATCACGCCGTTCGTCGCCGACCTGCTCAAGCACTCGCCGTCCGCGAAGCGGGCGTACGGAACCGACGAGATCGCCGACATCAAGGCCGAGACCCCCGACATCATCGCCGCCAACGGCGGTCCGGCGGACAGCTTCTACGCGGACAAGGGCTGGCCGCAGACCGTCCCGCAGCAGGCCAACTCCGCGACGACGGCGACCGGCGCGGCCCGTACCACCTCCTGCAGCGTCTACAGCGGCACCATCGGCGCGGACAAGAAGCCGAAGCTCGCGGCCTGGGCCGGGTCGACGTACCCCAAGAAGGTCATCGCCGATTCGCTGAACGCCTACGTCTCCTCCGGCTCGGGGCTGCTCTTCCGGGAGGTCAGGGGCGCGGCCCAGGGTGGCGGCGCGACGTACCTGCTGACCGACACGGGCCTGCGCTACTCGCTGCCGACGAACAACGACAGCGCGGCGGACAAGAGCGGCGAGGCGTCCTCGTCCTCGCCGTCGCAGGGCGAAGCGAGCGAGACGGACAAGGCGCGAACACGTCTGGGATACGAGAAGGTGTCCAGCCCCGCGGTCGTCCCGCAACCGTGGGCGAAGTTCATTCCGAAGGGCCCCACCCTGGACACCGGCAGCGCCGCGCAGCCGCAGAGCCAGTGAGGTCAACGAGCTTGCGTGCGGCCCGACTTGGACGCTCCCGATCACGGATTCGCCGCACGCATGTGTGAAGTCTGTAACTGATGGTCTTCGCATATGGATGTGCGACAGACGGACGATAGAGTGCTTGCAGCGCTCATTGATATGACGCTTATCCGGGGAGTGGCACAGGCTTCCCGGACCATCAACGACATGGGGGAAGGTTCACCATGGCCGGGCAGTTTCGGGTAACAGAAGATGAGCTGACCAGGCTCTCGAGCCAGATCACCACGGTGAATGGCCAGCTCCAGGGCGAGATCCGCCGTCTTGGCGGAGTGATCGACCAGGTCGCGGGCGGTTGGCAGGGCCAGGCGGCCAAGTCCTACCACGAGCTCCAGAACCGGTGGAACGAGGAGGCCAAGAACATGAGCGCCATCCTCGAGGGGATCAAGGAAGCCGTCGACTCCACGCGGAGCAACTACACCGCTTCGGAAGAGCAGCAGAACGCCGAAGTGAGCAAGATCATGTCCGACTTCGGCTGATCAACTCTCTCCGAGTTCCTGAAACTTCTTCCTGAAAGGGAGCGACGATGTCGATTCTCGTCAATTACGCCACCATCACCAACGCGTCCACGGACGTGCGCAACACCGCCAACCGCATCAAGCAGCAGCTCGACGACGTAGAGGCCGCGGTCAAGCGCGTTGCCACCACCTGGGAAGGCGAGGCGCAGGAGGGTTACCAGCGCAAGCAGCGCGAGTGGGACCAGACCGCTGCCGCCCTTCACGCGACCCTGATGAAGATCTCCGCCGCGCTGCAGAGCTCGGCCGAGAACTACCAGGCCACGGAGAAGAGCAACGCCAACACCTGGGGCTGATCCGCACCCGAGGTGAGATGAGATGGGCCGGCCCGGCCGATGCCAGCCATGGTGTCCGCTGGGCCGACCCACTTCCGGGTGCCGCTGAAGAAGGCCCCGGAAGCACCACTGTCAACACAAAGAAAACTTCAACCAGAGCCACAGTCACAGCTGTAGCTACAGCTACAGCTACAGCTGCAACTCGGCTTCGGTGGAAGCAAAAAGTCTGGGGAGCCTGATCATGGGGGTCCTGACACCCCGTCCGCGTACGCGCACGAGTGGAACCCGCGCACTGCAGCGGGTCTTTGGCGTACTGGCGGTCACCGGGGCCTGTCTGGCATCCGCCCCGCCGGCGCTCGCCACCGGCCCGGCCCCCACCCGCCTCGCAGACGCCGGCAACCCGACGTTCGGGCTGTCCTCCAGCTCCGAGTGCGTCTTCGGCGGCGACATCATAAAGTCCACGCCGTGGTCGCTCCAGCGCGTACTCCTGGACCAGCTGCGTGAGCAGGCGACGGGCAAGGGCGTGACGGTCGCCGTGATCGACACCGGTGTCGACGACAAGAACCCCCAGCTGCGCGGTGCGATGGCCGCCGGCGGCAAGGACTACGTCGGCAAGTCGGGCGACGGCACCGAGGACATCGAGGGCCACGGCACCCGGGTCGCGGGCATCATCGCGGCCCGCGAGATCCCGGGCACCGGCTTCGCGGGCATCGCGCCGAAAGCCAAGATCCTGTCGCTGCGTTACACCGGCGCGGAGGAGAAGCAGGGCAATTCGAGGACGATGTCCGCCGCGATCCGCGACGCGGTCGCCAAGGGCGCGGAGATCATCAACATCTCCTCGGACACCGCGAACAAGCAGGACAACACGGAGCTGCGGAACGCTGTGGAGGCGGCCGTGGACGCCGGCGCCCTGATCGTCGCGGCCTCCGGCAACGACGGCGCCGACGGCGAGTCCGCCAACACGTACCCGGCCTCGTACCGGGGCGTCCTGGCGGTGGCGGCCTCGGACCGCAACGACGAACGCGCCTTCTTCTCGCAGGCGGGCGACTTCGTGGACATCGCGGCCCCCGGCGTCAGCATGGTCTCGACCGTCCCGAAGGGCGGCCAGTGCACGGCGGACGGCACGAGCTTCGCCGCCCCGTACGTCGCGGGCGTAGCGGCACTGCTGAAGGAAAAACACCCGAGGTGGTCTGCGGCCCAACTCGCCACCCGTATCCAGGAAACAGCCCAGCGCCCGGGCCGCGGCCCGAACCGCTACCTGGGCTGGGGCGTAGTGGACCCGGTAGCCGCCCTCTCGGACGACTCCGCCCCAGGCACCCACCCGGAACCGGACCCACCGGTCAAGGCGGGCGCGGGCGAGGTCATCCCCATGGCGGTGACGATGGGCGAGACGGAGGCGGAGCAGGAGCGCCGGGTCGCGATGTACGTGGTGGGCGCGGGCTTGTTGCTGGTGCTCGTGGCGAGCGGCAGCGGCGTAGCGGTACGGGACTGGCGGAACAAGCGCGTCAGGCAGTCAGGTTAAGAAAACAGGGGAGAGGACAACGGGGTATGAGCAACGGAATGCGGGTCGATCTGAGCGCACTGGATGAGGTCATCCGGAAGCTCAATGGCCTTCTCACGGACATGGAGAAGGCGAACGGCAAGGCGAAGTACGAGACGACCATCCCGAGCAGTGCCTTCGGTAGCGAGAAGTTCCTGGAGTCGAACGGCCTCCACGACGCGCACGAGAAGCAGAAGGCCCGGATCGAGAAGATGATCAAGGGTCTGCACGAGTTGGTCGATGAATTCGGCAAGAGCGCCTCGAAGGTCAGGGACAAGTACACCGAGCAGGAGCACGCCAACAAGCAGGGTGTAAGCGCTGGCTCCGGCTCCAAGAGCTCGGCCTACTAAGCAGGTTGCTGGAAATCGGTCTCTGACGGAAAGGATGTTCGAAGATGGCGTACGTACCGCCGCCCACGCCTGCGCAGCTTGAAGCTCGGCAGAAGGCTGAAGAGCAGCGCATCAAGGACAAGCACGACGAAAAGCTTGAGGAGCAGCACAACGGGGGGATGGGGGGGCCGGATCGATCGCAGATCGACACCCCCTTCATGAAGATGGGTATCCCCGAGCTGCGCGCGATGATCCTGGACTCGGACCCGGGCAGGATCTACGAGGTCAGTCAGCACTGGAAGTCTGTCCACAACATCCTCTCCGGTGGCGACGGTGACGGGAAGAGTGGAGGGGTGGACAGCGTCTCCGCCAAGGACAGCGTCGTCGGCATGATGAAAGCGGCCGTCGAGAACGTCCTGGAGCACTGGGAGGGCGAAGCAGCCGAAGCCTTTCGCAAGAAGGCCAATGGGATCATGCAGAAAATCCAGAACGGTGCTGCATGGGCCAATCACAACGCGGCAGTCATGGAGGCTGTGCAGAAGGACCTGCGGGCCTCCAAGGAGAAGATGCGGGACGTCAAGGTGCCTTCTGGTTGGTCCAGCGCCTGGGACAGGATGTGGGACGACGAGCGGGACGACGGGCAGCTACTGAAGGACATCAACAAGGGTGTCAATACGGATGCCGCCCGCGAAGCGAACGCCGACTCTTTGTCGCAGGGCAAGGAAGAGCAGCTGAAGGGGGTGGCGATTATGGAGCAGCTGGCGGTCAACTACAAGGCTTACTCGAAGCCTCCGCAAGTTGACGACACACGCGACCCCTTCCCAGCTCCGCCCACCAACAACATTGAGATGCCTCCTCCCATCTCGATGCCGACTCCTTCGAGGGGTGGCCCAGGCGCGGCGGGTTCGGCTCCCAAGCCGTGGAGCGCTGGCGGGACTAGCAAGATCAGTGCTGCGCCTCAGGTGCCTCGCGCCAAGGGAATTACGGGGGGTGCGCAGCTCCCAGTGGCGAAGACGAACGTGGACAGTATTTCTCCCGGGCTGACGGGAACAGGCCCCTCCGTAGGTTCCGGCGGAATCGGGCCTGGCGGTAGCGGCGGCGGTACCGGTGGTGTGCAGGGTGTTATCGCCTCTGGAGGGCCTGGTCTCGGCACTGGTGCGCGCACCGGCATCGGTGGTGCGGGACGCGGCGGGATCTCTCCCGCTGGGCGCAGCGGCATCGGAACCCCTGGCGGCCGCGCCGGCCTGGTTGGCGGTGCGGGCGGCGCAGCAGCCGGGCGTGGTACGGGAGGCCGGGCCGGCATGGGTGGTATGGGCGGTGGCGCCGGAGCTGGCGCTGCGGGCCGAGGCGGTGTTGGTGCTGGTGGCCGAGGAGCCCTCGCGAAGGCTCGTGGCGGCGTGGTCGGCGCGGCCAAGGCGCCTTCCGGTAAGGGCGCAGGCACAGGTGCGGGCCTCCACGGCAGTCGAGGTGGATCGCAGCGCGGCGGCATGGCAGGCGGTATGGCCGGTGGCATGGGCCGAGGCAACGGCAGGCGCTCCGAGGAAGAGAACAGCCGGGGCGAGCGTCCCGACTACCTGGTCGAGGATGAGGAGACCTGGGTCTCGGAGGAGGACCGCAAGCGCAACGTGCCGCGGAACATCGAGTAGGCACACAAGCGGTCCGGATGGCAAGCTGCCGACGGTTCGCGCATGCGGGCTGGCGTAACCAGTCGTAGTTGAGTGAGGAGCAAGGAATGGGTGCCAAGCGAGTCTGGTCCACGGCGGGAGTCGTGGCGCTGACAGGAGCCTTGCTCCTCACTTCAGCCCCAATGGCCTCAGCAGATCCTGTACGGGACAAGCAATGGGCACTCAGGGTGTACGACGCGGAGAAGGTTTGGGCGACGTCCCAGGGGCAGGGTGTCACGGTTGCTATCGTCGACTCGGGCGTTGACGCCAGTCATTCAGACCTGACTGGGCAAGTGCTACCGGGGAAGGACTTTGCTTCCGGTGGGGATCCTCACCAAGATGACAGTGGACATGGCACGGGAATGGCTAGCCTCATCGCCGGTCATGGGCACGGCGTAAACAATTCTGCAGGGGTTGTTGGCTTGGCGCCAAAGTCCAAAATTTTGCCGGTGCGGGCTAGTGATGGAAAATATATGGATAGAGCGGCTTGGCCTGAAGGGGTCCGCTATGCGGTAGATCAGGGCGCAAAGGTAATCAATCTTTCGTTCAATGATGACGGCGCTTATCCGGGCTCAAAGGGGGCTAAAGCTATTGCGTACGCGCAAGAGCGCGACGTCGTAGTCGTAGCGGGTACGGGGAATGACGGGGCCACTGTAAACTACCCGGCCGCCCTTCCAGGTGTGGTTGCTGTGACTGCCATTGATGAGTCCCTCACGTTCTGGGATGAATCGAACTCCGGTAAGGGGGTCACTCTTGCTGCCCCCGGGGCAGGAATCCTGCGAGCGGACCCCGACCGTGCAGGCGGCTATTCGGAAGCAAGCGGCACATCTGACGCCACCGCCTACGTCTCTGCCATCGCCGCCTTGGTCCGTTCCAAGTACCCCGATCTCACAGCGGGCCAAGTAATCAACCGCATGATCAAGTCGGCCTCATTCCTTCACCACGGCGACCTCAAGGCGCCGGACGATGAGTACGGCTACGGGATCGCCCGTCCTGGGTCGGCCCTCACGATGGATATCCCCAAGGGCCCGAAGGAGGGCCCTCTCGCCCAGGCCCCGTCCTCCACGACCACGAATTCCGGTAAGGAATCCGAGGGCAACGGCAGCTCGGCGAACCAGGCCAAGAAGAAGTCCTCCTCCAGGGGCATCCTCGTCATCGCCGGCGTCGCAGCCGTAGTCGTAATCGGCGGCATCGTCTTCGCCGTAATCCGCAGCCGCCGCAGCCGCGGTAATGACGGCCCGGGCCCCGGTGGCCCCAACGGAGGAATCTTCCCGTCGGGCATGGGCTACCCTAACCAGCCCTCGTACCCCAATGCCCAACAGCAGTACCCCACCGCTCCTCCGTCGCAGGCCCCGCAGCACCCCAATCCCTACGCTCAACACCCCCCGAACCAGTGTCAGTAAGCCGGATTACAGAGAATGAGCCTCGTCCTGTGGCAGGCAGTCGCGGGACGGTGGCCCCCTGCCGAGGGCAGGAAGAGCAGCAACACGCATGCCTGGCTGTTACAGGGTCGAGTTCGACGTGCCCAACCACCTCGCGACTCGGCTGGGCGAGTGTGCAGACGACATGCGGGCCGTGATGAAGCTGCTGAAGGATATCGGGCCGATGGGTGGTTCCGGATTTGCTGAGCTGGAGAAGGCCTGCGACGACTTCCAGGACTCGTGGGAGTAAGGCATCGGCCTGATCGCCGATGCCACAGGTGGAGTGACTGAGCTCTTTCAGCGTTGCCGTTCCAGGGTGAGGACGGCCGCGGCGATTGACGACATTCGATTCGGGCTGCACCGGGCTCTGCGGAAGATGCGCCAGGATTTCAGGCGGGCCACGCCCCGCTCCACCGGTGCCCGTGCCGCCGGGAGCGCGCGGTTGACCGTGCGCTGGGTCGGTGTGAGGTCGCGGCCTGGTGGGCGTCTGAGGGGTGTCGTCACCCACGGACCGGCTCCCATGTAGGCGCGGTCGGCGAGGACGGGGATGCCCTGGTGTTCGCAGATCGGGATGATCCGGATGATTCGGTGGGTGCGGGCCGCGGTCAGGTCGTGGGCACGGCCGGGCAGTGCGGGTGAGATCCATAGCAGCCGCTCGACCGGGTCGGTCACCACCTGCACGTTCACCCTGTGTCGGCGGTGCTTGTGCGAGTAGTCGGCCCGGCTGTCGCCGACTCGGTCGCACTCCGCGAGGGTGCCGTCGATCAGGACGTAGTCGGGGTCGGTTTCGCGCAGGGCGCGCAGCAGGCCGGGTGCGCGGTCGGCGAGCAGGTCGACGACGGCTGTGGTGTGGGCGTGGGCGGTGCCGATGGAGATGCCGAAGCCGGCAGCGAGCTGCGTGAGGGTGTCGTGCCTGCGTAGGTGCACCAGGCCGACCAGGGCACGCTGGTGCGGCGGGAGCTTGCAGCGCCGGTCACCCTCGCGGGTGACGATGAGCATGGTGACCCACTCGACCAGGGCATGGGGCAGGTCGAATGCGGCAGGACGGGGAACCAACGTGGCTCCTGGGCCGATGAGTCGAGACGTCGAACACCTCCCTCAACGGCACGGGAGCCTCGCGCGTTGCAGACGCCGCCCCCTTCACCTGATCAGTGACCACTCTGAAAGAGCTCAGTAGGACAAAACCATGTCCTGCTTGGTTGTTGGTCGTTGGGCAGGTCACAGGGGTACGCGGTGAGGGTGGAGCGTTCCATACGCGTCGTGGGTCGGGCGTGGGCCGCAGACCTGCTCGGCTCATGCCTCAAGGTCCCGCTGTAAGCGATCCTTCTTGGTCGAACGATGCGAATGAGAGTTGCAAGTGGCTGGCGACGCACCATTTTACGAACAGGACGCATGTAGAAAACTCGCTCGTGAGTTTGAGCACCACGCGTATGATTTACGAGCACACCTGAAAAAATTCGTAGACGAAACAGGAGAAGAGGCGATTTCCGACGGATTTGGCCTCCTTACAGAATCCGATGAGGTGAGAAATGCCTACATCGAGTACTCCACGGACGCCGCTGATGCCATGCAGGTAGTGCACAAGTATTTGGATTCCGTCGCTGATGCTCTGAGAAAGGTCAACCGTAACACTGAAGTGACTGACGAGGGTGTTGCGGCGCTTTTTGGGGGAAAAGGCGATGGGGGTAAGAAGTGAGTGGCAGTGAGTCGGCGACCGAGGAACTTGTTGAGCTTGGAATCGAGCTCGTAAATCCTGGGGGTAGGCCTGAGGAGTTGCGGCAGGCAGCCAAGGCGTGGCGTCGGCTGCAGTCCGACCTCGCGGGCCTCGACGGCTTGCTGAAAGCCCTTGACAAGCGCGTTGACGCCGTAGTGGGGACCACCTGGCGCGGTCCCGCCGCTGAAGCATTCAAGAGGCATTGGGGAGAGGTAAAGGCGGAGGTCGGTAAGGCGACGGAGCAGTACGACGAAGTTGCCAGGCAGCTCGACGAAGCCGCCGACTCCATTGAGCAGATCAACTCGGAAATTCACGATATTTATATCGAGATCGGCGTCTCCATCGGTGTCGGGGTGGCTCTTTCATTCGTGACGCTTGGTCTCGGAAGCGCAGCCGCCGCGACGAACGTTGCCAGGCTGGCCGGTCAAGCGATTCGTCTCTCGGAACAACTCGGCCGACTGTTGCACAGCATTGCCGCAGCTATGCGCAGCTTTCAGCGATCAGGGAAGCTGGCCAAGCTCCTGATGGACTTCGGCATCAACTGGGCCGGGAATACATTCGGTGCGACCGTGGGCGCGGGGGCGTCAGCCGACGGAGTCGATGGAGCGGGACTTTACGAGGCTACCTGGCAGGGAGGCGTGGCATCCTTTGTCGGCACGCCCTTGGGGATGGCCGGGGCAGGAGGGGCGCGCTACTTAATGCGAAACCGTCGTACGGCGGGATTTGGCATGCTTGCTGCGGAAAACATGGCGGGTGGCGTAGTGGGCAATGTCAGTGGCGGGCTCGCCGTCGACAAAATCTCACAGGACCGTGGTGAAAAGCCGGAGTGGCTGAAGAACGTCACGGTGAATGCCGCAGGCGGTGCTCTCGGCGGAGTAGGTTTGGGAGCTGTGGGTCACCATCGCCAGCAGGGTGGGGTGGATGGCTCGTTCACTCCCCCCGCCGACTTCGACGCCACACGGTTGCCCGGCGGTGGCCGGCGAGGAAATGGCCCGCACTTCGCCATCGACGTGCCGCTGGGTGGAGTCGGCGCCGCTGCCGCGGGAGTGGGCGGGGAGGTGGTCGCCCCGGACGGCTCCACGGACAAGAATTCACCGCAGAAGAAGGCCGAGGCGAATCCTCAGGCATCTCCCCGGCAGCGTGACATCAGGGACGACTTCGGGTGAGCGGAAAGCCCCACGCGCTCGCGGTGTGCTTGGCGATGGCCGGTCTGGGGATTCTGGCTACGGTCGCCCGAGTCTGGATGCGGCAATCCACTCCGCTGCCCCGGTGGGATCTGTTCATTTGCCTTGGGCTGGCCGTTGCCGGTCTCGTCGGAGCCCTGGTAATTGTTCATCGTGGTCCGTATCCCAATTCGGGCGGAGCGGGTACACGTAAATACTGGTGGCCGGACCACCACACGGGCATTATCAGTTTCGGGCTTTGCGTCTGGATCATTCCCGTATCCCTCGTTTCTCATGCGGTGATCTCACCGTCGCCGCAAGCCTGGAAGATGGTGGATGCCGGGCATACGATTCGCGCGTTGGAAGTAGAGAAGGTTCTGTCTTCGGAGGTCGTGAGAAGTCAGAAGACAAGTCATTACTCCTCCGACGTTCAGGTATCCGTACCCTTCGATCGAGGAGACGAGCCGGTCGAGGACTCGTTTGCTTCCGATTCACGCGCAGAGATCGGTGACCGGGTCTGGGTGCTCTACGCGCCGTCTTCGCCCGCCCTCGGCGCGTTCGTCGATGGTGACCGAGACGCACTGGAGTCGCAGATCGGAGGACCGGCAGACACTTCAATGGTGGTCCTGGACCTCTGCTGGATTGTCTTCTTTCTGGTGCTCTTTCCGCTGGGCCGTGCGCGCGCCGGTCCCCTCACCAGCATCAGGATCGCCCTGAGAGCAGGCCAATTACGTTCCCTCTCCGTCACCGTGGTCGACGTACGAGCACAGGCGGACGAACGACCGCCGAGGGAATCCACGGTGGGGCGGTTACAGCCTTGTGTGCGGATGGCAGGCGCGGACGCAGGTGTTCTGGATCTGTACGTGGCTCGCATCATCGACCCGGCGAGCTTGAGCCGTTGCCTGGCAGGCAGCCGAGCGAGGCTCTACTGGCGGCCGTCGGCTGACCACCTGAAGTACGGAGCGTCGGTCGGTTATGCGGTATTGGTCTTGAGCGGCCGGCGCTACATCATGGGCTGGGTGGAGACTGCCGACGGTTCGGACATGCCGGAAGGAGCGTTCGTACCTGCGGCTGAGGAACTTCCCGAGGGACGTGACCTGCGCGCGATCCGTACGTTTCCCATGTGGGACCCGGCGCTGCATGCTTCTGGTCTCTACGCGCTGCTGATCAGCCTGTTGGCATTGGCGACCATGACACTAGGGGTAGGTACTTTCCTGACGGTTGTGCTGTCCGTTGTCGCGTTCTTTTCGCCTCTGGTCGCGCGGGGGATTTTCTCGGTCCTCCTCACCGAACGTCTGGAGAAGTTCCTCCCGAACGAGGAGAGGGCCGGTGACCCGCGCCAGAGCTGATGAGGTGAGAGATCGGTATCAGAGTCCGCCACCAACATGGTGAGAGCCGATACCGCCCGGTCCTTGCGGACAGCAGTCGGCTGAAGTTGGCATGTTGCCTGCCTGGGAGGCGGGGGAGGTGGGGGAGGCGAGAGCCCCGATCACCATTCCTGCACGGAAGCCGCACGGGGGCAGGGGCCTTCGCGTTGGCGCACGCCATAAGCTGTTGGGTGCCAAACGGGGAGGGCTTGTCCGGAGGATGTCGTGCCGCACCGTGTGCGCCGGCAACGCATAACTTCGTCGTACGTGGGCCGGAACGCCACTGCTGCCGCATGCGGTTGGCCGCTCATCGTCCCCCTCACCGGAAGCATCGCGCGAGAGGGAAATGATGTCCTATTCGACGCCGCCCGGAGGCCCGGGCAGCGCCAGTACCCCGTACGGGCAGCAGCCACCGCCCCAGCAAGGGGGCTGGCAGTACCAGCAAGGGCAGCAGGGGCAGGTCTATGCGCCCCATGTACCGGTCGGCCCTCCAGGGGGATGGCCCGTAGGCCCTTCCGGCCCGCATCCTCCTGGCTCAGGAGGGCGTTCTGTCCGCGTGGTCTTCGGTGTGTTGCTCGTTCTTGCCGGGACGCTCGCGCTGGTGGGCGGCGGCGCCGTCGCGATGCACGCGTACAGCAACAGTCGGCAGACGATCGCCAATCCCGCCTACGGACCTGTGCTGTGGCGGGACGAGCCCGCCGACCAGCTCTTCCCCGACCATCTCGGCAGGAAGGACGGCCGGGCCGGTGACGTCACAGAGCCCAAGAACGCAAGCTGGCACCGGCTCGGCATTTCGCCCGACACCTCATGCGACAAAGGGCTGACCGCCACTGTCAAGCGAGCCGCGAACCGGCTCGGATGCAAAGCCGTGCTGCGCGCCACGTACATCGATCCGACCGGAAACACGGTCGCGACGGTTGTGCTCATCGTCCTTCCCGAAGGCGAGTCCGGGAAGAAGGAGCTGGAAGACTTCTTCCTCGAACAGGACGGGCAGGCGGGTACCGTGAATCCGCTGCCGGTGCCTGGCACCCTCGCAGCCGGCTGGAAGGCCGACAAGCGTAATGGTGCGGGGCTCAGCCGGACGGGCGGCGAAAACCTCCCCTACGCCATCGCGGCGACCACGGGAGCTGCGGACGGGCGAGTCGCCGGAGACATGCCGGACGCGGACGACCTCGACGTGACGAGTGACCGGGAGTCGTGGCACGGCATAGCGGGCAATGTCGTCGAGCTGTTCCGCATACACATCGACGAACTGCAGAAGGCAGGGGCGGAGTCATGAATTCCTGGCACGTACGGCCGATCGCGGTCGGCCTGGCGCTGAGCGGACTCTTGTACGCCCTGGCCGCGGCGCCCGCGGCAGCAGCCGAAGCAACCCCCCGCGGGTGGGAGGCGGATGCGCTCCGCCTTGCGGCGGCCCATCAGGTCAGCCGGGGCGCGGGCGTCACCGTCGCTGTCCTCGACAGCGGAGTCGATGCCGATCACCCGGCGCTGAAAGGCAAAGTAACCACCGGACCCGACTTCTTCAAGGACGGCGTCGACCCAGCCAGTCCGGAGTGGGGCGTGCACGGTACGGCCATGGCCTCGGACGTACTCAAAGTCGCTCCGCAGGCCAAGATCCTGTCGGTCAGGGTGATCGATGACTCCAAGGACGGTGAGGAGCAGCAGGGGGAGGGCTTCGAACCAATCGCGGATGGCATCAGGTACGCGGTTGACCACGGTGCCGATGTCATTTCGATGTCCCTCGGGAGCGACGATTTCACCACGTACTTCAAGTACGACGCGGAGGCTGTGGGTTACGCGGTGAGCCACGGGGTGACCGTCCTGGCAGGGGCCGGGAACAGCGGAGACGATTCCACCAACGGTTCTTTCCCCGCTGGTTACGCGAGCACGATCGCTGTCGCTGCCACGCAGCAGGGTGGTGGCCGAGCGGAGTTCTCGACCGTGCGAACCCACAACTCGGTGGCTGCGCCCGGCGTAGGCATCGTGAGTGCGGTGAAAGAGGGCGGCTACCGGCCCGTGAACGGGACATCACCGGCGACCGCACTCGCGGCCGGTGTCGTGGCGCTGATGCGTTCCCACAACCCGGAACTCACGCCCGCCCAGGTCCGCACGATCCTGACGCGCACCGCCCACCACCCGCCGGGCGGCCGCGATGCCCAGGTCGGATACGGGCAGATCGATGCCGCTGCCGCCGTGAAGGCCGCCGCTTCACCGCCGGCCGACAAGGCCGGTGCGGTGGCCTACAAGGGCGAAGAACATCTGGCTGATCCGGTCGGTACGCCGAAGGTCACTACCCAGCCCATGGAGCAGGGCGTGTGGCTGACTGGTCTGGGCCTCGCTGGAGTCGGACTGCTGATGCTGATCGGCGGACTGCTCCTCGCGCTGCTGCGGCGCAGGACCGGAGCCGGGCCGGCGGCCATGGTGCCGCCTCCGGGACGCTTTCCCTCCTGAATCCGTCTGTGGCCGATGGCGGGGGTGAACAAGGGACGGGCTGCTGGTGGAAGCTGATGTCGAGGACGGACAGAATCGTGCATCGGGAGCTTCTCGCTGTGTGGCGGTATGGCTGGGCAGGCTCATGCTCCTCGCGCTTTCCTGACCGGCACGCGCAGTACGTCTCGTATATCGAAAGCTGCGGTTGCCAATCAGGATCTTCCAGCCCTGCGCGGGGTCCGGAAGGCGCTCCGTGAGTAAGCCTGGGAGTATCGCTCTTCTTCCGTACACCTGTGCCGCGGCGTCAAAGGTGCATGGCACTGGTCGCGCCTGGGGAGCAGGGTCACATGACTCTGGACCGTGGCAGCCGGATTCCCGTTGGGGGAGTACCCGGAGATCGCCCGCGACCCCGCGGCCCCGCGGCCCCGCGACAAGGGCCGCATGGCGCGGCCAAGAAGGCCGACCTCGGAGCCCTGAGCGCAGGCCTTCGCGCAATTACTGTTGCTGATCCCCATGACGAGGAGTTGTGCGCGTGAAGTCCGGTCTCTCCGACTCCCTCCCTTTGACCAAGTGTGCCTTTGAAGATCCCGCCACCCGGCAGGCTTTTCGGGAAGCCCGGCGCAGGGCTCGCATCAGCCTCCTTGTCAGGGTTGCCGTGTGGCTGGCCCTGCTCATTGTGGCGAGGGCGTTCAAGGGTGAGGAGACGCAGCTCGTCTCGGGCACCGCATCCCTCCTGCTGATTCCCGTTGCCTTCTTGCTGGCGGGTCCGGCCAAGGCGCTGCGTTGGCTGCGTGTCGTCGAGAGCGTTCTGAAGTCCCACCCCTGGAGGTACTGCTCCGTGGTCCGCAGACCAGATGTCAAAGTCCGTGCGGGCACTGCTGTGCAACTCGGACTCGGTGACGGGAGCAGGGATGAGGACTGGACGCCGGTGCTGGCCGCGCGTACGTGGCGTCGACGCGCGCGCTGGTCGGGGGAGTCCGAGCACGGAGCCTGGTTCGCGGGCAACGCCGACCGCGGTGGCGTCATCGCCCTGCCGGGCGGGCGCAGGCTCATGACCCTGCATCGGCAGTGACCGCAAAGTCGCGAAACGCAACGTACCGGAAGCGTCAGTGCTTGGAGTAAGCCAAGCAAACCGAACAGGACCTGACGCCCAAGTGCCGCAAGTCCGACTGGATTCGTGCGTCTTCGATCACCCCGGCCCGACAGGTGTGGCGGCGGGCGCAGTCGGGCCCGGCGCTGCTGACCGTTGCAGAGCTCGTGCCGGAGCTACGGCCATGGCGCCACCGGCGGAGTCCTCCCCCGCTTGATCCCGCCGGTGGGTTGTTGGGGGGCCCGTACCCAGCAGTGAAGCTTCTGGTGGGCGGTGGGCGGTGGGCGGTGGGCGGTGGGCGGTGGGCGGTGGGCGGCCAAGACAGGCCGTGCCTTCGGGAGCTTCCCGCCCTGGCCTGCCGACCCATCACCGATCCGTTCGGATGGAGCGTCCTTGGGTGTTGAAGGGTGTCGTCGCAAGACCGGCTCCCGTACCCCCCCGCCATGAGGTGCTGACGAGCGACTGCGGAGACGGCCTCATCATCGGCCTGGAGCTCGCGGCGGGAGATACTTCGGGTGACGAGAGGTGAGGAGAAGCGAGATGGTCCAGCAACCCCACAACCCCCAGAACTCCCGTAACCCCCAAGGGCCTTCCCCGGACCGCGGCGTGTGGGACGAAGCGCTCGAACCGGAGCAGGTCCGCTCGCTGAACTCCGCACTGCGCAAGCTGGCCGACGACAGAAGTGGCGCAAGCAAGGAACTGCAGGACACGGCGGAGAAGCTGCTTTCGGGCCGCGTCACCCTGCGCGGCGCTCTGGACGATCCCTCGGCGGTACGCGCCCTGGGCAGCGGCATGGCATCCCTGCGCGGCGAGTGGGAGGCGCTCTCGGACGAGGAGCGCGAGCAGATCAGGCAGGGGGAGGTGCCTGCGAGCGGTGGCGCTCCTTCGGATCCGGACGGGCCGAGGCGCTCGGAGGGAGAGCCTTCGCAGCCCCGGAAGAAGAGCCAGGGGCGGCACAGCGGTGGCTTCTCGCTGTACTGAGTACGGGTTCACCTCCTCCTCCGCTGGCCTGTTCCCTCGGCGGCGCCGGCGGAGGCTGAGGCGGCCGGATCCGGGTCAGTTCAGCCGGGCCGTGGCGTAGGCATCGATAGCGTCGCGCCGGTAGGCGGCCAGGCCCGGTGCGATCGCCTCGTACGCCGCGCGCCGCTGTTCGTTCCGGGCGCAGGAGCGTCCCATCGCGCGGCGCTCCTCGGCGGAGACCGTGTGGAGCTCGCTCAGCGTCCGGTACCGGGCGTCGATTTCAGCCCGCACCGGGTCGGCGTTCGCGGGCGTGCCGACGGCCGGCAGCTCGGCCGGCCGGATCATCCGCGCCGTGCGCCTACGCTGTCCGGCCTCGATCTCTGCCCCGCTCAGCGCCGAGGTGTACTCCTCGGCCTTCCCCGCCGGCTTCGGGAAGTCACGCAGGTTCTCCCCGTACTGGGCGGGCCGGACCCCTTTGAAGAGGTTCTCCGGCCGGTTGATGCCGGTCATGGGCCCACCACCGTCCTTTCTGGACTGTCCCAGTTCGCTGAGCGTGCGGGAGACGGCGTCGGCCAGGGCGCCCAGCCGGTCGCGTTCGGCGAGCAGCCTGCGGTGGTGGCCGCGTGGGGCTTCCGCCTCGTCGACCTGCTCGGCCAGGACCCGGCCGACCTCGGACAGCCCGACACCCAGTTCCCGCAGCACGAGGATCTGCCGCAGCCGCAGCCGCAGCCGCAGCCGCAGCCGCCGACGCTCCTCGTAGCAGCGTGGCCGTTCGTCCCGATCCCGGCGGGCGGCAGCAGACCGGTCTCGTCGTAGTGCCGCAGCGTGCGAGCCGTGCCTCCGGCCTCCGGGCGGCCTCCGCGATCGGCCGGGCCGTCCCCGCCTGCCTCACCAGTGATTCACCGGGGCCGGTCTGTCCGTCCCTGGTCACGACGGTGGAAGCCGCTCCTGCGGCAGCTTCAAGCCCAGTAACCAGGTTCCCGTCTCACCCCCTCCGGCCTCGCGGCCGCACCGACGACGGCCGCTCGGACCCGGTCGGTGGGCGCAGCCCTGCCTGTGGCTCGAACAACTCCTCCGGCGCAGCACGCTGCGGCGCCTCCCGGCTTTCCGGCGCCCCGCTGCTGACCGGCCCGAGGTGGCCGGGGTCGAAGGCCGAAGGTCCGCCCCAGGCACAACGGGCCCCGTCCGAGGCAGTCGCATGGGCCGCCGGGCAGAACCTGGGTGAGCTAGGTGCCTGGGCGGTAGTGCTTCTTGAACACTTCGATGGCGAGTGGCGGCGGGTAGTGGGGAACGGTCGCGATCTCACCGTTGTCCTTGGCGACGACGATGCTGCTGCCACCCGGTTCTGCGGGTCGCGGGACCCCTCCGGCGGCGGGCTCGGGACGGACGGCGTACACGACGTAACCGAGATCGAATTCCTCGACCCGCAAGGGTACGAGCGTGCCGTCGGGCAGGGTGGGCTGCCCGAAGCGGCTGCGCACGAGCTCCAGGGCTTCCTCGGGGCCGGCCGGCACCGGGTGGGGCTGCTGGTGGGGCATGGAGCTTTCTGCACGCATGGGGAAGGCTCCCTGGTCTGCTGGTCTGCTGGTCTGCTGGTCTGCCGGCGTCCGGGTTCTGGGGCTCATGCAGGGAATTCACCCGCCCGGCCGCCGTCGAGGAGGAATACGGGCAGGCACGCGGACTCGACGCCTGTGCTGTACGCCGCCCCAGCCCCAGAGGCAGGTGCAGCGCCCGATCAGAACAGTCCGTGCCACATCTGCTCGACGATCAGCGACCACCAGCCGTCCGGATTCACCAGAGCCGAGGCGTCGATGGCGGCCAGTTGCTCCTGGAACGCAGCGACTGCCGCTCCGGCCGCGACCGGGTCCAGGCCCTGCATCTGCTGCCGGGTGGTGGCGAGCAGTGCGAGGGAGCGGGCGAAGGCGGCGGCCGAGACGTTGATGTAGCGGGCGGCGGCGTTGACGGGGTCGACGGCCCAGAGGGCGCCGAGGCCGTTGGGCTCCGTCGGGCCGGGCTGGCACTGCACCGCGACGACCGCTACCCCGTCCCAGCCGATACGGACGAGGTGCGCGAGGGCGTTGATCTTCTCGGCGTCGGCCGGGCTGCGGCGCTCGCGCAGGTTCGTGGCGATGTCGGTGAACAGGCCACCGGCAGGCGGGCTGTCGGGCCGGTCGGCGGTGAAGAAGAGGGGGAGGTCGGCAGGGAGCCCGGCCCAGGTGAGCGTCGACTGGGCGGCCTCGGGCAGTTGGCTGCCGGCTGCGTCGTCGGCGTCGTAGCGGCGTACGCCGTCCCGGCCGAACACCTCGACGAGGTGCCGGCCCAGGGCTACGTCGCGCATCGGCTCGGCGGGGGTCACGTGCGGGGGAACCGGGACGCGGTGCGGGCGGGGCGGCGGCTGCTGGCCGGCGATCTGGTGCATCATCTCGACGTGCTGGAGCAGCGAGGCGATGCCTTCGGCGCGGGTTTCGGGCCGGGCGCCGTAGTTGTGGGCGCAGGAGAGCTGAGCGTTGGGGAAGGCGTTGAGGAGCTCGGCGGTGTAGCCGCCGGGGAGCAGGCCGGGGCGCAGGTCGGTATGGATCGCGGTGACGTTGCCGATGGGTACGTTCATGCGCTGGAGCTCGGACCAGGCCTGGTACTCGACGGGCGCAAGCCCCGGACCGGAGGTGCGGAAGAGGGTCGTCTCCTCGCCGGTCGCCGGGTCTACGTACGTGAAGACAGCCGTGTTGCCTGGGCCGGTGACGGGACGCGCGCCTTCCGCCGCCGAACCGCCGCCGTGCTTCTGCCGGTACATCCGGACGACCTCCTCGACGGGCACCGACGGCCACACCGTCAGCTCGCCGGTACGCCGGTCGACCACGCCGCACGCGTTGCCGATCTCGGCGGGCGGCCGCCGCTCACCGGTCTCCGGGTCACGCTCCATCGGCGCGGGCGCGGCCCACACGACCCATCCCAGGTCGAACTCCTGCACCCTGACCTCGCGGCGGTCCTTCGTGCCTTCGGGGTTCAGCCAACGCTCGGCGGTGGCGAGCGCCTGGTCCTGGGTGGTCACGCGGAGCTCCTTCAGGGGCGGTAGGGCGTGGCAGTACGCGGCTTACGAGGCTATCGCGGTGGTCGGGGTCCGGATTCTCAGGGCCTTGGCTCCGCACTCGGTTGCGACGAGGAGGATGCCCTCGGGAGGAAGGTCCGCGCCCGTGAACGGGGTATCGGAGACGAACGCCGCCACGATCTCCTCGCTGACGCGGTCCCAGACCCGCAGATAATCGCCGCTGCTGCCCGTGGAGGACGGGGTGCCGCCGGCCGGCGGTGTGGGAGCCGGTTGCGGGGTCGGTGCGGAGAGGCCCGCGTTGCTCGGGGAGGAGGAACCTGTGCCGGTGTCGGCGGACCGGGACGTGTTGCCGGCGTCCGGTGTGCCGGTCGGTGTGCTGGTGGGGGTGGGGTCGTCGAAGTCCGACAGGGTCGGGCGGGAGGACGGAGGGGAGGAGGGAGGGTTCTGTCCGGTGTCCGGGGCGCCGG